>JAJRQN010000145.1 GCA_024280235.1 Bacteroidota bacterium | reverse complement strand
TTTGATTTTCTTTAATTTAGGATTTGTAAACCCGTTGCCGGCACAGCAACATCCCGATAAAAAAGTTGTGAAGATCTTTCGTCAGGCACAACAGGCTTATGAGGCCAATAATTTGACACAGGCAGATGTCTTTCTGAAAAAAGTATTGAAACGCAATGCCGGTTTTGTGAAAGCTTACCTGCTTCAGGGGGATATTTTTGCTTCGCGGCAACAGATGGATGAGGCCATGGCAAGTTACCGAAAGGCACTTTCCATAGATTCAGCCTCCTATCTCCCGGCTTTCTTTGTACTGGCCCAGTGGGAATATCAGGCGGGAGAATACGCATCTTCCCTGCATGACATTCAGCATTTTCTTCAATTTGACCACCAAAACATTTCTCAGCAGGAACCGGCGGAACAATTACTGACAAAGGCAACTTTCGCGTCAAATGCTGTGTCTCATCCTGAAAAAACAGAACTGAAAAAGCTAAATGGTAGTATTAATTCTGCGGCAGACGAATATATCAATTTTGTGGATGCCGAAGGGAAAGAGTTGATTTTTACCCGGAAAGTCATGGAAAACCGGGCAGGGAAGAAAACGTATAAAGAACATTTTTACAAGTCGATAAAAAAAGGCTCTCTTTGGGAGACGCCATTGCGAATGCGCTTTTCATGGGATTCCACGCTGAACATGGGCGGAATGAGTCTTTCGACGGATGGCCAAACGATGGTTTTCACCGGTTGTTACTGGCCCGGCGGTTTTGGAAGTTGCGACATTTACCTTAGCAAAAAGCGTGGAAATGTATGGCTCTCTCCCCGGCATCTTGACCGGAATGTCAATACCCGCGGCTGGGATTCGCAGGCGGTAATTTCCTCCGATGGCCGGCGGCTGTTTTTTGCTTCCAAACGTCCGGGCGGCAAAGGCGGTTCGGATATCTGGATGTGTATGCGGCAGAAAAATGGCCGTTGGGGAAAAGCCATTAACCTTGGTGACAGCATCAATACTTCGGGAAATGAAATGGCACCTTTTCTGCATGCCGATGACCGGACGCTCTATTTCTCTTCCAACGGGCGAACCGGAATGGGCGGATACGACCTCTATGTCTCTCGTGAGGACAGTGCAGGACATTGGAAAAAAGCAGTGAATCTCGGTTTTCCCATCAACACAAACGCCAGTGAGCTGAATATTTTTGTCAGCCTCGATGGAAAACGAGCATGGCTTTCGTCTGACCGCGATACGGCGAAAACGGGTTTTGATATTTTCTCTTTTCCGGTGTATGCTAAAATAGAACCACAGAAAGTACTATTTGTAACAGGTGTTGTGGAAAATAAGTATTCGGGGAAAAAGTTGGCTGCTAAGATTCTGTTGACCAATTTGACCACCGGACAGACCGTGGATTCAGCAGTCTCCGATCCCGTTTCAGGACGTTTTCTGATAGTTTTGCATTCCGGAATCGATTATGCTTTCAATATTCAAAAGAAAGGCTATCTGATTTATTCACAGAGCTTTAATCTGAAGGAATTTGCCGGCCTTACTTCTGTGAACAAAACTTTTAAACTTATTCCCATTGCAAAAGGAGCAGTAATGCGATTACAAAACATCCGGTTTGGTTTTGACAGCTCCACTTTGCGAACTTCGGCATTCCCTGAGCTGAGAAAGTTGGTTTCGTTCCTGAAAGAAAACCCGAAAACAGAAATACTTATAGGAGGTTATACTGACAATGCGGGTAGCGCTGATTATAATTTGAAACTGTCACGGGAGCGGGCGAGAACTGTGTTCAGGTATCTGGTTTCCAAAGGCGTTGACGCCAAACGTTTACAATACAAAGGATTTGGAAACACGCATCCCATTTCGGATAACCAAACACCGGAAGGCCGTGCTGCCAACCGCCGGACAGAGATTGTAATAAAATAGCAACTTTGAGTGGACGCTCAAAGCGGGCAGGTTCAAGTCCCACAGGGACGACTTGTTTATTAATCATGAATTTTTTCATGGGACGGAGCATGCCCCTGTTAAGAAAAATTTACAACTCAATTTTCAGTCCGTCATAAGCAAGATGAATAAAACCGGGAAGTTCTTTTTCCACCTCTTCATGGAAACCCAGCAGATGGCTAATGTGGGTAAGATAGGCCTGTTCGGGTCGTATAAATTCCAGTATTTTGACGGCTTCATCAAGACAAAAGTGGGAGGGATGTGGTTTTTTGCGCAGAGCATTTAACACGACTACTTTGCTTCCTGCCATCTTCGCCAACGTCTCACCGGGAATATAGTTGGTGTCTGTGAGATAGGAGAAATCGCCGATGCGAAATCCTAACACTTCCATTTTCATGTGTAATGCCGGAAGCGGAGTAACTTCCATATTCCCCACACGGAATTTGTCGTGGCCAATGGGTATAGTGTGAAAATCAGGGACACCGCGATAGCGAATTTCGGAAAAAGCGTAAGAGAATTCTCTATGAATGGCTTCAATATCACGGGGAAGTGCATAAATATCCATTGCTTTTTTATACAGATAATTGAAAGAGCGCACATCGTCAAGTCCGGCAATGTGATCCTTGTGGCAGTGTGTAACAAGAATGGCATCAAGCTTTTTGATGTTCTCCCGCAGCAGCTGGTAGCGGAAATCAGGCCCGGCATCAATGTTGATATGGAAACTGTCCTGTTCAATATGAACAGAGCTTCGTAGTCGATGGTCTTTTTTGCTCCCTTTGGTACATACATCACAAGGGCAGGCAATTACCGGTACACCTTGCGAAGTACCTGTTCCGAGAAAAGTAATTTTCATGCTTAGTGCTTCTGAAATTCTGTGCCAAAGATAGGTTTTTCGATATAATCAATTTCCTGTAATGAAGAAAAATCATTTTTGTCAAAAACTAAATTTATCGTTCTATTCAGATTCTTATTATTTTTACATCTTCCCTGACAAAGAGAATGATAATATTTTGATGGTAATAAAAGAAAAGAAAGCGGAACAAATTATTTCCGTCACGAAAGATACGGATATTGCTGATGACAATATTTATTTTAAAAAGCAGGTTAAAAAACCAGGACTTTTTTTCTGTATTGATAACTCCGATGAGTGGAGAGATGTGGAAGTTTTTGTTCGAAGAGTTTTACAGGATTTCCCTGTTCTGAAAGTGCTGGTTTTTTTTACCGGGGGCAAAATGGATTCGAAACCCGTGGCAGCGCATCTTTTGGTAACGGACAAAAAGGATTTTAACCTTTTGGGAAAAGAAAAACCGGTTTTGAAATCATGGCTCCAAGAACATCATTTCGACCTGCTAATGGTAATGGCACGAAAAGACAACAAACGTTGCAACAAGCTGACGGCAGCCATTAAGGCCAATCTGAAAGCAGGTCTTTCCACCAATGCTGAAGTGCCACAGGTAGATTTCAGCTTGGGAAAATCAGGTGGAAAAATAGATTATGACGCTTTTTACAGTGAATTAAAAAAATATTTTAAGCAGATGAATATTAAGCTTTTACCATGAATATCAAAACCAATCTTAAAGGTACCGGTGTAGCTATTGTTACACCTTTTCATAATTACGGAACCATCGATTTCACAAGTCTGGGAAAATTATTGGAGTACATTATTGCCGGTGGTGTAGATTTCATCGTTGCGTTGGGAACTACGGGCGAAGCAGCTACGCTTACCTGCGATGAGAAAGATGCTGTTGTGGGTTTTGTTACGGATACAATTAATGGTCGTTTGCCAGTGGTTGTCGGCTTAGGCGGAAACAGTACACGTGCGGTAATCGGGGAAATTAAAAAAACTAATTTTGAAAAAATTGACGCAATCCTTTCAGTAGTTCCTTATTACAATAAACCGGGCCAAAAGGGTATCTACAACCATTTTAAAAGTATTTCAGCGGCCTGCCCCGTTCCTGTAATCTTGTATAATGTTCCGGGACGTACTTCGAGTAATATCACTGCTGAAACAACGTTGCAACTTGCCCGGGATTTTGAGAATATTGTTGCGATAAAAGAGGCTTCGGGCAACCTGCCGCAGGTGATGGAAATTTTGCGGCGGAAGCCGGATAATTTCCATGTGTTGTCCGGTGAAGATAATTTTACTTTCCCTCTGATAAGTCTTGGAGCTTCAGGTGTTATTTCCGTGGTGGCCAATGTGTTTCCACAAGAATTCTCACAAATGGTTAATTTCCTTTTGCAAGGGAGATATAAAAAAGCCTTGGAGCTGCATTATCACCTGCTTCCTGTTATTACACAATTGTTTGCCGACGGCAACCCGTCCGGAGTAAAAGCTGCACTGGAAATCAAAGGGATTATTAAAAATAACCTGCGACTGCCCATGGTTAAAGCCAACAAAGCCGTTTATTTTGCATTGCAAAAACTGTTGCAGGAATTTCCGGTAAAACTTTCCTGAAAAATCTGTTATGAAACGTCTGGTTTTTTTGCTTCTTTTCACAGGATCTATTGGCTTTCTCCCCTTGAAAGCGCAACAGACTGTTTCTTCGAAGTATAACCGGTATATACAGGAACACGGTGAGGTTTATTTTAAATTTGCTTTTACAAACAGGAAACAGCTGCAACAGCTTGGACAATTTATTTCGCTGGATAAGGCTCATTCGGATACAGTTTTCGCGTATGCAAATGCCAAAGGATTTGTCCGCTTTTTAAAAATCGGTATCCGCTGGTCGTTGTTAACCCCGCCTTCCGAACGTTTGTCAAGACAACAACTTCTTGCAAGGACTTTCAAAAGCTCCGTTGAGTGGAATTACTATCCATCTTATGATCAGTATGTCAGTTTGATGCAGGATTTTCAAAAAAAATATCCGAAATTATGTAAGATAGTAAATATTGGAAAATCGGTTCAGGGCAGGGAGTTGCTGTTTGCTCATATCGGGCATCTGAACGATACCGCCAGGAGAGTTCCTGAATTTATGTACACCTCCACCATGCATGGCGACGAAACTACGGGATACATCTTAATGTTGCATTTGATAGATTATTTGTTGAGTAATTATGGCGTAAAACCGGAAATCACAGCGTTAATTGACAGCGCGGACATCTGGATAAATCCACTGGCCAACCCGGATGGAACTTATGCCGGAGGAAATGCTTCAGTGTACGGCGCGCATCGTTTCAATGCCAACGGGGTGGATTTAAACCGCAATTATCCGGATCCAAAAGACGGGCAGCATCCCGACGGAAACGCCTGGCAGCCGGAAACACGGGCATTTATGAATTTTGCCGAATCACATCACTTTGTAATGAGTTGCAATTTGCACACCGGCTCCGAAGTAGCTAACTATCCGTGGGACACATGGGCTGTGCTTTCAGCGGATGATTCATGGTGGCAGGAGGTGTGCCGTGAGTACGCCGACACGGTACATGCTTACGCTTCAGCGGGCTATTTTACGGATTTAGATAATGGTATAACAAACGGGTACCAATGGTACAGCATTTCGGGCGGACGTCAGGATTACATGAACTATTTCCAGTACGACCGTGAGTTTACGTTGGAGTTGTCGCATATAAAGATGCCTGACCCCGATTCTTTGCCTCATTTTTGGGATGAGAATTATCGTTCTTTGCTGAATTATATGCATCAGGTTTTGGATGGGCTACGGGGAACGGTAACTGATAGTCTTTCAGGGAAACCGATAGAGGCCGAAATTTTTACTGTAAATCACGACAAAAACCATTCTCAGGTTTATACCGATTCGGTAAGCGGATATTATTTCCGTCCGATTTTTCCCGGTACTTATGACTTTCGGTTTTCAGCTTCCGGCTATCGTTCCAAAACGGTGAAAGACGTCCTGGTTACCAATGGGACACCGATTGTTTTGAATGTTACTTTGCAGCCTGATAGTTCTTTAGGGATTGTCCGGCAGAAAACTTCTTTGGGGCTGCTATATCCCAATCCTGCGAATGATAAACTTTATTGTTCCTGTTTTTCTGAAAACTCTACAGTTGTAGTTTTTACTCTCTCAGGAGAAAAAATAATAACACGAAAGGTGAATTCAGGCAAGGAATTGGATATTAGTGTCTTGCCTTCGGGAATCTATTTCATAAAAATTATTACAGGCAATAAAAGGCTTATGAGAAAATTTGTGAAGAAATAATCTCAGAAAAACGAAAGTTTGCTGTTTAAGGCCAACCTCAGGCCAACATAAAGGACTAATGCCAAAACAACCATAACTTTTGAAATGATAACCGGTGGCGGAGCATCATCCGTATCGAACATTACCGCTTCCTGCTCATTAATACTCATAAAAAGGATGAGTAAAACCACCGCGAGACTTAGCCATGAATAACGTTCCTGAAACAAAATGCGTGGAAAAAAATAAAAAATACTGATTATATTGCCAATGATAAAAGGAACAATAATTTGTGCTGTAAAGAAAAACGGAAAATTCTTTTCTTTGATGCTTGTAAAATATGAGTTTGCTGAAAATAAAATTGGCTTTTTCATAACAAGGGCAGTCAGCCCCAGACCGAAAAAGCCAATCATGGCAACAACGACCCTTGCTGTATCGCTAAAAAAAGCCCATTGAAATACATAACCAATGCCTTTTGTGAAGATGTTGCCTATCAACAGGTTCCCAAAGAAAAAGTTGAAAGCAATCAGCGTAAACCAAATGAAAAATATTTTTACTCGGGCTACTTCTTCCCGCAAAGAAAAAAAAGCCCCTAATGAGATTACACCAAAGATAAGAACCATAAACGGACCGGCTGAAAAAATAGTAGTAACCATATCGTGTGTCCACTGGTAACCCTCGATGTAGAAATATACCTGATCCCAATCAAAACCTACCGGTATGTGAAACATGGATGCCATCACCACCTTGATGAAATGATTTATGTAAAAAACAAGAAGGTAGGCAAGCACATAAGCGCTGGTAGAGTTCAAGACAATTATCCAGAAATTCTTCCGTGAAAGTTTTTGTATGGTTTCCATGAAGGCAAAAATAAAAAAACCGGACGAATTTAATCCTCCGGTTTGAAAATATTGTCGTAAGCACTCAGCCTGCTTCGTGATGAATTGTAAAATTTGTGTCAGTGTTAGCAATCATTATCCCGTTTCAGTCATAATATCAGGCTGATATTGTCAATTGCGACGCATAGTCCGGAGCTGCGACCGGTTTTGCTTGTGGAGATAAACCCGTGCTCTTTAACTCTTAATTTCCAATCTTACACTCTTTGGAATATTCATTGTTTTCGAGTTTTCGTTTCACCTCTTTAAAAGCGTTCACTGTGTATTCCACATCTTCGAGGGTGTGAGCCGCTGTGGGAATCAAACGCAGTAAGATTGTCCCCTTGGGAACTACGGGATAAACCACGATGGAGCAGAAGATGTCATAATTTTCACGCAGGTCGTAAGTGATTTGTGTAGCATCGGGAATGGTTCCGTTAAGCATAACCGGTGTTACCGGAGAGGCTGTTTCTCCAATATTGAGGCCGGCTTCACGCAAACCTTTTTGCAATGCATTCACAATAGTCCAAAGTTTTTCGCGATGCGAAGGGTCTTCACGTAACAGTTCAAGGCGTTTCATGGCCCCAACCACCATGGGCATAGGGAGTGATTTGGCAAAAATTTGCGACCGCATGTTGTATTGCAGGTATTTAATAACCTTCGTATCGCCAGCCACAAAAGCACCAATTCCAGCCATAGATTTAGCAAAAGTGCCAAAATAAATGTCTATTTTATCCTGAACACCAAAGTGCTCATCCGTGCCTGCACCGGTTGGTCCCATAGTTCCAAAGCCATGTGCATCGTCAATAAGAATGCGGAAATTGTACTTGTCTTTTAAAGCTACTATCTCAGGCAGGTTGCCGAGATCGCCGGCCATGCCGTAAACGCCTTCGGTAATCAAGAGAATACCACCACCGGTTTTTTCCACCAGTTTTGTTGCCCGTTCCAGTTCTTTTTCCAGATTTTGCATATCGTTATGCGGGTAAACAAAACGTTTCCCAAAATGCAAGCGCATTCCATCAATAATACAAGCATGTGCTTCGGAGTCGTAAACGATTACATCGTTCCTGTTAACCATAGCATTAATAATGGAAACCATTCCCTGATAACCGTAATTCAACAGGTAAGCAGCGGGGCGGTTTACAAAAGCAGCCAGTTGTTGCTCAAGCTCCTCATGTTTTGTAGTATGTCCCGACATCATCCGTGCACCCATTGGATAGGCCAGACCCCAGTCTCTTGCTCCTTCGGTATCTGCTTTTCTCACTTCCGGATGGTTGGCTAATCCCAGGTAATTGTTCAGGCTCCAAACAAGCCTTTCTTTACCCATAAACATCATTTTATTGGAAATTTCACCTTCCAGTTTCGGAAACATATAATATCCTTCCGACTGTTTGGCATACATTCCGAGAGGCCCCATATTTACCTCGCATTTATCAAAAATATCCATCTTTTATACATTTAAAATAATGAGCAAAAGTAGTCAAATTATATGAGTTTGCAAAAAACCAATGGTTGGCAGACAGTGCCATTACGAGCAGGGTAATACTGCTTTTCTACGGGGAATCATCTTACCCAAAATTTATGACGTGTGAACCAGTAACAGTTGTTGATTTGTTATTATCATAGGTTCTGAAAATAATTGTCCGAACATTTATACGAACTACCTGAATTTTTCGTTTTGTACTTCAATAAATTGTTATAATTTTGCCGCATGCTAAAAAAGGCTTCGATTATATTGTTAATTGCTGGTTATATTGTAGTTAACAGCGGATGTAATAATTATTCCAAAATCTTAAAGGGACCGGATAATACTTTAAAGTATCAAACGGGGCTTGATCTTTACGAAAGTGGTAATTTTAAAAAGGCTTTACAGTTTTTTGATATTCTCAGGACTTTTTATCAGGGTACCGCTAAAGGGGAAAAGTTAACGTACTATACGGCAAACTGTTACTTCCAAACAAAAGACTACCAGTTGGCGAGCTACTATTTTCATCAGTACCAACAGATGTATCCTAAAGGCAAACATGCCGAAGAGTCGGCTTATCTGCAGGCTTACTGTACTTATCTTCAATCCCCACGTCCTGAGTTGGATCAAACCAACACTTACAAGGCTTTACAGGAGTTGCAGTCGTTTATCAACAGGTTCCCCAACAGCGCTAAGGTGGGAAAAGCTACACAGCTCATGCGTAATCTTCATAAAAAATTGGAGATAAAGGACTTTAAAATAGCCTATCTCTATTATCGTATGGAAGATTATCAGGCTGCCATTACCTCTTTTAAAAATCTGCTGAACAATTATCCGGAAAGTAATAGCCGGGAGTTGTACCTTTATTATATTGCCAAGTCTTATTACATTTATGCAAGTAATAGTATTGTTGAAAAGCAAAAAGAACGATTTGAAAAAATGGTGGAAGCATATAACAACCTGTTGTTTCTCTTCCCCAAAAGTAAATATTTGTCAGAGTTAACACCGTTGAGTGAAAAAGCAAAACAACATTTAAAATAAACACACATGGACTACAAGAAAATTAAAACTGAAACAACCGCCATTACCCGTCATAAAGAAAAATTTTATGAACAAACCGGAAACATCTATGAAACGGTGGTTGTGTTGTCGAAGCGAGCTAACCAGATTGGTCAGGAACTAAAACAGGAACTGGATAGTAAAATATCCGAGTTTGCTTCCTCTAACGACAACCTCGAAGAAGTTTTTGAAAACCGGGAACAAATCGAAATTGCCAAATACTATGAGCGTCTTCCCAAACCTACATTGTTGGCTATCCACGAATTTATGAATAACGGGACTTACATAAGAAATCCCCATAAGGAAATTGCTACTGAGTTTTAATTGGTCTCGCCTCAGGCGAGATGTAAATAAACACCATGCTCAAAGGAAAAAAAATTGTTGTAGGCATTACGGCAGGAATTGCTGCTTACAAAATTCCTTTGCTTATCCGGTTGCTTAAAAAAGAAGGTGCTGAGGTGCAGGTGGTTATGACTCCCTTTGCCAAAGATTTTGTTACCCCCTTAACACTTTCGGTGGTATCCGCACGTCCGGTACTTTCTGATTATTATGTGAAAGACGATGGAAGCTGGCATAGCCATGTGGATATCGGTTTGTGGGCTGATGCCCTTATACTGGCTCCTCTCACAGCTAATACTATGGCTAAGATGGCGGCCGGTATTGCCGATAATTTCCTGTTGACAATGGTGCTTGCCCTACGTTGCCCTTTGTTTTTTGCTCCGACAATGGATTTGGATATGTTTCAGCATCCAACGGTAAAACAAAATATTCACAAGCTTCAATCGCTTGGTTATCACTATATTGAGCCTGACGAAGGGGAGCTGGCCAGCGGACTAAAAGGTAAAGGCCGCATGAAAGAACCGGAAGAGCTTCTGAAGGTGTTGATGGATTATTTTTCGAAAAAACAAAATTTCAAAGGCAAAAGAGTGATGGTTTCTGCCGGCCCGACCCACGAACCCATCGACCCTGTGCGTTTTATCGGCAACAGCAGTTCCGGAAAAATGGGGATGGCTGTCGCTAAAGCCTTTGCCGGAAAAGGAGCTGAGGTGGAACTTATTTTGGGACCTGTCGGATTGGAAACACATCTTCCGGATATTCATATTACCCGTGTTCATACTGCCGCTGAAATGAATGCCGCCTGCCGTAGTATTTTTCCGCATGTTGATATTGGCGTTATGGCTGCTGCCGTGGCCGACTTTACCCCGATAAGTCCTGCAAAAGAAAAAATCAAAAAAGACCGAAGTCTGGAACAGATCCATCTGAAGCCCACCGACGATATTCTGTCCGGACTGGGAAAGATGAAAAAAACCGGACAATACCTTATCGGATTTGCACTGGAGACGGAAGATGAACTGTCCAATGCCCGACAAAAACTACAAAAGAAAAATCTGGACATGATCGTCCTGAATTCCTTAAAAGATGAGGGAGCCGGTTTTGGTACAGATACTAACAAAATCACTTTGCTGATACCTCATCAGCCGCCGCAAGCTTTTCCTTTAAAGTCTAAAGAAGCTGTTGCCGAAGATATTATATCCGCTATTCAAAAACTTATGGAGGCGTAGGTATGAAAAAAGCCGGACTTTTCCTGTTGCTTTTTATGGCTTTCCTGCCTGCCCTCTTAGCCCAGGAGTTTAACTGTAAAGTACAAATCAACACCCAACAGGTTCAGGGTTTTGACCGCAGTGTGGTTAGCGACCTGAAAACCGCCATGACCGAGTTTATGAACAACCGGAAATGGAGTAATTACAACTTCGCTCCTGAAGAGCGAATTGAATGCACACTGCTTTTTACAGTCTCCCAAATCAAATCCGATGAATTTAAAGGTACTTTTAGTATCATTATGCAACGGCCTGTGTATCACGCTAATTACCAGTCGCCGCTACTGAATATGATTGACAAAAACATTCAGTTTAAATATCAGTCTTCGCAGACAATGAATTTTTCGGAAGGTTCCTACTCTGACAATCTTACTTCTTTGCTTGCATTTTATTCTTACATGATGCTCGGAATTGATTTTGATTCGTTTGCCCCGGACGGCGGAACTGCTTTTTATGAAAAAGCCATGAGTGTTGTACAGTCGGCACAGAATTCGGGATACACCGGTTGGCAGGCGTTTGAAAGTGAAAAAAATCGCTACTACTTTGTAGAGCAGTTCCTAAATAAAGCCTATGAGCCTTTGCGTACCTTTTTGTATCAATATCACCGAAAAGGACTGGATGTTATGGCCGATAACGTAACGGCCGGTAGAAAAGTGATTCTCAGTTCACTCTCTCTTTTAAAAAATGTTTACGATAAACGTCCGGGTTTGTTTGACCTTCAGCTAATACTCGATGCCAAGCGGAATGAAATTATCAATATCTTTTCCAAAGCTACTCCTTCTGAAAAAAATACCATGTTGCGTATTATGAGCGAGGTGGATGCTCCCAACGGAACCCGTTACAGAGAAGTGTTGCGGCAACGATAATCGCCAGGGTTTAAAACCTCAAATTTATTCCACCCATAAAATTAAATTTTGCCTGCGGAAAATAACCGTTCATTTCCGATTCTGTACCATTATAGACATAACGATATACCCAGGCATTGGTTTCATATGCCGTATTGAAAATATTGTTCAGGCTTAGCATGAATCCCAGCGATTTGATTCCGTGAAAGTGTAAAGTATAATCAAATTTCAGATTGTTGACCCAGTAAGGATTCAAACTGCGTTCTTTGTTGGAAGTATTGTCAATATATTGTCGCCCCACATATTTTGAAGTCCAGGCAACATGAAAGTTCTTCAACGGCGTGAATTGCAAAATACTTCCGCTTACAATGTCCGGCGAAAAGGAGATGTCGGTAGTTCCGAGATATTTGGAATACTGGTACGGTTCACTAACCGGGTCATCCCAGTAGTTCCAGTTGTCCACGTATTCAGTGAAATTCTGAATCTTGTTTCGGCTCATGCTCAGGTTGGCTTTCCACAGCAATGTGCCGGTGATTTTCCATGCTGCGGAAATTTCCACACCGGCACGGTAACTTTTTGGCACATTGGTCATAATGGCTGTTCCCACGTTATTGATTTTTCCGGTCAGCACCAGCTGGTCTTTGTAATCCATGTAGTAAAGATTGGCATTAAACAAAAGTTTTGTGCCGGCATGTTTATATCCCAACTCGTAATCCAGCAGTCGTTCGCTGCGTACATTCTCGCCGGGGTCGGCATCGCGGTAAACCGAACGGTTGGGTTCGCGATGCGAAACACCAACGGAGAAATAAAAACTGCTGCGGGCATTGAGCGCGTACGAAAGACCTGCTTTGGGATTGAAAAACCCGAAAGTATGTTCCTGCGTCAAATCGCTCAGGTCATCGTTTGTACCTTTTATTTGGTAGTTGATGCCGCGGTATTGCATGTCGGCCATCAGGCTGAGGTGCTCGTTGACACGGTAATCCCATTTGGCAAAAAGGTTGTATTCGGTTTTCAGCCCGGTGTTGAAATACCAGTTACGGTCAAAATCGCCCGGACGAGCTACCTGTGCCCATACAATCTTCCCGTAATGGTCGCCATCGTAATGGTTCCATCCGCCGCCAAAAGAAAAGGTGCTGCGGGCTGTTTTGTAATTGCCGGTCAGGTTTACTCCGTAAAAATAGTTGTCTAACCATTTCTGCCGAATCAGATTGGTGGAGCTAATGGTATCGCTGCCGATAATGGTATCATTCATACCGTATTTGGAAAATTTTTGGTTGTTTTTATAAGAGTTGTAGTAGCCGAAACCGCGGGTGAGAAATATTGCCGTGGCAAAATTCAGTTTTTTGTTAACCTGATGTGCATAATGTAGTTGGTAGTAATTTTGGGTGTAGTTGTCCGTTTGGTTTTTGTAGTAGCCAAGAAATTTTCCATTGTTGTCGTACATGGCACCTGCCGGATTGTAGGTGCGATTTGTGGCAAGGCTGTCTTTGGGCACGCCGTACCAGGCCTGATATGTTTTTTCGTGTCCCAACATTACAATGGCTTTAAAAATGTCTTTTTTACCATAATAACCTGCTGACAGATAGCCTGAACGCAACCGGGAAAAGGCCCTGTCGATATAGCCATCGGAAGTGATATGCGAAGCTCTGGCACTGATCATCCAGTGTTTGTGTAACAGTCCCGATCCCATTTTTACCGTATTTTTAAAAGTGTTGAATGAGCCGGCAGCACTACTGATTTCTGCAAAAGCATTGGGATTAAACCGATCGGTTTTGATGTTGATGCTGGCACCGAAAGCAGCCGAACCGTTTCCTGAAGTCCCCACGCCGCGTTGTATCTGGATGTTGTCCACCGAGGAGGCCATGTCGGGCAAATCCACAAAATACACATCCTGTGATTCGGGATCATTAACGGGCACGCCGTTCAGGGTTACATTGATGCCGCGAAGGTCCACACCACGAATGCGCATGCCTGTGTAACCCACTCCGGCACCGGCATCGGAAGTTACGACCATGGAAGGTGTCATCTTCAGCAGGAAGGGCAAATCCTGTCCCATGTTGTTCCGGTTTAGTGTTTTTCCGCCGATATTTTCGTGTGTGGTAGGGGACGAAGCATTCACACGTGTAGCCGAAATAATTACTTCATCACTCATATAACTTGTGGGAGCAAGACGGATAAGGATGTGTTTGCTTTTGGTCAGCTGCAGGCGAATGGTCTTCCCGCGAAATCCTACAAAACTCACTTTTAGCACATAAGTTCCGGGTTTCAGATTAGTAAAAGAAAAATTGCCCTCACTGTCGGCAGCAGTAGCCATAAATGAACTGTTTAGCACTACGTTGGTGCCGGCGAGTGGTTCGTTTTTGTCGCTGCCGGTAATGGTGCCGGTCAAACTGATCTGCGCCTGTAAGAACCAGGGTATCAGTAAAATAATGAATAATAAATAGATGTTTTTGCGCATAGCTCAATTGATTTAAGATAAATTAAATCAACAGAGGAAAGCCTGGCATTGGGTCGTTACTCTTATTCCTACGGCGGCATTATCCGCATCAGGTTCAGAGGGTTTGATCTCAGCCCTTGTATTAAGGCACCCCTATTGTTTGTTGGGGCAAAAGTAAACAATTTTCTTTAGATTATGAGGGATAAATGGTGTAATTGTTCTCTTTTCAGGTAGAAATTATATCACATCAGAAAGTAGTCTGCGCATATAGTTTTAAGGAGTTCGTGAATTTTCCCATCTTATCTTTGGCGTGTCTGATGCCAGGCCCTGTGTACAGGAGACTTGTACCGGCCTACTTCAAAACATTTGAATAATATTTTTAAAAATGGTGGGTTGCAAAATCAGGCAACTGTTTCCATTTTGGAAACAGTTCAAAGTGAAGGTATGTTCAAAAGATTAAGCAGTAGAAATCACATCTGCAATCTGATACTCTGGTTCAACTTGCATCGGAATGGTTCCCCAAACACCACCATTTTTTAGTTGCGCATCATCATCAGGATATCTATCCTAGCTCAGCAAATCCAAAAGTCCGGAAAGATTTTTCAACGTCCGGAAGCGTTCCCACTGTTTTGGGTCTTCATCGGTTTTTTCATGAATCCATGTCGTGTGATAGGGGATGTGTACGCCCCAGGCTCCGAGTTTTAACAGGGGAAAAATGTCTGATTTTAAGGAATTACCAACCATCATAAACTCTTCGGGTTGTATGGAGAGACGGTCTAACAGCTTACGGTAATTTTTTTCATTCTTGTCGCTCATAATCTCAATATGATGAAAACAGGTGTCTAATCCCGATTTCCTCAGTTTCCGTTCCTGATCCAGCAGGTCGCCTTTGGTAGCAAGAATCATCGGGAAACGGCCTTTGAGAGAACGGAGAACCTCGTTGACTCCATCCAGCAGAATCACCGGTTTGTTAAGGAGCTTTTTCCCAAGGTCAATTATTTTTCCAATTATTTCCGATGGTAATTGGTTTTTTGATATCTCCAATGCAGTTTCTGTCATGGATAGTACAAAACCTTTGGCACCATACCCATACAGTGGCAGGTTACGGATTTCCATAGCGTACAAGTGATCCATAACCTCTTTTTCCGAGCTGTAATCTGCAAGCAGTTTTACAAACTCACTTTCTGTTTCACGGTAATAGGTTTCGTTGACCCAAAGGGTGTCATCAGCATCGAGGCCAATGATTTTTATATGCTGTTTCAAATTCCTGATATTATGAAAGACTGTTTTACTGAAGGTCTGTTTTTAAAAATTGAGGTGCTTTGCGTACATGCGTTCCCTGCTCAAAATCGTAAGCCATTTGTATCAAAACAGGTTCGCTCCATGCTCTTCCGAAGAGAGAAATTCCCACCGGCAATCCCTGAATAAATCCCATGGGAACCGTGATATTAGGGTAGCCCGAAATGGCTGCTACCGAGGAACATCCCACCATAAAATGGTCGCCATTTACAAGATCGGTTTTCCAGGCCGGGCCGCCTGTGGGACCAATGATGGCATCCAAATGATTTTTATCCATCACACGGTCTATCCCTTGAGCGCGGCTGCCTTTCAGCATGGTTGCAAGTGCTTTTTTGTATTGGGGACTGTTCAGGTCGCCTTTGGCTTCAGCCTCGAGTATCAATTGTTGATCGAAATATTTGAGTTCTACGGTATCTTTTTTGTTGAAAGCTATCAGCTCTTTCATGTTCTTGATTGGTGCTTTTGGCCCCAGCGACTTAAGATACTTGTTTAGCCCATCTTTAAATTCGTAAAGTAAAACCTGAAAAGAGCTGGATTCCACATGGGGTTGCAGGATGCTATTAATCTTTACAATAGTGGCTCCGTGGTTTTCCAGAAACCGGACAGCTCTGTACATCAGTGTATCCACTTTGTAATCTTTTCCCAAAGGAGCTGTGTAAAGTCCGATTCGTTTTCCTTTGAGACCGCCTTTTTTCAAAAATTGTGTGTAGTCGTGATAGGCATGGCCTTTACTTGCCAGTGTTTTGCTATCCGTAGAATCGATGCCGGTGAGTGCTCCCAGCAAAATGGCAGCATCGGTAACGGTGCGTGTCATAGGGCCTGGTGTGTCCTGTGTAAATGAGATGGGAACAATGCCGCTGCGGCTGATAAGGCCGACTGTGGGCTTTAAGCCCACCAGTCCGTTGGCGTTGGAAGGACACATGATGGAGCCATCGGTTTCGGTACCAATGCCGGCCATGGCAAGGTTCGCCGATACTGCCACTCCCGGGCCTGAGCTGGAACCACAGGGATTACGGTCGAGAATGTAAGGATTTCTGGTTTGCCCGCCCACACCGCTCCATCCACTGGAGGAGAAGCTGCTGCGGAAGTTAGCCCATTCACTTAGATTGGCTTTACCGAGAATGATGGCACCCGCTGCCCTCAACTTATGTGCTACCCAACTGTCGTGCAACGGATGTGAGCCGGCCAATGCTCTGGAACCGGCGGTGGTAGCCATTTTATCATGTGTATCGATGTTGTCTTTCAAAACAACCGGAATTCCGAAAAGCGATCCCTTTTCTTTTCCGGATGCAAGGATTTTATCTAATGAATCCGCAATTTTCAGTGCATCGGGATTAACGGTGATGATGGCGTTTAAGTGCGGACCTTTTTTGTTCATCGCATTTATCCGTGTAAGATAAGTCTCCACAATCTGATGTACGGTAAAACGATGCGTATGGTATCCATCCAACATCTGAGTGATGGTCATTTCGCTTATCGGAAGGCCTATCTCACCGCATGTGCTACATGATTTGTGTTGCGATGTTTGTGAGCAGGAAGAAATAAACAGTCCCGAACCAAGCAGGTAAGCCCCAAGGAGAAAAGTTGATAATTTTTTCATAGCAGTCTTGAATTTGTAATATATCGTCTTTGAAGTGTCAAATATCCGAAAAAAACGGTGGAAATTACCGGTTAATGTAGAAATTGTGCAAAATATAAGGCTGCAATATCTGCGTGTCCATGGTAAATTACAGTGGCCGGACAGATTTCAAATGGCTGCGACGAGTGCTTAAAGCGAAATGCTATTTTAAGATTTTGAGCTTGGCAAAACGTAAAAGCAGGTTTTTGTTTCCTGTACTGTTAAAAAACACTGTAGCTTTCTTGTTAGGTCCCATGCCCTCCACGGATACAACTTTACCTTTGCCGAATTTGGGATGTTCCACTTCCATTCCTGCCTTAAGTCCTGTTGTGTCATCAGCTTGAAAATCAGTGGTTGCCGTGCCTGTTACAGAAGTGTTCACCGGTTTCAGATTACGTTTTCCGGAAGGCGGATAGTAACTACCTTTTTCCGGTTGGCTGTTTCCGGAAGGCGCAGTTTTCAGCGCTGTTTTGTGGGGAATATCGAGCAGGCTTTCATCAATTTCTTCAAGAAAGCGACTCGGCTCGGAAAAAGAAAACTGTCCCCAGCGGTAACGGCTCTCGGCATACGACAGCGTTACCTTTTTCTTGGCGCGGGTGAGGGCGACATAAAACAACCTGCGTTCTTCTTCGAGGTCTGACCGCGTACTTATAGATTGTACGGAGGGGAAAAGGTTTTCTTCAAGGCCGACGATATAGACAAATGGAAATTCCAGCCCTTTGGCGGCGTGGATGGTCATAAGTGAAACTTTGTCGTTGTCGCCTTCTTCATCTTTGTCGGCATCGGTAAAGAGTGCTACCTCCTGCATAAACTCTTCGAGGCTTCCCTGTGATTCGAGGTCGCCTTCGTTGGCCTCGGCACCCTGTTCGCTAAACTCTTTCACGCTGTTGAGAAGTTCCTCAATATTTTCCACACGGCTGAGGCCTTCGGGTGTCTCCTCTTCGCGGAGCATACGGATAAGTCCTGAACCTTCGGCAATGAGTTTTGCCGTTTCGTAAGCCTCTTTTTTCTTCATTCCGGCAGCAAAACTCTTGATCAGGGTGGCATAAACAGACAGTTTGTTCAAAATGCCGGAGTTGACCTTTAGCGCATACTTTTGCGGCGCATTGATAACTTCCCACATACTCACGTTATGCGCATCTGCCGTTACGATAATGTGTTGCATGGACGTTTTGCCAATACCACGCGATGGTGTGTTGATGCTGCGCTGCAGGGCTTCTTCATCGTTTGGATTAATCACGACACGGAAATAAGCCAGCAGGTCCTTGATTTCCTTTCGGTTGTAAAAAGACTGCCCGCCGTAAATCCGGTACGGAATGTTGAGCTTTCGCAATGATTCCTCCATGGAACGCGATTGCGCATTGGTACGGTACAAAATGGCAAAATCACGGTTGGGACGCTGCTGATTCATCTTGGTGGAAAAGATGGCATCGGCTACAAGCTTTCCCTCTTCATTATCACTCGTGGCTTTGATAAAACCGATTTTTTCCCCTTCGTCATTGTCTGTCCAGACGGTTTTCTTTATTTGTTCTTTGTTGAATGTGATGACCTTGTTGGCTGCACTGACGATAACTTTGGTAGAGCGGTAATTTTGTTCCAGCTTGAAAAGTTTATAATCCGGATAGTCTTTTCTGAAGTTCAGGATATTTTGAATGTTGGCACCACGGAAAGCATAAATGCTCTGTGCATCGTCGCCCACCACGCAGATATTCTCGGTGTTGGCAGCCAGTTTTTTCACAATCAGATATTGTGCCTGGTTTGTGTCCTGATACTCGTCCACAAGGATATACCGGAACTTCTGTTGGTATTTATACAATACTTCGGCGAAGCTGTGAAAAAGGAGATATGTGTTGAAGAGAAGGTCGTCGAAGTCCATGGCATCCGACCGTTTCAGCCGGGCATTATAACTTTTATAAATCTCTTTTATCAGCGGTTTGGCACCGCTTTCGTCTGCTGTGATGATTTCGGGGTCGGCGGCATAATCTTCCGGCCCGATGAGGTGAGATTTGGCCATGGAAATCCTGCTTCGTACATAATTAGGTACGTAAACTTTGGGGTCGAGATTCATCTCTTTGATAATGTTACGGATAAGCTTTTTGCTGTCGTCGGTATCATAAATGGTAAAATGGGAAGGATAGCCGAGATGATGGCCTTCGATACGCAGGATTTTTGCAAACACAGAGTGAAATGTTCCCATCCACACATTGCGTGCTTCGCCATCTCCAATCAGCTGAATGACACGCTCTTTCATTTCGCGGGCAGCTTTGTTTGTAAAAGTCAGTGCCAACACTTGGAAAGGGTCAACGCCTTTGTCCAGCAGGTGGGCAATGCGATAGGTAAGCACCCTCGTTTTTCCCGAACCGGCTCCGGCAATAATCATGGAAGGGCCTTCAAAATTTACAACTGCTTCGTATTGTTCTTTGTTTAAATCCTTTAAAAAATCTTTCACTTTTCCATAAATTTATCTTCAGTGCAAAAGTAAATTTTATTGGCCTTGTAGCCGAAAATTCCATGGCAGGTTATTAACAAAATCTAATTCCCGGATGTGGATTTTTGTCCTTTGCCATACTCGTTTTTCAGGATTTTGAAGCTGATTTCTGTTAATTTTGCAAAAAAACAGAATATGATTGTACTTACCGGAACGGCAGGCTTTATTGGTAGCGTCATGCTGCAAAAGCTCAATATGGAAGGCCTTGAAGATGTGGCTATTGTGGACGATTTTACAAAAAAAGCCAAAGAAAATAATTTATCAGGTAAAAAATTTTCTATGAAAATTCAGCGGGATGACTTCTTCCGGTGGTTTGATGAACATGCCGGAGAGGTAGAACAGGTGATTCATCTTGGTGCACGTACCGATACAACAGAGTTTGATGTAAGTATTTTTAACAGGCTTAATCTGGAGTACAGCAAACAGATATGGTTGCGTTGTGCCGAACATCATATTCCGCTGATTTATGCTTCGTCAGCAGCGACATACGGTGCCGGTGAGTTTGGTTACGAGGATAACCACGAAGTTGTGGAAAAGCTAAAACCGCTGAATGCCTATGGCGATTCAAAAAATGATTTTGACAAATGGATGCTGAAACAGGAAAATACACCTCCGTTTTGGGCCGGATTGAAATTTTTCAATGTTTACGGTCCCAATGAATACCATAAAGGGCGCATGGCTTCGGTCATATTGCATGCTTTTCATCAAATCGGTGAAACCGGCAAAGTGCGGCTTTTTCGCTCACATCGCCCTGATTTTAAGGATGGAGAGCAGTTGCGTGATTTTGTTTATGTGAAAGACCTTGCAGATGTCATTTGGTTTTTGATGAATAAGCGTACGGCTTCGGGTTTGTATAATCTCGGTACAGGAAAAGCGCGTACTTTTCTTGCTTTGGCAAAAGCTGCCTTTGCGGCTATGGACAGAGAGCCTGTTATTGAATTTATTGATACGCCAAAGGATATCCGCGACAAATACCAGTATTTTACGGAAGCCAATATGAAAAAGTTGCGTGCTGCCGGCTACGACAAACCTTTTACTTCGCTGGAGGATGGGGTGGACGATTACGTGCGTGGCTATCTTACGAAAGGAAAATATTTCTAGGTCTGTACAGATTTTATGGAAGGCTATTCTATAGAACTACGCAACACTTCCCTTACCTCCTTTAATAAATTCTTTGTTCGTTTTAATGTGTTGATAACCTGTAGATTGTCAAGTGACTGGTGGTCGTAATGTTTTTTGAAATATTCGCGGGTTCCCTGAATGGTCATCCCTTTTTCTTTCATCAGGTGATACACAATTTCGAAATTGTCCACATCTTTTTTTGTAAAAAGGCGGGTTCCTTTAGCACTTTTTTTCGGTTTTATGAAAGAAAATTCCTTTTCCCAATAACGAATTAAAGAAGGCTGAACATTATATTTCTTTGCCACTTCGCCTATACGGAAATAGATTTTCTGTGCCATGGCTAAAATATTAATCCATCGACTGGGTTGGAACTTTTGAAAGTTCCACCATTTTGGAATATTCTGCCGGTGTCAGATCGTTGAAAAAGAAATCAATGGGATTGATAGGATGATGATTCTTGATGACTTCGTAATGCAGGTGTGAGGCTGTTGATTTCCCTGTATCTCCCACTAGTCCAATCACCTGTCCCCGTTTGACAAGTTGGCCTTTTTTAACTTTAAAAGCGCTTAAATGAGCATACCGGGTCATATAGCCGAAGCCATTATCCACAAGGATTTCGTTGCCGTAACCTCGGTTGGAACGAATCACGCGTATCACTCTTCCATCGCCTGTAACGTGTACCGGCGTGCCTTTTGGGGCGGAAAAATCAAGGCCTTCGTGAAATTTTCTTACCTTATAGAAAGGGTCAATACGATAGCCGAAATAAGAAGATATCCGTTTCATATCTATGTTGCGAATCGGCTGAATAGCCGGAATACTTGCCAGCATCTTTTCTTTGTTGCGGGCCATGGCAAACACTTCGTCAAACGATTTCGACTGTACATAAATTTCACTGGTGAGTTTATCTAATTTTTTGGCTGTTTCAATCAACAGTTTCGACTCGTTATAGCCTTCGAGATTGACATATCTGTCCACACCACCAATACCTGCTTCTCTTACCGATTTTGGAATAGGTTCTGCATCAAAAATAACACGATAAATATTGTCGTCACGATTTTCCAGCTCATTCATAACCTTTTGCATCTTATTGAGCTTGTCGTTCATGATGCGATATTGTAATTTGTACTCGGAAATTTCACGCTTCTGCATTAACTCTTTCGGAGAATTAAAATAACTGAACAGAATAAATACGAACACGGTGGTAAGCGCTATAGCTGAAAAAAGAAAAAGAAAAAAACGGAATAATTTCTGTCCGTGCGTGAGTCTAATCTCTTCGTACGACAGTGTTTTTTCGTTAAAAAAATACTTAGTTTTGGCCATAATCCAAATCCTTTTTGGCTGCAAAATTAATAAATTGACGTAAATTTGCAACTTTATTAAATTTAAATATCAACAGATAGTAGTTAATTACTTATTTATGACTTCATTAGAAATTCGAAATACGTTTCTTGATTTTTTTCGGTCTAAGCAACATCAAATTGTTCGCGGAGCACCTATTGTGGTAAAAGATGACCCCACACTGATGTTTATCAATGCAGGTATGAATCAGTTCAAGGATGTTTTCTTGGGAAATACACCTGCCAAAAGCCCACGTGTGGCTGATACGCAAAAATGTTTGCGTGTTTCGGGAAAACATAACGACCTCGAAGAAGTGGGACACGATACTTATCACCACACCATGTTTGAGATGCTGGGAAACTGGTCTTTTGGTGATTATTTTAAGAAAGAGGCCATTGACTGGGCGTGGGAGCTGCTGACAGACGTATTTAAAATTAACAAAGACAACCTCTATGTTACGGTTTTGGTGGTGACAAAAAGGATGGGTTGAAAAAAGACGAAGAGGCTTATCAATACTGGACAGAACAAATTCCTGCCGAACAGATTTTGCAGGGAACAAAAAAGGATAACTTTTGGGAGATGGGTGAAACCGGTCCCTGCGGCCCATGCTCGGAAATACATATCGACCTGCGCAGCGAAGAAGAAAAAGCCATAAAACCGGGCAGGGAGTTGGTCAATACCGACCATCCCGAAGTAATTGAGATCTGGAATCTCGTGTTCATCGAGTTTAATCGTCTTGCCGATGGCTCGCTGAAACCACTTCCCAAAAAGCATATTGACACGGGTATGGGATTCGAGCGGCTGACTATGGTATTGCAAGACGTTCGTTCAAATTACGATACGGATATTTTTATGCCGCTGATTGATTTTCTTGCTAAAATGGCAGGAGAGAAGTATGGTATTGACCGGCAAAAAGATATTGCTATGCGGGTGATTGCAGACCATTTACGGGCTGTGGCTTTTACTATTGCTGACGGTCAGCTGCCTTCAAATACGGGAGCCGGCTATGTCATTAGGCGCATCCTGCGGCGTGCTGTGCGTTATGGCTTTACCTTCCTCGGTTTTGATGAACCATTTATGTTTAAGATACTCCCGGTTTTGGTAAACCAGATGAGAGATGTCTTCCCTGAAATTGGCCGCCAGCAAAAATTGGTGAGCATGGTGATAAAAGAGGAGGAGGTGGCTTTTCTGAGGACGCTTTCGCAGGGTGTCAGGCGTTTTGAACAATATCTTGAAAAGAATAAAGGTCAAAAAGTGATTGATGGTGATTTTGCTTTTGAGTTGTTCGACACTTTCGGTTTCCCTATCGATCTTACCCGTCTCATGGGGCACGAAAAAGGAATGGATGTGGATATGGAAGGTTTTCGTAAAGGCCTCGAAAGCCAGAAAAATCGTTCCCGAAAAGCGGCTGAAAAAACTACCGATGACTGGATAGAATTGATTCCCTATGCTTCCGAAACAGAATTTACGGGCTATGAGCAACTTAGCTGTGATGTGCGTATTGTACGTTACCGCAAAATAAGTCGCAAAAAACAAACGCTCTTTGAAGTGGTACTGGACAAATCACCTTTCTATGCCGAATCGGGCGGACAGGTGGGAGACAGCGGTCTGCTTGTTTCCGATACCGAAACGTTGCACGTTGCGGATGTGAAAATTGAAAATAATCTGCGGGTTCATTATGTAACAGAAAAACCTAAAAACCCGGAAGCTGTTTTTCGTGCTGAAGTGGATGCTGTGAAAAGAACACTGACAGCTGATAATCACAGCGCTACACATCTGATGCATGCTGCCTTGCGCCTTGTGCTTGGTAGTCATGTGGAACAAAAAGGTTCGATGGTTGATGCGCACAGGTTGCGGTTCGACTTTTCGCATTTTGCCAAAATGAGTGAGGCGGAAATTAAGGAAGTCGAAAAAATTGTAAACAAAAAGATCAGGGAGAATATTCAGGCTGATATCAGGCAGAATGTTCCCATTGGAAAAGCGAAAAAGCTGGGAGCCATGGCTTTGTTTGGGGAAAAATATGGTGATAAAGTGCGCGTGGTAACTTTTGATGCGGATTATTCGGTGGAGCTTTGCGGCGGAACTCATGTGCCGGCTACCGGACAAATCGGTTGTTTTAAAATTATCTCTGAAAGCGGGATTGCAGCCGGCGTGCGCCGTATTGAAGCCGTTACCGCCGATGCTGCAGAAGCGTACATCGACGAACAATTAGAATTATTAAAAAATGTAAAATCGTTTTTCAAAGTACAGGTAAATCCCGTGCAGGCCGTGGAGCATCTTCTCGAAGAGAATTCGGTTTTTCATAAAGAAATTGAAAAACTTCAAAAAGAGCAGGCGCATCATCTTGCCGCTGATTTAATGCGGGAAGCTGAGAAAATTGGTGATGTGCTGTTCCTCCGTAAAGAGATAGCTATTGACCCCGGACAAGCTAAAAATCTTGTACATCAATTGCGTGCCATGGCCGAGAATGTAGTAGTTGTGCTGGCAATGGAAAACAAGGGAAAGGTAAACATTGCTGTGGGTGTATCCGATATTTTGGCACATGCGGGGCGCTATCATGCCGGAGATATTATTAAAAAAATAGCTCCCTATGTGAAAGGCGGAGGCGGAGGACAACCGCAGTTTGCCATGGCCGGGGGGAAAGATGTTTCCGGAATTTCTCAGGCGTTAGCAGCAGCTAAAGAGTTGATTTAGTTGTGTGCGGAAAAAATGAAAAAGCAGTCTTTTTAACGATGACTTGTATAATAGCTTGATATATAGCTGTTTCCGTTGAAAAATAGATGTTGAAAAAACGGTTGAATATTTGAGCGTAAACGATTTTAAAGTTTACAAATATTCTTACATTTACAGACTTTAGGAGAAGTTTATGATGACCAGGACATTTATATTAAAAATCAAAGCAATATCTTTCCGAATTATTCTTGTTTTTGCTTTTCTCTCTGTGCCTGCTTTTTTGATGGCTCAGAAAAAGGAAAAGAGGAAAAAAGACAAAAATAAATGTGAAACGGTTTCCGAGCAGGATTTAATTAATTATGCCACGCTCAGCCCTCCTATTTCCATTATCGACCATGCAACGGGTTGGGCAAAACAAAACAACGGTGCCTGGTATTCCATGAACAACGAAATACCTTTTCCTGACCAGAAAGCAAACAAAGATAATAAGGGTGTGCGTGAGCTGGGACAGGACAACTTTATTCAACTTGAGATGCGTAGCCTGATCATTGGAAATAAGCAATATAGTGTGCTTATTAAGAAGTACAGAGATGGGGTATATGAATTTCCTGTCTTGAAAGAAAACTGGAATTCTTTTAAGTCTCTCGATTTTTATGTTTTTCCCACAAAACGACTATTTCGTCTTTTGCCCGATAGTGTTCCTTTTAACGAACCTTATGCCGTGGGGCTGAATGTGCTTACACGCGGTACGATTAAAGATTACAAGCATAAAAACTGGCAAAGTATTTTGGTGGGCCAGGCCGAACAAACGCATCTCGGTGAAAAAATTAATGGATCGGACCTCATTATTGCTGTTTACCCTATAAAAAATAGCGGGAAAGAGGTTTGCCGTTTTCGGTTGATCAAATCTTTCGAGAACGATTACCTCCAATCTATTTATACTGCACCTAACCATTGGGAATATCTTTTTCGACGCGAGTTTTATGAGGTGAAATTTTACACATTCAAAAATTTTGTCCAGACAGCTAAAGATGAATATGTGAAAGTGATACCTGAAACTGCTGGTTCCGGCAGCAATACTTTCCAAAATAATTATAACTGGGGTATTCTGAAATACCGTGCAGGCGATTACATTAAAGCCATTGACTATTTTGAGAAAGCGATTGCTTTAAATCCTGGTTCTAACGACTTCATGTTGTTTGCCTATCTTGGCAATGCCCAAAGCAAGTTGCATCGCTACAGCGATGCTGTTGGCTCTTATGATCGTGCGCTGTCAATAAATCCTGACAATGTTATGCAGTATTCAAACTGGGTCAGAAACTATTTTAATCGTGGAGTGGCTAAATATTATCTCGGCGATATGGAAGGCGCCTGCAAAGACTGGAACAAAGCTTTGGAACTTGGTTTTGGCCCTGCTCACGATTATATTATGGAATATTGCAATAAAAATCAGAAATAATCGATGAGATTCCGGCTTATGAAAACGACCCGCTTGTTTGTGTTGATAGTGGCTATACTGTTCTTCGTGCCTTTCATGGGCGTGGCTCAGGAATTGAATGCTAATAATCAGGGAAGTTCATTTAAAGATAATTGGGATATTCAACTTCAACCGGGATTTTCGCAGTTCTATGGGGATGCTACCAACCATAATTACTTTCAAAAATTCAAAGGTGAAATTGGATTTTCTGCTGAGATGAGTGCTCGTAAAATGATACTCCCTGCACTAGGAGTGGGTATCCAATTTGGTTATGCCGGACTGAAAAGCTATAAAGACCAGAAAACCGATGGTACAAGAGTTGATTTGCGTTTGAGTGGAAATTATTTTGATGCCGGCCTTTTTGTCTATCTCAACTTTAACCATCTTTTTGCCGGTTATAAACCCAACCGTCGTTTTACTGCTTATGGTACGGCAGGGTTGGATTGGGGCTTTTGGAATTCGGCTCTTACCGACGGTATCACCGGCCTGGTTATTAAAAGTGGTTCAAAAAATGGTAATTACACCTTTAAGACAAATGCTTTTGTCGTTCCTGTAGGTTTAGGGCTAAATTACCGCATCTCCGACCGCTGGAGTGTGAATCTTGGCGGCACTTTACGCACTGTTTTTAACGATGATGTGGATGTATGGCACGATGGTTTTAAATATGATCAGATTTTTTCTACAAATGTGGGCGTAACTTATCACATCAGGTCGGGATGGGGAAGAAGTATTAAAAAGAATAAAAAGTCGCGGAAAAATCCTTGCTGCAATGAAAAGAAAGAGCGGTCCAAACCGGTTATTCCCATTTACGATTTTGATCAAATAAAGGTTACCTCTCCGGAAAAAAAATCGCTAAGACGACCACAAACTGTTGAACCCGTTGTTGTTCATGTGCAACACGTAAAGGCTGCTTCACAGGATATTGAGTTCAGGGTACAGATTATGGCAAAAACAAATCGCCTGCACAATACTTCTTCGTTGCAGGCGCGCTATCATTTGCCCTATCCGGTGGTGGAGACACATCAGGATGGCCTTTATCGGTATTCGGTGGGATCCTTTCAAAGCTATTCAGATGCCCTGGCCGCCAGCAGGCAAATCAAAGGCCTTGGTGTATTTGATGCGTTCGTGGTAGCTTATCGTAACGGATTGCGTATCCCTGTTACTTCAGAAATGAAGAAGTAAAGAAAAAATTTCCGCGTTTTTGCACTAAGGGATTGTCATGAAATAACCTATCCGTTTCGACTCTTTCCTTTGCCCTTTTTCTCCGTTGCAAAAGTTTTAAATTCACCATGTGAAATAGTGGCTATTCACAATACCTTCCTGCAAGCTGGCTCGTTCAATAAAGATGTTTACTAAACATAGATTTTCACGTCATTAATTGACCGTACTTCATCTTCTTTTCGTTGTCTTTATATACGTCCTTACAGTCTGAGCAACAGTTGTATAGACTGTTAATCCGTCCTGTGTGCACTTTCCCAGCTACTGTATATTAAG
>JAJRQN010000144.1 GCA_024280235.1 Bacteroidota bacterium | reverse complement strand
ATTAAGGTAAAGAAACATTTCTCCTTCATGCATTATCTGCATTACAAAATAGTAATAATACCGATGGCCGACGGGCGTTTTTTGCTTTTTCACAGGAAAGTCAGTCTGGCGTCCGGCAGATTGCGCATAACAGGAATCTCTGAAAACACAGGTGTCGCAACCCGGCTGGTGAGGAACGCAATGCAGCGCGCCAAATTCCATAAGCGCCTGATTGAAATCCGCCGGCTGATGGCGAGCCATCAGGCTGAATGCTAAGGCGGTAAACTCTTTTTTTCCTTTGGCAGTATTGATGGGAGTTTCGATACCGAATATCCGCGACAAAACACGATAAACATTACCATCTACCACAGGATGTTTCTTGCCAAAAGCCAGCGAAGCGATAGCTGCAGCCGTATAATCGCCAATTCCGGGAAGTGTTTTCAGCGTGTTGAAGTCTTCCGGAAATCTTCCGTTATGCTCTTCAGCAACAATTTTTGCCGTTTTCATCAGGTTATGAGCACGATTATAGTAACCCAGTCCCTGCCAATGATTATAAACCTCATCTGTTGTAGCTTCTGCAAGTAGAAATATATTAGGATAAGCATCGACAAACCGACGGTAATATGTAATACCCTGATTTACCCTTGTTTGCTGTAAAATAATTTCAGACAACCATATTTTATATGGGTCTTTTGTATCTCTCCATGGTAAATGTCGCTTGTTTTGAGCATACCAAAGCACTAATTTTTCTCCAAAATAACTGTTCACAGGCTGAAATGTGTTAAAAAAGAACTCATTAGAATAAATTTTTTTGATTTTTTAATACAATTGATACAAATTCTTCTTATTTTTGTCGCCCAAAATAGTAAACTATTTTTAAACATTTTAAAAACATACAGAAATGACAAAAGCAGAAATTGTAGCAGACATTGCTAACAAAACAGGAATTGAGAAAGTAGCCGTACAGGCCGTAGTCGAATCTTTCATGGAAAGTCTGAAGGAAACCATGGTAAATGGTGAAAACGTTTATTTAAGAGGCTTTGGCAGCTTTATCATCAAAGAAAGAGCAGAAAAAACAGGTCGTAACATTTCGAAAAACACTACGATTGTTATCCCCGCACATAAGATTCCTGCTTTCAAACCTGCAAAATCGTTTGTAAACGAGGTCAAAAGCAACGTAAAATAATTCATTTTAAAAATTATCACTATGCCAAACGGAAAAAAGAGAAAGAGACATAAGATGGCGACACACAAACGTAAAAAACGTTTGCGGAAGAACAGGCATAAGAAGAAATAAACATTCTTAAATGTGAAACAGCCGGCTTTATGCAAGGCCGGCTGTTGTTTTTTTATTCCACACCATACTACCGGCTTAAGTTTTTTATTTATCCCTCCAAAATTTTAGTCGTGTGTATTTTTTTAATTATAAGTAAATCAATATTATAAAGTGAACAAAGAATTAATTATCGATTCAAATGTTACAGAAGTTAATATTGCGCTACTTGAGGATAAACATCTGGTTGAACTACATCAGGAACAGAATAACAACAATTTCTCTGTAGGAGATGTGTTCTTGGGAAAGGTGCATAAAATCATGCCCGGTCTGAATGCCGCTTTTGTAAAAGTAGGCTACGAGAAAGATGCTTTTTTGCATTATCTCGACCTCGGACCGCAGGTACGCACCATGAACAATTTCACCCGCCTTTTACAACAAGGAAGAGGCGACAGGATTTCTTATGGTAAGTTTAAACCGGAACCGGATATTGAAAAAAGCGGTAAAATCACTAAAATTCTCAGCCCCGGACAGGAAATACTGGTTCAGATAGCCAAAGAACCTATTTCTACCAAAGGGCCGCGAATTTCCACGGAAATATCCTTTCCCGGAAGGTTTTTAGTGCTGTTACCTTTTTCAAATAAAATATCCATTTCTCAGAAAATCAGAAGCAAAGAAGAAAGAGGAAGGCTTAAACGCCTGATAATGAGTATTAAACCAGATAATTACGGCGTAATTATCCGAACAGTAGCCGAAAACAAAAAAGTGGCTGAACTGGATACTGACCTCCGCAATCTCGTAGAGAAATGGGAAAAAATATCCGCCAAATTACCTAACCTCAAGGCACCGCAGAAAGTTCTAAAAGAACTGGGTCGAACTTCTACTATTTTAAGGGATCTCCTTAATGAATCGTTCAACAATATTTATATCAACGACCCCGTATTGTATGATGAAATAAAAACCTATATCAAACGTATTGCTCCCGACAAAGAAGAGATTGTTAAACTTTATAAGGGACGCGAACCGATATTCGAACATTTTCATGTCGATAAACAAATAAGAAATTCTTTTGGTAAAAATGTTACCATTAAAAGTGGCGTTTATCTCATCATCGAACACACCGAAGCTCTGCATGTCATTGACGTAAACAGTGGACATCGCGTTAATAAAAATAATTCTCAGGAGCAAAATGCACTGGCAACCAACCTTGAAGCGGCTACCGAAATAGCCCGTCAGTTGCGCCTGCGCGACATGGGCGGCATCATTGTTGTCGATTTTATCGACATGCATGAATCTAAAAACCGGCGTGCACTTTTTGAACATCTCAAAACTGAGATGTCCAAAGACAGAGCCAAACATACAATTCTCCCTCCTTCAAAATTCGGACTTATCCAGATTACACGCCAACGTGTGCGACCGGAGATGTCTGTTTCCGTGATGGAGAAATGTCCGGTTTGTAATGGTACAGGCCAGATTAAATCAAGTATCAGCGTAATTGATGATATCGAAAACAATCTGGAATATCTGCGTCTTGACCAAAATGAAAAGGCGCTGACACTCGGCGTGCATTCTTATATTTTTACTTACCTTACCCATGGCTTGATTTCAAAACGGCTCAAATGGCTGCTGGAATACAAACAGTGGATTAAGCTCAGGGAAATGAAAAATTACCACATGCTCGAATTTCATTTTTTTGACAAAAATGGTAATGAGTTGACACATTAATAAAAAAACCGGCATAAAGCCGGTTTTTTTATTGATATTCACTTTGAGTTGATTCATAAAACCGGGGAAATTCAGATATCGTGAACAAGTACCTTTTATACCAGATATCCCGTATTCTCCACGTGGACGCTTAAAACAGGAATTGGAGAGTGATTAACCATTTGTGCCGCATAAGGGCCAAGCCAAAGGTTTGCTGTAGTAGTTTCCTGTTCGGTCATAATGGAAATCAGGTTGGCATTCACTTTTTTAGCATAATCTAATACTGCTTCCGTGATGTTGTCGGCATCAATATATACCGTGCGAAAACGGATGCCGTTTTCCTTCAGATAAGTTTCAGACTGTGCAACATAATTTTTAATGCGGTAACGAATATTATCCACTGTAGAAGTATAAACACCAAGAATATGAATTTCTGCGTTAAAATATTTTGCCAGCAGAGCGGTAATGGGAAGTTTTTGACGTGTAATTTTGGTGCTGTCAAGAGGCATAACAATGATTTTGAGATTTTTGTTTGAGTCCACCCCTGCCCTGATGGTAATAATAGGGAGTTTGCTGACTGAAACAATCCGGTTGGCATTGCTACCAATCCAGAATTCTTCAAAACCCGATGAGCCATGGGTACCGACAACAAGAAGGAAAGCATTTACCTCTTTGGCCACATGGCAAATCACTTTATATACTTTACCCTTTTCCATGCGATAATCAATTTCGGTGCCTGCCGTAAGCTGAGAGCTGTACTTATCAACAAGGGCATCGAAACGTTTTTTAACTTCGGCACGGATGTTGTCAGGCTCTACAGAAAAAATCTCCTTGGAATAGTCGAGATGGTTGGCCCAGACCATGGTAATACCGGCCTCTGCATTACGTGCGATGATAACAGCATGTTCAAGTGCATTCATAGAGCAATCGGAAAAATCAACGCCAACAACAATTTTCTTATTCATGTTACCTGATTTTAAAGTTAGCTATTTTGGAATTTCAATATCATCTTTTATTTCCCATGCCAGCGGATAGGCTCGTTTTATCTTTTCCAGAAAACGGATGGCATCTAACCGTGTTCTGAAATCACCCACACGTACCCTGTAATATGGCTCATTAAAAGTAATGTAGGCAGGAGTATGAAATCTTTTTTCAAATTTATCACGAATTGCCAGTGCTTTGTCGAGAGCTGTATTTCCCGACTCTTTGTAAATCTGAATCCGGTATCCCGGAATATCGGGAAACTTTTTGTTTTGCAATTCGTGCATTTGCAAAAGCGTATCGATACGGGCATCTCCGATAAAATCCCCGTGGACAGCTTGCAAACTATCCTGTGCAAAAAGTGTCCCCGCCATAAATAAGAACAGTGCCACAACAAAGATTTCTTTTCTTTTTCTTCCTTTTCTCATATTTTTATTATCAAATAATTCACTTATTCATCATCGTAATCCATGGTACGTAAGCTCATAACCGGAATTTTGGCAGTGTTGATAAGTTGTTGCGCATAAGGGCCGAGGAAACGGTTAGCCGTAATGTTTCCCTGCTCGGTCATAATGGCAATAATATCAATATTTTTTTTCTGTGCATAGGACAAAATTCCCGAAACAATGTTGGT
>JAJRQN010000143.1 GCA_024280235.1 Bacteroidota bacterium | reverse complement strand
GGAAAGAACTATTGCCATCATTAATAACAAATAATTTAAAAAAATGGACACAAAAAAAGCAGGATTTAATTCAAAACTAATACACTCGGGAGGAGTGGAAGATGCCTTGGGTAGTGCAGTAACTCCTATTTATCAAACATCTACTTTCCGGTTTAAAAATGCCGACCATGGTGCCCGCTGTTTTTCCGGCGAGGAAAAAGGATATATATACACACGCCTCGGTAATCCTACTATTGATGATCTTCAAAATACGCTGGCGGAGTTGGAAAATGGTTATGCTGCAGTCGTTACTTCTTCAGGAATGGCTGCCGTAAATAATGTGTATCTTGCACTTCTCGGCTCCGGAGACCATATGGTCAGCCATAATTCCGTTTATGGCCCTTCACGCGGCGTTATGGAAAAACTTTACCCCAAACTTGGCGTTGAAAGCACTTATGTCGATTGTACTTATCTTGAAAATATCGAAAAAGCAATCCGGCCCAATACCAAACTTTTATATCTCGAATCACCTGCCAATCCTACCATGGGAATAACCGATATTGCCGGTGCTGTAGCTATCGCACACAAACACAATATTTTGGTATGTGTGGATAATACCTTTAGTAGTCCGTATATTCAAAAGCCGCTGGACCTCGGAGCTGACATTGTTCTTCATTCCATGACTAAGTTTATCAACGGGCACGCCGACATTGTAGGAGGCTGCGTTATTACAAAAACAAAAGAACTTTTTGGCGAAATTGCTTATGTGATGAAAAATGTTGGTTTCAACATGGACCCACATCAGGCATGGCTTACGCGTCGCGGACTTAAAACACTTTCGGTAAGAATAGAAAGAGCACAGGCAAATGCCATTAAGATAGCCGAATTTCTGGAAAGTCATCCTAAAATTGAGTGGGTTTTGTATCCCGGCCTGAAGTCGCATCCACAGTATGAACTTGCAAAGAAACAGATGTCCGGACCGGGTGCGATGATGTCGTTTGGAGTGAAAGGCGGACTACCTGCCGGAAAAACAGTAATGGATAATGTGCAACTCGCTCTGCTTGCCGTTTCCCTCGGAGGAATTGAAACGCTGATTCAGCATCCTGCTTCCATGACGCATTCCAAACTGTCCAAAGAAGAACGGTTAGAAGCCGGCATTACCGATGGCCTGGTACGCCTTTCCGTAGGCATTGAGGATGTAGATGATATTATTGCTGACCTCAACCGTGCGTTGTCGCTGGTGTAGTCTTTTTCCTTTGTGCTATTTGTGTGCTCTGTCTTTTATTCTTGTGAGTATAGCGGATGAAGCGAGAGGACTTAGGCTTGTTCCTAATCTTCAGTAGGATTCTGTATTTTCCTGAATTTCACGCGTTTAAAATTCAGTGCTTTTATCATCCAGTTTGGAAGTGGCTTATCAGGGTCTCTCTTTTTCAGATTAATATAAAGACCGAGAGGCTTTATCAAAGGAACTTTATGTGTTTCGACGAATTCTATTAATGTTCCATCCGAATCTTCAATATATCCCCAATGACCATTTGCTTCTCCCATGTCAAACGATTCGGAACTCAGCACTTTAAAAGGAAAATCTTTCTGAGCACACTCCTCTGTAAGGGCTTTCATATTCCTGATGTCAAAGCAGAGATGGATAAAACCAATGTCGCCCCAATACCGGTCATCAAAGACCTTTTTGGGTGCTGAATCCAGATTTTGTATTAATTCTATCTGACTGTCTCCGAATAATTTGCTGAAACCGCCAAGCCTGTCCGATTTGTGTCCCAGTAAGATTCTGCGAAAGCGACTATCGCCGTTAGGCAGATCTTTTAAATCTGAAAAAATACCACAGTTGTCATAAACTATCTGGTCGTAACCTAAAATATCCGAATATAATTTTAATGAGTTGTCAATGTCCGAGACACCAATTAAACAACCGAAAGAACCACCGACATCATTTCCGTTATCTGAGTACCAGGAGTTAAACTCTTTAATCTTTAATATGTTATTACCCGGGTCTTTGATGTAAAAACTCTTTGCTAAATCAGGTTCTTTGCGAATATCCGTCAATATATTTACGCCGAGACTTTTTAATCTGCTGTAACTCTTTTTTATATTTCTAGATTTTATAAGAGCCACATTTATTCCTAAATCGCCTAATTTTAAATTGTTCTTCGGCCTGGATGGCTTTCTGTCAAGAAATTGCCAAATCTCATACCCGCTTCCTCCCTGCATGTTGATGGACAAGATGGCTCTCTTTTTGTGCGGTTTTCCACCCATATATTGTGCCATATATGTCGCCACATTGTTATCATCAAATAGGGAAACATCGGCACCTAATCTTGTGGCATACCATTCAAAAGCCTTGTCAGCATTCTCAACTCCGACGCCAATTTGCTGAATTCCATAAATTAATTTCTTCTCCATACCTTTATGTTTTGTGATGGCAGCCTTTTGAGATAAATGCCCGGCAAATTATTGTTCAGAACAAGAACTCAAAAATAGTAATAATACCGAACAATCAAAGGAGATATCCGGTTACGCATCACATAAT
>JAJRQN010000142.1 GCA_024280235.1 Bacteroidota bacterium | reverse complement strand
TATTGCAACCGCACAAGAATACCAAACCATTGAAACGTTCAACCGTCAAGCGTTCAACCCTGAATATTCATGGCAAAGTAAATTCCTGTTTGACTATGACATTCACTTTTACTGGTTGGATATCTCAATAAGTCCAAGTTCCACATTTGTATCAGGAAATGTAACGATAGAAGCCACCACCTTAGTGGACAAACTTGATACATTTGCCGTGGAACTAATCCCTGAGATGGTTATAGATTCAGCATTTCTTAATGGAAATAAATTAGCCAAACCTGTGCGGAATGCGGACAATGTTCTGTTTTCTATCTCTTCAATTAAAAAGAAGGATACTCCGTTTTCTGTAAAAATTTACTATCACGGCACTTCACCAACAGGAGGTTTTTTCTCAGGTGTTACGACTGCTTACAACAAAACATGGAAAAAACAGGTAGCATGGACTCTATCCGAGCCATTTGCTGCAAAAACATGGTTTCCTGTGAAGGAAGATTTAAAAGACAAAGCAGATTCAGCATGGATCTTCCTGACGGTTGACAGCAATTATATGGCCGGATCGGAAGGCCTTCTCACTAAGGTGGTCGATTTGGGTAATGGAAAAAAACGGTACGAATGGAAAACCAGTTATCCCATCGATTATTATCTGCTTTCTTTTGCTGTAGCCGATTACAGGGACTTTAGTTTTTATGCTCATCCGGATAACCCGGCCGGAGATTCGGTTTTAGTACAAAATTTTATCTATAATTCAGATGAATACTTTAATCAACACAAAAGCCAAATTGAAAGAACAGCAAAATTTATTGAACTATATGTCAAACTATTCGGCCCTTACCCTTTCCGAAAAGAGAAATACGGCCATTGCCTGACAGAACTGGCGGGAGGAATGGAACATCAAACCATGACAACTCTTGGCGATTTTGGATTTGACTTAGTTGCCCACGAATTGGGGCACATGTGGTTTGGGGATAATGTAACCTGTGCGGACTGGAGTGATATTTGGGTAAACGAAGGATTTGCCACTTATGCAGATTATCTTGCGAATGAGTACATTAACGGCGACAGTATAGCGCAGGTTTTTATTTCAAAAGCACAGCAAAACGCCATGTCGCAAGCCGGTGGTTCTGTTTATATTCCGGAAGATCAGATTTATATGGGAAACGAATGGCGTATTTTTAACGAACGATTATCCTATAATAAAGGAGCAGCTATTATTCACATGTTACGTCACGAAATAAACAATGACACCTTGTTTTTTCGTGTTTTGAAGACATATCAAACTCGATTTGCAGGCAGTGTGGCTACGGGTGCTGATTTTAAATCGGTGGTAAATGCAGTAACCGGAGAGGATTATACATGGTTTTTCAAACAGTGGTATTATGGAGAAGGGTATCCCATTTATTCAATTGAATGGTATGATGCGAATAATCTGCTCCATCTGGATATTACACAGGCCACATCTATCCGGGAACCTTCATTTTTTAGGATGTGGATGGATTACAAAATAGTATTTACAGATGGCTCCGATACCCTGATTCGCCTGCAGCAAAACGCTAATACCGACCGATTCAGTATTCCGATCTCCAAAAAGGTAAAACAAATTATTGTGGATCCCAATCATTGGACGTTGGAAAAAGTAAAAAGTATTATTTATGTAGGAATACAAGACCGGCAAAATCCGGCATATTTTAGCATGGGTCCAGTACCTGCCAGACAATCTCTATCCTTAACATTCAGCGCTCCTCAAGGTTCACCCAAAGAAATTCTGATTTTTGACATGAACGGTAAGAAAATTTTTCAGACTTCAACAATGGGGGAAAAAATAAAAATCAATACTTCTCATCTCCAAAAAGGACTTTATCTGATGCGTGTTGAGACAAAAGATCATATTTTTATAAGAAAATTTATCCGGTAAAAGAAACGAACTTCAAAGTAAAAAGTGTAATTTCGTTGTATGATTTTAGTAACCGGCGGAACAGGGCTTGTTGGCTCACATTTGCTTTTTCAACTGTCGCAAACGCAAGAACGAATTCGCGCCATACGAAGGCCTTCATCCGATATTGGAAAAGTAGAAAAAATATTTTCCCTATATCATTCCCAACCTGAAGAATTTTTATCCCGAATTGAATGGGTCGAAGGTGATATTTTAGATATGGATTCGCTAAAGGAAGGATTGGACGGCATAGAAAAAGTTTATCATACGGCAGCTATGGTTTCGTTTGATCCGAAAGATAAAGCCGAAATCATAGAAACCAACATAGATGGAACGGCCAACGTGGTGAATGCCTGTCTTGAGAAAAAAATTAAAAAACTGTGTTATGTTAGCTCAATAGCAACATTGGGACGAGCCGGAAATAACGGAATAACTACTGAAAAAAATGAGTGGAATTCAAATCACAAAGCATCTCCGTATGCCATAAGTAAACATGAAGCCGAGCGGGAGGTGTGGCGTGGCATAGCCGAAGGTTTAAAAGCGGTAATTGTCAATCCTTCGGTCATCATAGGCCCGGGCGATTTTACAAAGGGTAGTGCAAAGATGTTTCAAACCATGTACAACGGACTGAAAGTCTATACCAGTGGAATGAATGGCTACATAGATGTGAACGATGTGGCAAAAGCCATGATTATACTCATGGAAAGTGATATTTCGGATGAATGCTTTATTTTGAATAGTGAAAACCTGTATTACAAGACATTGTTTGAAATGATGGCGCAGGCACTGGGAGTAAAACCGCCAAAATATAAAGCCGGAAAATTTCTGAGTGAACTCAGCTGGAGATTGTTGAAAATTGAGGCATTGATAACGGGAAAAAGGCCGCTGATTACAAGACAAACAGCACAAACGGCAAATAGTGATTACCGTTACAGCAGTGAAAAATTTGTGAAAACTACCGGAATGAAATTTACTCCCATGAAAGAATGTATTCAAAAAACTGCCGGGATATTTTTGAAAAACAAGTAGTTAGCGCCTACACTAAAACGTTGGTTTTTGAATGCGCTTAGTCAGAAAACGTTAAGGTCGAGGCGAACGAAATGTTGGAACACAGGAGTTTACGAAAGTAAATGACTACGTTTCAATATGAGTTCAACGAAGAGATTGGCATTTTCTGACAAGCACTAGTTATCTCTTTGTTATCACCATTTCCAGTATATCAGGCGCTTCCTCTTCAGGAACGTTTCTGTAAAGTATATTCTCTCCTTTATAAAGGCTCACTTTTCCGGGATCAGAACCCACAAAACCATAATCAGCGCCGGCCATTTCGCCCGGTCCGTTTACGAGACAACCCATAACGGCGATTTTCAGCCCTTTAAAATTACCGAGTCGTTGTTTAACTATTGCCAGCTTATCTTCAATATTGAAAAGAGTTCGCCCGCAGGAAGGACAGGCTATGAATTCGGTTTTCGAATAACGCAAACCGTATGCCTACAAAATCTGCAAAGCCAAACGCCGGAAATTTTGATTGTCAGAACCGTTCTCAATGAGCAATCCATCCGCTTTTTTATCTTCGTATGCCCGTACAAAATCCATCGGCGCACGAAGCATCAATTCTTCTGCCGTTATACCTGAATAGGAGAGAAGGAGAACATAATTCTCTTTCGGAAAAATTGGCGTTTCATTAATAAATGCTACAGCATTTCGCTGAGTGGAAGTTAGTTTCTTGGCATGCAGGTATTGTATCATTGTCCGTGACTTAGAACCACCTCTACCAAAAAATTCTAATAATCGCCGAGCCACAGGAATTTCATTTTCCGGCGCTTCGGTAAGCGAAACGCGAATGGTGTCGCCAATTCCTTCGGCCAGCAAAGTACCTATTCCCATAGCCGATTTTATGCGGCCTTCCTCTCCGTTGCCTGCCTCGGTTACCCCGATATGAAGCGGATAGTTGTAACCGTGTAATTGCATTTCAGATATCATCATCCTATTGGCTTCTATCATAGTGGGAACGTGGCTCGCTTTAAGCGAAAGGGTAAGCATTTCGAAATGCTTTTCCCGACAAATTTGGATAAATTCCATAGCCGAAGCTACCATTCCTTTAGCAGTATTGCCGTATTTATACAGGATGCGGTCTGAGAGTGAGCCATAGTTGATACCGATACGAATAGCAGTATTATATTCTTTGCAAATGTTCAGCAAAGGGGTTAGATTTAACGCCATTTTCTGTAATTCATTCCGATAATCGGCAGTTGAATATTTTTTCGCTTTGTGGTACGAACCGGAATAATTTCCGGGATTAATGCGCACTTTTTCTACGATTTTGGCGGCCGTTTCAGCTGCTTTGGGCTGAAAATGAATATCAGCAACAAGCGGAATATTGATTCCATATTGGTGCAGACTTTCAATGATATTTTCCAGATTTTCAGCTTCTTTGATGTTGGCAGCCGTAACACGCACAAGTTCACAACCGGCTTCCGCCAAACGAATAATTTGTTTCCCCGTGGCTGTTGTGTCCATTGTGGGCGTATTAGTCATGCTTTGAATACGCACAGGCTGCCCGCCTCCGAGACGCAGGTGCCCAATAGAAATTTCACGGCTTTGAAAAACAGACATAAATACAGTGCTTTCTTCGGCAAAGATACACAGGAAAAGAGCAGGATGGAAAAGGCTTTAGGCAGCAAGCTCATAAAAACTTCAGAATCTCCCTTATAATTCAGAATATTTAGCTGAATATTTAACTTCAGAATTTATTATTTTTCCCCTGATTTGAAAATAGACTTAGGCAACAATATCTGCGCCTGAACACGCCATTGCCATTTAGGGCCAAAGTCAGGCCGTACAACATTGTAATACAATTGTGTCTATAGATTCAGAGGAAGCTTCCCACCAAGCCTAACTAATTTTCACTGATGATTTTAGAAAGCAGCTGACAGAAAACATCAGGTCAAGACAGGCGCAATTTGAATATCAGGAGTCCGCGATATCATTATCGGGATGACTAATTTGAAGATAAGCTCAACAGCTTATCTCCATTTGAAACGGGAAAGAGATTGGCGTTTTCCGGCAGCCGTTATTTAACCATTTTTGGAGTAATCAAAAACAAAATCCGGTGTTTTGCCAAATCAATTTCCTGCCATGATTCGGTTTCAAGACTTACAGCAGCCACAGCGGAAGTTGGAAAGTTGGTAATTTGATTATAAGCATCCATAAACGAGTTTACCAAATCGGTAAATCCCGGATTATGTCCGACTACCATAACTTTTTCTACCGTGTCGGGAAGTGTATAAAGCATTTTTATCACATCTTCCGAATCAGCACCATAAATTGCCCTTTCTTTTCCTATTTTTTCTTTGGGATAGCCAATACCTTCAGCCAGCAGACAGGCAGTGTCAAAAGCGCGTACAGCCGAACTACTGATGATTTTATCGGGAAAAATATGCTGTTCTTTTAACCATCCGGCTATTTTACGGGTACGGTTTTTGCCCACAGACAACAGTTTACGGTCATGGTCGGAAATACTAAAATCATCCCACGAAGATTTGGCATGACGGACAATATAAAGCGTCTTCATCAGTATGAATTTTAAACAAAGATAGTAAAGTACTTAAAGTATCTGAATGGAATCATTTTTACAAAGCAAAACAGGCGGATATAAAAATATTCGCCTGTTATTTGTTAAAAAAGAAACTGTTTCTAATAAGCAAATAGCGGAAAATCGGCCATCATTTTATTGACGCGTTTTTTTACATCGGCCAATACAGTTTCGCTCTCAATATTACTAATAACTTCATCTATCAGCTCCACAATGGGTTCCATGTGTTTTTCCTTTAGTCCGCGGGTGGTAATGGCAGGCGTTCCTACGCGCAGGCCACTGGTGGAGAATGGCGAACGGCTGTCGAAAGGAACCATGTTTTTGTTTACGGTAATATCAGCTTTCACCAGTGTGTTTTCCACCAATTTTCCGGTAATATCAGGAAATTTTCCACGCAGGTCAATCAACATCAAATGGTTGTCGGTGCCGCCGGAAATTACATGGTAGCCTCTGTCAATAAAGGCTTTAGACATAACCTGTGCATTCTTTTGTACTTGCATAATGTATTCAAAATAGCTATCGGTGAGAGCTTCACCAAAAGCCACAGCTTTACTGGCAATCACATGTTCCAGCGGGCCACCCTGAATACCGGGGAAAATAGCAGAATTCAAAACAGCAGACATCATTTTGGTAACTCCTTTGGGCGTTTTCAATCCCCAGGGATTCTCAAAATCTTCGCCCATGAGGATCATGCCTCCACGCGGCCCACGCAAGGTTTTGTGAGTGGTGGTGGTAACGATGTGGCAATATTCGATGGGGTCGTTGAGCAAACCTTTGGCAATGATACCGGCCGGATGAGCAATATCAGCCATAAGCAGGGCACCTGCCTCATCGGCAATGGCACGCATGCGCTCATAGTCCCAGTCGCGTGAGTAAGCAGAAGCTCCGGCGATAATCAATTTAGGTTTTTCTTTTTTGGCCAGTACTTCCATTTCCTCATAATCCACCGTGCCGGTTTCTTCTTTTACTTTGTAAGCCACGGGGTGATACAGAATCCCTGAAGAGTTCACGGAAGAGCCGTGCGACAGGTGGCCGCCATGCGATAAATCCAACCCCATAAAAGTATCGCCCGGCTTCAGACAAGCCATCAAAACTGCCATGTTAGCCTGCGCGCCGGAATGAGGCTGTACGTTGGCATATTCGGCATTGAAAAGTTCGCGGGCACGGTCGATGGCGAGCTGCTCCGACTGATCCACAATCTCACAACCACCATAATAACGTTTTCCGGGATAGCCTTCGGCATATTTATTGGTCATCACCGATCCCATAGCCTCAAGAACCTGTTCACTCACAAAGTTTTCAGAAGCAATCAACTCAATACCACGCATCTGGCGTTCTTTTTCCTGTTTTATCAGGTCAAATATCTTTTGGTCTCTTTCCATGATGTTATTTTTTTATAGATGAATTTTCGAGGAGCAAAAATACTAAATTTCAGTCAATTGCCCCATAAGTAATTTGCGTATTTTACGTAGCCTTTCAAAGGATTATGAATGCAATTGTTTTTATACTTTTGCATCGCTTATTCACTCAAAAAATTATCAAATGGACAATATATTAGTTATAGGAAGTTCGGGTCAGATAGGTTCGGAGCTGGTCATGGCACTTCGTAAGATATATGGCAACGAGCATGTTTTTGCCACCGACATCAAGCAACCCACCAAAGAGGTAAGAAAAAGCGGGCCTTTTCAGAATCTTGATGTGTTGGATTTCAATAATTTGTTGCATTTTCTGGTACGGTTTAACATCACACAGATTTACAATCTCGCAGCTGTACTCTCCGGCAATGCGGAGAAAATTCCGTTACAAGCATGGGACATCAACATGAAAGCCCTGATGAACACGCTGGAAGCAGCCCGCGAATCAGGCGCAAAAAAGTTGTTTTGGCCCAGCTCCATTGCCGTTTTCGGCCCGACAACACCACGCCATGACACACCGCAGCTCACTGTTATGGAGCCTAATACAGTTTATGGAATATCCAAACTGGCTGGTGAACGTTGGGGCGAATATTATAACAAACGCTATGGCGTTGACTTTCGGAGTGTCCGCTATCCAGGGCTTATCAGTTACAAAACGGAACCCGGCGGAGGTACCACTGATTATGCTGTTGAAATTTTCTTCGATGCAATAAAAAAAGGAAGTTATCAATGTTTTTTGAAAGAGGATACCGCCCTGCCCATGATGTTTATGGATGATGCCATTGCCAATACTATCAAACTCATGCAGGCAGACCCCAAAAAGTTATCTCTGCGATCGGCTTACAACATGGCCGGTATTTCATTTGATCCAAAACAACTCGCCGCAGAAATCAGGAAACACATTCCCGAATTTACCATTTCGTACAAACCCGACTTCAGACAGACGATTGCCGAAAGCTGGCCGGCCAGTATTGACGACAGTATAGCCCGGAAAGACTGGGGTTTGAGTACCTCTTTCAATCTGGAAAAGATGACAACCATTATGTTACGTAAAATAAGAGAAAAAGCGAGCAAGAGTACTTAACCTGATTCATCCCAAAATTAATCAGGACAAAAGAAATCCGCCATCAGCCACAAACAAGCTGCCTGTAACAAAACTTCCGGCATCGGAAGCCAGCAACAGGGCAACGCCGGCTATTTCGTCCGGTTCACCCATGCGTCCCATGGGAGATGATTTTTTTATCTCTTCCATAATCTGATCGTTGGTCCACAAAGCTGCACTAAACTTTGTTTTGATAAGTCCCGGACTAATGGCATTTACACGAATGCCATACTTTCCCCACTCTTTGGCCTGACTCCTGGTAAGCATGGAAACGGCCGCTTTACTTGTTGAATAAATACCCAGCCCTTCTTCGGGGAGTTCTCCCTCCACAGAACTGATGTTGATAATACTGCCACCGCCTCTTTCTTTCATGCTTTTCAGGCATTTGTTGGCCAAATCCCAGGGTGCTTTTACATTTACATTAAAAATCTGGTCAAAAATAGCTTCTGTCGCTTCCTCGATGGGGCCGAAGGCAGGGTTGGTTCCTGCATTGTTCACCAAAATATCCACCCCGCCCAATACATCAATTGTTTTTTCAACGAGTGCTTTCCTGTCATCGGGATTGCCCACATGACAAGCAATGGCAATGGCTTTCAGCCCTTCTGCTTTAAAAGACGCAACCACTTTATCACATGCCTCTTGTTTGCGGCTGCTAATTACCACCGTGGCCCCATTCTCAGCAAATGTTCGTGCAATAGCTTCGCCAATTCCTTTGGAAGAGCCGGTAATAATTGCAATTTTACCATCCAAACTAAAATTGTTTTTAATCATAGTTTCTGTTTTTTTGCTGTTAAAGAAATAGTCTGTAAAAGTACGTAAGACCAGTTGAATAAGTTTAGGAACTTTTTTTAAATTCTTCGGATTGTAATACCCGCCACAATATTTTGCCGGAAGCACTTTTGGGAAGCTTTTCTACAAATGCCACCACACGGGGATACTCATGTGAAGCAAACCTTTCCTTCCCCCATTTTTTGATTTCTTCCGCCGAAATTTTACCCACATAGTCAGGTTTCAACACAATGCAGACCTTTACCTCTTCACCAACCCGCGGGTCAGGTGTGCCAATAATGCAGGCCTCTTTAATGGCCGGATGTCTGTAAAATTCTCCTTCAATAGCGGCAGGCCATACTTTAAAACCTGCCCGGTTAATCATTCTTTTTAACCGGTCAACCATGTGGAAATACCCTTCCTCGTCCATGTAGGCCAAATCACCTGTCCTGAGCCACTTTTTTCCCTCCAGCGTAATGAAGGCTTTCTCTGTCTCCTCCGGTTTATTCCAATACATTTTGAAGGCACTTTCGGTGGTCATAATCAACTCACCTGATTTCCCTTGTGGCAACTCTTCCCCGGTTTCCGGATGAATAATTTTTGTATCAACATCAAACGAAGGAATACCGAGACATTGTAGTTTTGGCCTGTCTAACGGGTTGATGTGTGTTCCCGATCCGGCTTCTGTAAGTCCATATCCTTCAACATAATTGATATTCAGCGATTTTAATTTTTCTCCAATCGCTTTGGGTAACGGTGCACCGCCGCCACCTACTACCATTAAGGAGTTTAAATCTCTGCTGTCGATGTCGGGAGCCGACAGTATATCAACCACCATAGTGGAGATGTTGATCCAGTGTGAGCAACGATATTTTTCAATAGCCTGAATGGCTGTTTCTCTGTCCCATCGGGATAGGATGACCATGGTTCCGCCACCATAAACCGGAGCTGTCATACAAAAATGCATTCCGGTAACGTGAAAAAACGGCAAGATGGCAAGATGAACCGAAGAAGGTGTCATAGCGAGGGAATAGTTGGCACGTAAAGCATTGACATACATCCCCCGGTGCGTATGAAGTGCTCCTTTTCGTTCGCCGGTTGTTCCGGATGTGTACATAAGAACTGCCGGGTCATCGGAAGTAACCTCAATTGCGGGCGCAACACTTTTTTCGAGTATAATCTCCTGCCAGCTTTTATTTCCCGAACCCTTTTCTGTTGGCATCAGCATGGAAGAAGGTACCGGAATTTCCGGATCTGCAGGGAGATAATCTGCCGGAGCACTCACAACAATATTTTGTAATGTGGTATTCTCTTTTATTTTTTCGATGAGAGGGATGGCCGCATCCATTAAAACGATGGCTTTACTTCCGTTGTCGTTAATCACCTGCTTCAGGCCATCCTGATTTAACATGGGGTCAATGGTTACAGCAATGGCATTGGCACGCAAAACACCATAATAGGCAATGATAAATTGGGGACAATTGGGAAGATAAAGAGCTACACGGTCTCCTTTTTTTATTCCTGAATTGCTGAGATAGCCCGCAAAAGACAAAACACTTTCCCACAACTCCCCATAGGTTATTTTCCGGCCGTAGTATAGGATAGCCGGTTTGTCGGGATAGCGTCTCGCAGCGGTTTCCAACGCATCAAACAACGGTGTTTTCGGATAATCAAGTGTTTTAGGCAGGTGGGCAGGCCAGTTGCCATACCACAGACGATTTTCTACCATTTTCATCATATTTACCTCCGGAATTTATTTATCTGTCAATATTTAATTACATCCGAAATGCAAAAGGACAAGGATAAAAGAGTTACTTAATAACTTCTTTATCCTTGTCCTTATTGGCATCAGTCATTTGATAAACAAATGATTACCATTTTTATTTCTCATCTTTATCAAATCTCAGTTTCATCCATGGTTCGGTTTTCAAATCCACATCGTCATCCATCCTTTTGGACATTCCGCCGAGATATTTGGCCACATTCACACGGGTTTTAAAATCATATTCCAGACTCAGGGCAATGGCTTCCATAATAGGAGAACCGCCGCCGTGCACACCACCCACCAGCAACTCTGCCGTCATGGCGGAAGTACTCATAATTTCCACAAGATTCCAGATTTTCAATGAAAGTTCCGGTGGAATATTCGGATTTCTCACAATAAATCTTTCCATATGTTCTTTCAATTCATCCATGGTAAAACTTTCCTTGAAGGGAAGTGTAGCGGCAATACCTCCGGCCACCTCAGTCAACAAATTGAATTCGTGATAGATAAGTTCGCCCATAAGTTTCCTGCCCACATTAGCATAAATGGTATTTGGGAAAAAAGTCCCGCTCTCGGTTTTTTTACCAAAAACAGCAGCGGCTACACCGGCACTAAAAGCAAGCTCGGCAGCTCCGGCAAATTGTGTAAGTTTCTCTCTCACGTGAGAGACTTTTACAATGTTATTGGCCTCGGCAGCGAGCACGGTAGTACCGCACAAAATATCGGAAACTGCCGGTTTACATCCCGAATAGCTGTGGCGGTGCGAATCGGCAAAAAGCATGGCCAAACGCCGGCCAAATTCCCATTCCCCGGCCATAAAAACACGTTCGTTGGGAACAAATACATTGTCAAAAATAACCACTGAATCAGAAATACCGGTCAGGCAGATAGGAGGTGCATCTTTATCATCTTTTTGGCGATGCCATACCGGGCGCGTTACCAGTTTTACCCCTTCCCAGTCGCCAGGGACAGCAAAAGCTACAGCATAATCTTCGTCATTTTCCATCATGGCACGGGTGGGAATCACAAAAATTTCATCAGCATAAGGAGCCTGTGTTACCGACATTTTAAAACCACTTACCACGATACCATCTTCCCGTTTTTCAACAATATGAACATAGGCATCCGGATCGGCCTGATCGGAAGGCCGTTTTACACGATCTCCTTTGCTGTCGGTTTGAGCACAACATCCCACGAGGTCATTTTCCTGATAAACTTTCATATAATCCAGAAAACGTTTGTGATAATCAGTTCCTTTTGCATCATCAATTTCGCGGGTGCAAATAGACAAAGCACTAATGGCATCGTGCCCCATACAACGCTGAATACAACCACCAGCCCTACGCGCACCCATGCGAATAAGCTTTTGCTTTTCCATCAAATCATACGGATCCTGCGGAAGATGTGCCCAACGATTTACCACACCATTGGTAATGGTTGATTTGGCAGTTGCCAGCTTCTTATATTTTGGATCCTGAGCCAAATCAAAGGTAATACTCAGGACGTTAATTCCGGGTCTGAGCCTCGGGTCATCACGACCAACTTTTTCATCACCAATGTAAATGTTTGGCTTCATCTCTTTTAGCTTCTCAAAGTACTCTTCTTTTGTTCTTAACATAGTTTTATCGTTTTTTGGATATTTTGAATGACAAAATATTGAAGTTTGCACAAAACTAAGAAAAGACTAACTAAATAGTCAAAAATTAGTTGGCATGCGTAATATTTATGTTGTGTCTAAATTACGCTTAACTATTTTTTATGATGATAAAGGGATTTCAGTTTTCGATATTTTTGATAGCTTTCCTTTGCAGAAATAGTACAAATACGCCATCCGGCACTTCCATCCAGAAATCCCAATTGAAGGAAATAACATTTTATAAATCGTACTACCGGGCTGAGCCAGACTTTAATAAGGGGAGCGTTTTTCCCATTTTGAAATTTTGCTTTTGCCGAAAGCGTACTGAAACGTTCTGCCTGCCGGTAATGCTCATCGATAGTATAGTAACTGTAATGTAAAAGGTCGCCTTTCAGATGTTTTATAACGGAGTTGCCTTTCATAACAAAAACATCGTGTGGATTAAGTCCTGTCCATCGTCCTTTGCGGGCAACAAACAGACGCAACTTACGGTCGGGATACCAACCACAATGCCGAATCCATTTTCCGCAATAGTTGGTCAGCCGGTTCATGGTGTACCCATCTGCATCCCAGTTGTTTTTAACCTGTAAGATAGATGTTCTCAAAATATCGGAAAGTGCTTCATCTGCATCAAGCGATAAAATATGAGGATAGGCAGCATGGGTTATCGCCCTGTTTTTCTGTTCGATATAATCATCAAAATGATGGGTAAAGAATTTGACCTTGTATTTTTCACAAATCTCCCGTGTACGATCGGTAGAAAAAGAATCCAAAACAACGATTTCATCAGCAATTCCTTCAAGAGAAAGGATGCAGCGTTCAATGTTTTTCTCTTCGTTGTAAGTGATTATGACCGCTGACAATTTTTCCATAGCAGAGTCAAAAATAGACAAATGCAACCAATACCGGCAGGAAGAAGCAAAAAAATATATCTCCTTATTTTTTCCGACCTTTGCAGCGGATTCTTAACAGGAAGAAAAATGAAAATTGCAGCCCTTGTTTCGGGAGGTGTGGACAGTTCGGTTTGTGTTCCTTTGCTAAAAAAGCAGGGCTACGACCCGCATATTTTTTACATCCGTATCGGCATGGAAAATGCGCCGGCTTTTATGGATTGTCCGGCGGAAGAAGATATCGAAATTACGACATGGATTGCAAAAAAATACGGCTGCCGGTTTGATGTAGTGGATTTGCAAAAGGAGTACTGGTCAACGGTGGTAAAATATACCATGGAGAGCGTAAAGCAGGGGCTAACGCCTAACCCGGATGTCATGTGCAACCTGCTCATCAAGTTCGGCGCTTTTAACGACCGCCATGGTAAAGATTTTGACCGCATTGCCACCGGCCACTATGCTACCCGTTACGAAACAGAAGAGGGCGCTTTTCTGGGTACCGCTGTGGACAGGGTAAAAGACCAAACATATTTTCTGGGGCAGATTACACACGAACAATTGGGAAAAGCCCTGTTTCCCATCGGTCATTTACAGAAAAAAGAGGTACGCCGTATTGCCGAAGAGATGAAATTACCAAGTGCACATCGTCCTGACAGCCAGGGGATTTGTTTTCTCGGTAAAATAAACTACACTGACTTTATCAGAAAATATGTCGGTGAAAAACCGGGTGAAATCATTGAGTTGGAAACCGGCAAAGTACTGGGCGAGCACAAAGGTTTCTGGTTTCATACCATTGGCCAGCGGCGCGGTTTGCGACTTGGCGGCGGGCCATGGTTTGTGGTGAAAAAAGATACCCTCAAAAATATTATTTACGTTTCCAACGGTTATGATCCCATTAGCCAGTACGATGACACCATCCGGATGGAGAACCTGCATTTATTAAATCCCAACCACGATTACTCCGCACTGAAAGAGATAAAATTCAAAATCAGGCATCAACCGGAATTTACAGCAGGGGAATTGATTCGGGATGAAAAAGGAATACGCATCTTTTCCGGAGAAAAGATTTCAGGCATTGCACCGGGACAGTTTGCCGTCATTTATGACCGTGAAGAAAAGACCTGCATCGGTAGTGGGGTTATTGCTCAAAAAGAAGATTAACAGCCTGTTTTTTGTATCAAAAAGAATATTTATGCCCCTCCACAGCCTGCAAAGAGCACAACTGAGCGACCGGATAAAAAAAGAAGCCGGAAAATTGGGATTTTTTGCCTGCGGAATTTCCAAAGCAAATTTCCTGAAAGCCGATGCCGAAAGGATGGAAAAATGGCTCGAAAAAGGGATGCAGGGAGAGATGCAATACCTCAAACGTAATCGTGAGAAGCGATACGATACTACAATGCTGGTAGAAAATGCCAAATCGGTTATCTCAGTTCTTTTCAACTATTTTCCGGCACATGAACTTCCCGAAAATGGCCATTATAAAATATCGAAATATGCTTACGGCAGAGATTATCATTACATCATTAAACAAAAGCTGGCATTGCTGCTCGAAAAAATAGAAACCCTGACCGGAAAGCGTGAAGCAAGAATTTTCACAGACTCTGCTCCGGTTCTCGACCGTGCTGTAGCACGAAAAGCCGGGCTGGGATTTATCGGGAAAAATACTTTGCTCATAAACCGTGAAAGAGGCTCCTTTTTCTTTATTGGCCATATCATCCTTGATTTGGAACTGATGCCCGACAGGGAAACAGTCGAAAATTATTGCGGCAGCTGTACAAAATGTATTGAGGCCTGTCCCACCGGAGCTTTGACCGCTTTTGAAGTGGATGCCCGCAAGTGTATTTCGTACCTGACCATCGAATATCGCGGCACGGAAATACCTGATAAATTCCATGGGAAATGGAAACAATGGATTTTCGGTTGCGACATTTGCCAGGATGTATGCCCCTGGAACAGCAAAGCCCGACCTCATCAGGAACCGGCTTTTGAGGCTTCAAATGCATTACAAAACATGCAGAAGTCCGATTGGGAAAATCTAAATAAAACAGCTTTCAAATCTTTGTTTAAAAATACGGCTGTGGAACGTGCCGGCTTTAAGAACTTGCGCAGAAACATTAATTTTCTCTCTTCCTGATGCTCATAATGCGAGCATTTCAAAAGCTTTTCCCGTTTTGTTGTATCTTCGCTTCAGAAAACTTAACCAAAATTTAACATTCTGCAATTTAACTATTTACATTTATTGTCCATCTTCGCAGCAACAAATAAAAAATGAAAAAAGAAGACCCGAATTATGGAAATTACAAGATTCTTCTCGTTGACGATGAAGAAGACATTATTGAATTTCTATCCTACAATCTGAAAAGAGAGGGCTTTGCAGTGTTGGTAGCTTTCGACGGTGTGGAAGCAGTAAAGATTGCAAAAAAGGAGTTACCTCATTTGATTTTGATGGATATTATGATGCCGAGGATGGACGGCATGACAGCAGTGGAACTAATCAGAAATATCCCGGAGCTTGATAACACATTTATCGTGTTTCTCACTGCCCGCTCCGAAGATTATTCGCAAATCGCAGGATTTGAAGCAGGTGCGGATGATTATGTTACCAAACCCGTCAAACCAAAAGTACTAATCAAACGCATCATTGCCCTGCTGCGCCGCTCAAAGAAAACGGAAAAGAAAAATGAGTCCATTGAAAGAACCGGTATCGTTATTGACCCGCTTCGCTATGTGGTGATAAAAGGAGATAAGACCATTTCTCTGCCACGAAAAGAATTTAGCGTCCTTTATCTTCTGGCCTCTAAGCCCAACAAAGTTTTCCGTCGCGAAGAAATATTTCACGAGATATGGGGTGATGACGTAATTGTAGGCAGCCGAACCATTGATGTGCATATCCGTAAAATCAGAGAAAAAGTCGGATTAGAAAATATAAAAACAATCAAAGGTGTCGGCTATAAATTTGAAGAACAGCCATGAAACATGCTCCCCGAAATGTGGCTTTACTGAATGCCGGTATTATTATGCTGGTTTTTATGGCTTTTTACCTTGGAATGGTTTATGCCGGAATTGCATTTCAGCCAACACTCTTTATTGTCGGTAGCTTGTTGTTTTTTGTCGCTTCTTATTTAACAGTATATTATACGTTGAACCGGTTTATCTATAACCGCTTGAAAATTATTTATAAAACCATCGGAAAATGGCATGAAATCAAACGAGGACAACATGCAGATAAAAACACGAACGATATTTTGGGAATGGTAAATCAGGTAGTGCTGGAATGGCATGATACGCAACAGCAAAAAATTGATGAATTACAAAAGATGGCGGATTATCGCCGGGAGTTTCTTGGCAATGTTTCACACGAGCTTAAGACTCCGATTTTCAATATTCAGGGTTACATTCTTACCTTGCTGGATGGTGGCTTGAAAGATAAAAAAATTAATAAAAAGTTCCTGGAAAAATCGGAAAAGAGTGTGGATAGAATGATTGCCATTGTTCAGGATCTGGAAGAAATTACAAAGTTTGAATCCGGGGTGATGAACCTGAATGAAACAGTTTTTAACATCAATGAACTTTGTCGTGAAATAGCTGAATTTCTGGAGGTTAAAGCTGAAAAAAGTAATGCGCAAATCATTATTAAAGAATCTGAGAATAGCCGCATAAATGTATTGGCTGACAAAATGCGCATCCGTCAGGTACTAATCAACCTCGTGGACAATGCCATCAATTACGGGCCGCTTGAAAACGGACGAATTATTATCTCATTCTACGATTTTCACGATAATGTGCTCATCGAAGTAAGCGACAATGGCATTGGCATCTCAGACGAAAGTCTTCCCCGAATCTTCGAACGCTTTTACCGTGTGGACAAAAGTCGCTCACGCGAGAAAGGAGGCACAGGTCTCGGTCTATCTATTGTAAAACACATCATCGAAGCCCACCGGCAAAGCATTACCGTCCGCAGCAAACCTAATAAGGGCACAACCTTTTCGTTTACACTGAAAAAATCCTGATAAATTAACAAAGAGACTCTATTCTACGAGGAGGTTTTATAAAAAACGGCAGCGATAATGTGCAAAAGCTTTAATTTAGCCTCAAATTTTTTTCCATGAAACGAATTCATCTGTTGTTGCTTTCGCTCTTGTCAGGTCTGATGCTTGCGGCTGCCTGGCCGCAACATGGGTTTACTCCGCTGATTTTTGTGGCGCTGGTGCCGTTGTTTTTTGTACAACAACATCTTGGCGACAGCCGGCGAAAAGGGATGTTTTGGCTGGCCTGGATTACTTTCTTTGTATGGAATATTCTAACAACCTGGTGGATATGGAATTCAACTCATAGTGGTGCTGTTGTAGCCATTTTGATGAATTCCCTTTTTATGGCAATAATATTTCAGGTTTTTCACATTTCCAAAAAATGGCTGTTCAACAACCGGCGTGGGTTTGGCATTTTGATTTTTTACTGGATAAGCTGGGAATATTTTCATATGAACTGGGAACTTACCTGGCCCTGGCTCACACTGGGAAATGTTTTTGCCAGCAAGCCTATTTGGATTCAGTGGTATGAATACACAGGTGTCCTCGGTGGAAGTTTTTGGATAATACTGGCCAATATTTTGGTATTTAATTTAATACAAAATTATTTTTCAAAAGAAAGATTCAGGATGATTGTCAACACCATCTTGTTTTTACTTGTTCTCTTTGTTCCTCTTACTTTTTCTTTCTTTCGCTATGCGCATTACAAAGAAACCCGCCAACCGGTGAATGTGGTGGTAGTTCAGCCAAATATTGACCCATACACCGAAGAGTATAGCCTGCCACCTGCCGAAATTATCCAAAAAAACCTGAAGCTTGCTGCGGAAAAGGTAAACGACAGTACTGATTATATCGTTTTTCCGGAATCGACTATTCAGGAGAACATCTGGGAAGGTAATCTGCGCCGCTCTCAAAGTATCCGGACACTGAAAAATTTTATCCGGGCTTATCCAAAACTATCGATGGTGGTTGGCGCCTCCACTTTCCGATGGCTTAAACCTAATGAAAAACGGACCCCGGCAGCACGACTTTACAGAAAAGGGTTGTACTATTATGCTTACAATACCGCTTTTTATCTTGATAATTCGCCTTATGTACAGGTTCATCACAAGTCGAAACTTGTTCCGGGTGTCGAAAAAATGCCCTCATGGTTTTTTTTGAAACCGCTTGAAAAATACGCTATTAATCTCGGCGGAATTGTGGGAACCCTGAAAGAGGACAACCACACCACCGTTTTCACAAATGAACAAACAGGAGTAAAAGTTGCGCCATTGATTTGTTACGAGTCTATTTACGGAGATTTTGTGAACAAAACCATCCGGGCCGGAGCCAACCTTATTTTTGTTATCACCAACGATGGATGGTGGGGCAATACACCCGGTTACCGGCAACATTTTCTTTTTTCGGTACTACGCGCCATTGAAACCCGCCGCGATGTGGCACAATCAGCCACCACAGGTATTTCCGGCTTCATCAACCAAAGAGGGGACATCCTGCAAAAAACAGCCTACTGGAAACCAGCAGTCATTGCCGACCAACTCAACCTCAACAGCCGACTGACCTATTACGTAAAAAACGGTGATCAGATAGCGAGAATATCGGCTTATATCAGTGTGATGATTTTGCTCGTTTCAGTGGTACAGGGTTTTCTGAGAAAGCAGAATAGCCTTTTCTAATCTTATAATAATAAATCCCATGAAGAATTTCCTTGATTTGGTACAAAAGAGGCAAAGCGACCGGAGATATACCGATGATTCTGTGGAACCAGAAAAACTGGAACGCTGTCTCGAAGCAGCACGTCTGGCACCTTCAGCCAGCAACTCTCAACCGTGGACTTTTGTGGTTGTCAACAATCCTGAACTGGTAAAAAAAGTCGGAAAAGCAGCAATGGGACCGCTATATTCTTTCAATACGTTTGCAACTCAGGCTCCTGTTATCGTAGTCATTGTCATGGAAAAGCCCAAAATAATTACCGAAGTGGGAGGTAGGATTAAGAAAAAAGAGTATCCCCTAATGGATGTGGGTATTACTGCCGGGCATTTTTGTCTTCAGGCAACGGAAGAGGGGCTGGGAACCTGCATGCTGGGCTGGTTTGATGAGAGAAAAGTAAAAAAATTACTTCATGTTCCGGAAGAGAAAAATATTCCACTGCTAATCACTATCGGATACACACCGGAAAATTACAGACATCGGAAAAAAATCAGGAAGAAATTTGAAAAGGCAGTAAAATACAACACTTATGGATAAAAAGAAAAAAGCGGAAAAGGTTTGGTATGCCTTGTATGTGAAATCACGTACGGAGAAAAAAGTGGCTATTGAACTGGCAGGAGGCGGATTCGATTACTATCTGCCATTGGAAAAAAGACTCAAACAATGGAGCGACCGGAAAAAATGGGTTGAAGAACCACTTTTTCGTTCCTATATATTTGTGTATATCACACAAAAAGAATATTACAAAGTATTGCAAACAAGGGGAGTAGTAAAATATATCAGTTTTGAAGGGAAAGCGGTGGCCGTCCCGCAACAGCAGATAGATGCTATCAAAATTTATCTTCAGGAAATAGACCCGATACTGAACGAAGACCAACAGTGGGAAGAGGGCAAAGAGGTAGAAGTTATGACCGGCAAGCTCATCGGGCTGAAAGGTATTTTAATCAAAGCCAACGGAAAAAACCGGGTAAAAGTTGAAATAGAAGTGGTGGGCAGTGCCATCATCCTGAACATTCCCCGAAAACAGTTGCGCATTATCGGGTAAACCGGTTATTTCTTTTTTTGTACTTTTGAAATGAATTAATACGCCAGGACATGAGCATCAACCTTCTCGATATTATCTTACTAATACCACTTTTGTGGTTTGGTTATAACGGCTTCAAAAAAGGATTGATTATTGAAATTGCTTCACTTGCTGCTTTTATTCTTGGTCTTTATTTCGCCTTCTATTTTTCTGACTTTACAGCAAATTATCTTAGACAGTTTTTCAATATTGAACCGAAATACATGGCTGCCATTTCTTTTATTGTTACTTTTATCGGTGTCGTTATCATTGTCTTGGTATTGGCCAAACTTTTAGAAAAATTTGTCAACATCCTGATGCTTGGATTTCTTAATAAGCTGGGGGGTGCTGTCTTCGGAATCCTGAAAGGCGCTCTTTTTCTGAGTATTATCATCTTTATTATCAATTATTTCGATACGGGAAGAACCATTATCAAACCGCAGGCGGTGAAGAAATCCATATTTTACGCTCCGGTGGAATCGCTGGCTCCCATGCTCTATTCCAAACTACATCTTGATAATTTTAAAGACCAGATTCCGGATAAGGATGAGTTGTTAAAAAAGGTGATTTAAACAAACGGCGGGCTTATTTCTCCAGCACCACAAAAGCCAGTGCCATCTCTTTTACATGTGAAAGGCTGAGATGTATCCGCGTAACTTTGTACTCCTGCACAAAATCTTTTACTTTTCCGTGAACGACCACCTCGGGTTTTCCCAGTTCATTATTTATCACCTCAATATCTTTGAAAGCCATCCCATACCTGTAGCCCGTCCCCAACGCTTTGAAAACGGCTTCTTTGGCTGCATAGCGCGCTGCATAACTCTGAAATATTCCGGCTTTTTTTGCTTTGCAATAGGCCTGCTCCCTCTCGGTGAAAATTTTATTAACAAACGCTTTTGTACGCGCAATAGAGTTCTCAATACGCTTTATTTCAATAATATCCGTTCCCGTTCCGAAAATCATAGTTTCAGGTACATAAAGTAAACCTGACCTGAAAGAGCAAAAAATCTTTTCCGGTCAGGTTTATATTTTTCAATTATTTTATCACGCCAAGCGCTTTCCCGACTTTTGTAAAAGCAGCAATCGCTTTATCCAGATGCTGTTGTTCGTGAGCTGCCGAAAGCTGTACACGAATACGCGCTTCTCCTTTGGGAACTACCGGAAAATAAAAACCAATAACGTAAATTCCTTCATCCAACAGTTTTGCCGCCATATCCTGAGATAATTTGGCATCGTAAAGCATGACAGCACAAATAGCCGATTTAGTTGGTTTAATGTCAAAACCGGCAGCCGTCATCTTTTCCATAAAATAATCGGTATTCTGATGCAATTTATCCTGTAACGCATTTGTTTCCGACATCATGTCAAACATACGAATACCGGCATTGACCACCATAGGCGGTAGTGAATTGGAAAACAAATAAGGCCGCGAACGCTGACGCAGCATTTCGATTATTTCCTTACGTCCTGTGGTAAAACCGCCAATGGCACCTCCGAACGATTTTCCGAGTGTCCCGGTAATCAAATCGATGCGTCCTGTAATATTGAAGTACTCACTGACGCCTCTTCCTGTATGACCGACAACGCCTGCCGAATGACTTTCGTCCACCATCACCATGGCATCATATTTTTCGGCCAGCTCTGCTATTTTATCTACAGGTGCCACATTGCCATCCATGCTGAAGACGCCATCGGTAACAATCACGCGAAAACGATTTTTCTGTGCTTTTTTCAGTTCCTCTTCGAGACCGGTCATATCGGCATTGGGATAACGATAACGTTGTGCTTTACAAAGCCTTACGCCATCAATAATAGAAGCATGGTTCAGACTGTCCGAGATAATGGCATCTTCTTCGGTGAGTAGTGGTTCGAAGACACCCCCGTTGGCATCAAAAGCAGCAGCATACAGGATAGTATCTTCGGTACCAAAAAACTCAGCAATTTTCCGCTCCAGCGTTTTGTGCAAATCAGTGGTGCCACAAATAAACCGTACTGACGACATACCGTAACCGTGTGTATCGAGGCCCTCTTTGGCGGCTTTAATCAGTTCGGGATGGTTGGAAAGGCCGAGGTAGTTGTTGGCACAGAAGTTCAGTACTTTTTCTCCTGATTCCAATTATATTTCAGCACCTTGCGGGCTGACGATAATTCGTTCATTTTTATACAACCCTTCGTTGCGGATGTTATCCAGTTCGCGGGTTAAATGTTCTTTAAATTTTCCGTACATGATATAAGTTTTAAGCTGTTAATGTTTCCACAAAATTACTGAAAATTTCTACTGTTTCTATCTTTAAAATAATCAGATATCTCTTTCTTTTGTGATAAAGCCAAGGTATTATAATAACCTGAGTTCGACATCATCAGAAACTTCCCTATTTTTACCTCTCAAAAACAAGATTTATGTATCATCCTCCCGATTATTACGAAATTGATGCCCTGCTGACAGACGAACACAAAATGATTCGTGCGGCGGTGCGCGAGTGGATAAACCGAAATGTGAAGCCCGTTATCGAAGATTATGCGCAGAGACACGATCCGTTGCCGCGGCAACTTTTGAGACAAATGGGAGCGTTGGGAGCGCTGGGGCCGTTTATTCCGGAGAAATATGGTGGCCCCGGACTGGATTATATCTCCTACGGCCTGATTATGACTGAGTTGGAACGAGGTGATTCAGCTGTACGTTCCGGTGCTTCGGTGCAGAGTTCGCTGGTAATGTACCCAATCTATACTTTTGGTGATGAGGCACAACGGTTAAAATACCTGCCTAAGCTGGCTTCGGGAGAAAGTGTTGGAGCTTTCGGGCTGACGGAGCCTGACCATGGTTCGGATCCGGGTGGCATGAAATGTCATTTTGAAGATAAGGGTAACCATTACCTGCTGAATGGCTCAAAAATGTGGATTACAAACGCTCCTTTTTGTGATGTGGCGGTGGTGTGGGCAAAAGATGAAATGGGAAAAGTAAGAGGCCTTATTGTGGAGCGCGGCATGGAGGGTTTTACTACACCGGAGACGTTTAACAAATGGTCGCTGCGGGCTTCGGCTACGGGGGAGCTGGTTTTTGATAATGTGAAAGTGCCGAAAGAAAATCTACTGCCCGGAGTGAGAGGACTGAAAGGGCCGCTCATGTGCCTGAATTCAGCTCGTTACGGTATCGCATGGGGCGTTCTCGGTGCAGCCATGGAGTGCTACGATACCGCTTTACGCTATGCGCTGGAACGACAACAGTTTGGCAGACCCATTGCTTCGTTTCAGCTACAGCAGAAAAAACTGGCGGAGATGGTAACCGAAATTACCAAAGGGCAGTTGCTGGCGTGGCGGTTGGGTGTTTTAAAAAACGAAGAGAAAGCAACGCCGGCACAGATTTCCTTGGCTAAACGCAACAATGTGGAAATGGCGATAAACATTGCCCGCAACAGCAGACAGATATTGGGCGCCATGGGCATAACCGGCGATTTCCCCATCATGCGCCACATGGTGAATCTGGAATCGGTGATTACTTACGAAGGCACACACGATATTCATTTGCTGATTACCGGCATGGATGTAACAGAGATTTCAGCTTTTTCGTGAGTTGAAAGATTGGAGATAGCCGACAACCTGGCCCGTCCTAAAAAAGTTGCTTATAGAAAGGAAAAATATTATATTTGCCAAATAATGTCAAGACAAAAATATGTCAATTATTTTTAGTGATAAAATCAGGTCGCTTCGAAAGGAAAAAAAAATTCCTCAGAGACAATTAGCTGCTGTCTTAGAGATTGACACAGCAACATATTGTAAAATCGAAAAGGGTGATAGACGAGCAAAAAGAGAACAGGTAATTATTCTTTCTGACTTGCTTCAAGTTGATTCAAAGGAGTTACTTCGTTTGTGGTCAGCAGATAAAGTTTATGATATTATTGCAGAAGAGGAAGAAGCAACACAAATTTTAAATGTGGTTGCAGAAAACATTATTAAGTATAAACGAAAAGTTGCCCAAGCATGAAACCATTAATAAAATACAGAGGAGGTAAATCTAAAGAGATATCACATCTAATAAAACATATTCCGAATTATAGTGGCAGATATATTGAGCCATTTTTTAGCGGTGGCGCATTGTTCTTTCATTTAGAACCAAAAAGAGCAATAATAAACGACATAAACTCTAAGCTAATGGCATTCTATTTAGGTGCTAAGAACAACTTTGAGACTCTAAAAACAGAACTTTCGGAAATAGAAAAACAATATGTAACTAATCGAAAGAAGTTTGAGGAATTAAAAAGTAAAACACCTGAAAAGCGAGTAGCTGATGAAAACGAAACATTGTATTACCAAATTAGAGATATGTTCAACGACTTGATAGAAAAGAAATACTCTGATGCTTTACTTTACTTTTTTATCAATAAAACAGCATATTCAGGAATGATAAGATACAATGCAAAGGGTGAGTTTAACGTGCCTTATGGACGGTATGCCAATTTAAACACCTCTTTGGTAACAAAGGCTCATAGTAAATTACTCGCAAACACAGAGATATTAAATCTTGACTATTCTGAAATATTTGATATGGCTGAAGATGATGATTTTATGTTTTTAGACCCACCCTATGACTGTGTTTTTTCTGATTACGGAAATGCCGAATACAAAGATGGATTTAGTCAAAAAAATCATATCGAATTAGCCAACAATTATAAAAAACTAAAATGTAAAGCACTTATGGTTATTGGTAGAACGCCATTAACGGAAGAATTGTATGGAGATATGATAGTTGATGAATATGGAAAATCTTATGCAGTGAATATTAGAAATAGATTTAAGTCTTCTGCAAATCATATTTTAATTTCTAACTATGGCAATGAAGCAAAAAAACGATATCCGCAGTTAGAATTTGAGAAAGCAACAACATTATAACATTGTATGGCAAGGATAGACAGCAAAGTAATTTTCGTTACCACGTCTCCACGGACACCGGCCAAAATGATTCCTGAAATAAGATTGCTGAACACATACTTTTCGGGTCAAAAATGGAATACAAAAACACAAAGAGCTTTTATGGAGCTATTGAGAGAGGAAAACTTTTTCAATGGCCAAGGTGCAAACGACCCTGCATTTAGTGCGAGAGACCGTATTAATCGAGCACCGAAATCACTTGGTTTTGTTATACTATCCCCAACTATACAATTAACTCCGGCAGGTAAAGAATTAATCAATTTAAGAAGAAAAGAAGAGATATTTTTAAGACAGTTACTCAAATTTCAAATACCCTCACCCTATCATAAACCAACCGATAATTCAACAGATTTTTGGATAAAGCCGTATCTTGAATTATTCCGACTGATTAGACATTTCGGTTCATTGAAATTCGATGAATTGATGATTTTTGGGTTGCAATTAGTCAATTACAGACAATTCGACACTATTGTTGATAAGATTGACCTGTTCAGAATAGCAAAAACACAAAATGAAGGAAATTATAAAAAGTTTCGTGCTGAATACCTGAAAAGGGAACTCGGAGAAATTTACAGTGCTGATATAAATTCAGGTAATACAAGAACAAGGGAAACCAATGATGCTTCGGTTACAAAATTTTTAAGAACCAAAGCAAGTAATATGCGTGTTTATGCAGATGCTTGTTTCCGTTATTTACGTGTGACAGGATTAGTCAATATTTCACATTTAGGAAAGTCAATATCTATCGTTCCGGAAAAAATACAAGATGTTGATTTCTTCCTGCAAAACTCAGATAGAGAACCTTGCTTTATAGACAGTGAACGACAATATGTTGCATATCTTGGAAACCCTCAGATTCCAACGCTATTAACTGACAACAGAGAATTACTCGAACAAAAAATACGAACTGAATTCCCTCAACTTCAAATACCTGAAACCGCAATATTACAAGAACTTAAAAACATATTTGCAGATGAATTAGAAAACAGAAAAGAACAAATACTTAAAGACCAGATTGCAGCAATTAAGGACTACCGACTTTTCGAGGAGATAAAATCAACTTTTGAACAGATACTCGATAATTCACTTTATGATACTCCATTGATGTTGGAGTGGAATACCTGGAGAGCAATGACAATGCTGGACGGAGGTAATATTCAAACAAATCTGAAATTTGATGATTTTGGAAAACCAATGTCAACGGCACAAGGAAATATGGCCGATATTGTCTGTGATTACGGAGATTTTGGTTTGACGGTGGAGGTAACAATGCAAAGCGGACAAAGGCAATATGAAACAGAAGGAGAGCCAGTAACAAGACACCTTGCAAAATATAAAAAAGAAACAGAGAAATCTGCTTATTGCTTGTTTATTGCTCCTAACATAAATGATGCTTGCAAAGCACATTTTTATGCTTTGCACAAGATGAATATTCAATATTATGGAGGAACTTCGACAATTGTCCCATTACCATTGAGTGTGTTCATTAAAATTGTTGAAGCTTCATACAATGCAAATTATATACCGGAGCCAAGACATATTCAACGATTTTTCGAACGTTCCAACGAATTGGCACACACAACCGATAATGAGGTGGATTGGTATAATGAAATAACACAAGAAGCAATAAATTGGTTGACAGAATAAAAAGGGCGAACAGCTAAGACATAATATAAAAATTTGCACATATAGTGCTAATTATGAATATTTTAAAATCTAACAACCATTGTAGTAACTTGAAAAATTGATATTCTAAAATGCAATTCTTTTCATATTGCCATACAGTAAAGCAACCAAATCCTTTCCATCGCTTACTTTTATTACAACCCCTTAGTTATCGCGATTTACCCGTAACTCGCGACCACCTTTAAGGACAACATTTTTAAAGCTGCCGGTGATTTTCCGGCTTACTTTGCCATCTACTTCAAAAAAAGAATGAGAGCTTTGCAGATCAACATTTCCAATTTCCGAAGGTTTCACTTTGGCATGTTTACAGATAAAATCCATCAAATCGTGTTTGTTCATCTTGTCTCTTGTGCCGAGATTGATAAAAAAACGGGGCATTCCGGATTTATCGGAGGATTTTCGCTCTTTTGAAAAACTTCCTGGATTTTTCCGTTAGTAACCTTTATTGCGATCCCGCTCACGACGTTCACGGCGGTTACCATCACGATCACTTTTGCGATCAAAACGGTCGTTACGGCCATCCCGGTCACGGCTGCGTCTGCCTCTGCTGTCATCCCTATCAGATGATTTGGAACTACGGGAAGCGTTTAGGTTACCCGACTTCCCAATATTCAATTTTTCCAGCTCGTTAACCAAAAGCTTAGTTATAAGCTCTTCTTTGGATAAATTCCCAAAAATGATACCGGCTTTCTCCACTATTTCAGGTGAAATTTTTCCCTTGGTTTTCTTATCAAGAATTTGCTGGCACCATTTTTCCATTCTGACATCAGCAATCTCTTCACTACTGGGAATGGGCACTTTTTTAAAGGAGATACCCAGCTTTTTTTCAAATCTTTCGATCTTACTTTTTTCCCTGATGTTAACAAAAGCAAAGGAGATACCTGTTTTCCCGGCACGGGCAGTTCTTCCGCTTCGGTGTGTATAATAAGAGTGGTCGTCAGGCAACGTAAAATGAAAGACGTGTGTAAGGTCATCCACGTCAATTCCTCTCGCAGCCACATCCGTGGCAATGACTAGATTCAATTCGCGCGATTTAAAACGTTTCATCACCCGGTCTCTCTGTGCCTGCGATAAATCACCATGAAGTGCATCTGCTTTGTAATTTTTGCTTAGTAATTCTTCAGCAAGATTTTGAGTATCCCGCTTTGTTCTGCAAAATACAAGTCCGCGCATATCCTGATGGATATCCAGAAAACGAGTGAGTGCTTCGGCCTTGTCGGCCTGTTTCACAAGGGTATATTGATGTTCGATATTGGCATTCACCTTTGTATCGGCATTTACCCTTACCTCAATAGGATTGTCCATATATTTTTTAACAATCTTCTTGATTTCGGGAGGCATAGTGGCCGAAAAAAGCCAGGTTAACTTGTCAGCCGGGGTGAAGCTTAAGATTTTATCAATATCTTCTTTAAAATCCATGTTCAGCATTTCGTCGGCTTCGTCCAGTACGAGAAACCGAAGATGCTCCAGCTTGATGGTTTTACGATTGATGAGGTCGATAAGCCGACCTGGTGTGGCAATAATAATATGTTGCGGTTTACGCAACGCTTTTATCTGATTTGTAATGGCTGCTCCGCCATACACAGCGAGAATATTTATTTTTTGCAGATGTTGCGCAAATAACTGCAACTGTTCTGCTATTTGCTGGCCCAGTTCGCGGGTGGGAGCAAGAACCAAAGCCTGCGTATTATTATTTGAAGGATCGATGTTTTCCAAAAGAGGAATTCCAAATGCAGCGGTTTTGCCTGTACCGGTATTGGCCAGACCAATAAAATCACGTTGTTCCTGCATGAGGGAAGATATTGCTTGTTCCTGTATTTCAGTAGGATTCTCAAAGCCAAGGTCGGCCATGGCATTCAAAATTTCGTTTGAAAGCCCAAGTTGTTTAAATGTAATCAATGAGGTGTTTTTAAAAATGAGCGGCAAAAGTACGCTAAATTATTCACATAGAGGTTTTTTTGTCGTGGCAAAAGATATTATTTTATTTATTCCTTAATCTCAAACACGCTTCTGTTTTGGTATCTTTGCTTTGTGAGGAGGCCTTTTTTTGAAAATTATTATTGACAATTTAAGAAATGGAGTAAAAATTCCTATTTTTCCGGAGAAAAAACGGAGATATTATGTTCGATTTCCTTCTCCTGAAAAATAATATAAAATCGCTTAAAAATTGTATTTACTAATTGAAGTCAGGAGATAATAATATGCAGCAGACATTAACAAATAATAATAGCTGTTGTCTTAATTGTGGCACAACAACTACATGGAAACTTTTGTGCCGGGTGTGGACAACCTTCCGGTACAGGAAGGATTAGCTTCAAGGAGACAATCCGCAATTTTATGGGTATCGCCTTCGCTCTTGAGAGACCTTTGTGGCTAACGCTCCGGCTACTCATCGTCAATCCGGGAATGCTTTTTAAGGAATATATAGCCGGAAAAAGAAAAAAGTATTACAAACCTGTGGCATTTTTTATCCTCGTTACGGCAGTTTATCTTATTCTAAGAGCATGGATTCATTTTGACTCCCTTGAAGGGGTGTTTGTTATCCGGTATGTTCTGGTCAGTTTTTTAAGCCTTATTTTGTACACAATCTTTGCACTTTTACTTCTTTTCTTAATTGTATCGCTGAAATAAAATTGGTAAAGCAAATAGATTACATTTTACCTCGCTATCCCGAAGCGAAGACATTCAAAGTGGCTATTACGGTAACTTTGTATCTCGCTTTGCAAGCCCTAAATACATGAGCCTAAGTTTATTCCGTGTGTAAAGCTAAAAAACCGATTACTTTTTCCCAGAAACCCTTTTCGAGATGACAATCGGAATGGCCGCGACCCGGTATAATCCACAACTCCGCTTTTTTTCCGGCTGCCCGGAGCAGACGTTTTCCTTCATCTACAGGAACCGTTTTGTCAGCTTCCCCATGAATCAACAAAAAGGAAGCATGAGCGTTGGCAATATGTTTTTCCGGTGCCACTTTGTTCAAATCAAAATTTTGAAAAACCTTCAAATACCTAAACATCAGCCAAATCATGGGATAATAAGGAATATGATAGTCTTTAAATTGTTTTTTCATCACTGAGGCAGGATGAGCAAAAGCACCCACAGTTACAACCTTTTTGATACGCTTGTCGTGGGCAGCGGCATAAATAGAGCCGGCCCCGCCAATGGAAAGCCCCACAAGATAAAAATCCGGATTCTCAGATTTTTGATTATCCTGCACAAAGTCAATGGAAGCGATGATGTCATCGGCAAATTTGACAAGATTGGAATATTTGTCCGAATCGCTGTTGCCATGTCCGCGTGCATCAAATGCAAGTAAATTGAAACCCTGACAGCAAAACTTTTTCAGATAGGGTAGCATACGTCTTGCACTGCGTCCCCACCCATGAGCAAAAATAATGGTGGGCGCATCTTTATCAGTCAAAATCCACCACCCGTACAAATGTCTGCCATCAGGAAGCGGAATCCGTATTTCTTCAATTTCAAAAGGTAAATTTTCGGGGACTTTATGCTTGTCCACAGGATTGATAAACCCTCTGACCATAAAATAAAACAATACGGAAACGGCGACAAGCACAATTCCCAAGAGGCTGAAAATCCAGATCATTTTTGTGATTTTAGATGGACAAAGCTATAAAATAAAGGGCAGACCAGTAAAGCACCATCAAAAGAGCAGGTACCCATTTCAGCGTTTTCACAAACTTATTGAAAGCCAGCAGTGAATCGGAAAGAACAAAAAGAACAGCTCCCAAAAAAACAAAAGTTGTTTCTTTTGCCGGATGTTGAATATATTGGCCGGCAGCCTGCCACAAGAATACTAATAGAACAAGGGCGTAAATTACAACAGGCAGACTCATTTTGCCCGTATGAGGCAACAACACCACAAGAAACACAGTAAAATAAATGAGTACGGGAATAAGATAATAAATACTCAGGAAAACGCCGGAATAGCTGACGAAAGCACTAATGAATAAAATATGTGCAAGAAGAAAAGAAACCAGCCCGGCGATAAATCGTTCGCGGCGAAGCATTAGAAAAATATCACCAAGTAATGAAAATACCAAACCACCAAGAATAAGCATTTTGTACTGTGAACAGGATTGCCCTCCCTGATGAATAGCGAGAAATATAATCAGGACTGTAGTCAGCGGCTTAAAGATATATTTTAAAGAAGGACTTTTAACGTAAAGCCCTGTGATATGTAGCAAACCGGAAAGTATGATAAGGAGTAGCAAATTAGGCATAAGCATGATTTTTTATAACCGCATAAATTTACAAAAAAACCGTTTGCTTTTCGCTCTTATCTCAATATAAAAAGTTATTGTACGGATATCTTACAGCATGTACAGCGCGAATGTGGTCGTAAAGAAGTTTTTTAAATTCGGGATAGTTTTCCTTTGTTTTGGCCGAAAGAAAGATGCAGGGCTGGTTTTCGCGCGACATCCAGGTGGCTTTCAGTTCGTCGAGACTCATGTTTTCGCGAACAGGTTCCGCGAGATCATCTTCTTCTTTTCGTACAAACCGGAAAGCATCAATTTTATTGAAAACCATGATAATGTCTTTGTCGCCCGCACCAATTTCCGTCAGTGTTTCATTAACAGTTTTTATCTGGTCTTCAAATTCGGGATGCGAAATATCGATGATATGAATGAGGATATCAGACTCACGCACCTCATCCAGTGTAGATTTAAACGATTCAATTAGTGCGGTGGGAAGTTTACGGATAAAACCCACCGTGTCCGACATAAGAAAAGGGAGGTTTTCAATAACAACCTTGCGCACGGTAGTATCGAGGGTGGCAAAAAGCTTATTCTCCGCCAGGATATCCGATTTACTCAGCAGGTTCATAATTGTCGATTTTCCGACATTCGTATAACCTACCAGTGCCACACGCACCATCTTTCCACGATTTTTCCGTTGGGTAGCTTTCTGTTTATCGATTTCTATAAGATGCTTTTTCAGCAAACTGATTTTATCACGAATGATACGCCGGTCGGTTTCGATTTCTGTTTCTCCCGGACCACGCAAGCCGATGCCGCCCCGTTGTCGTTCGAGGTGCGTCCACATTCGGGTAAGCCGTGGCAGCATGTATTGGTATTGCGCCAGCTCAACCTGCACTTTGGCATGTGCTGTCTGTGCACGGCGGGCAAAAATGTCGAGAATGAGGTTGGTACGGTCAAGGATTTTGCACTCCAGCACTTTTTCAAGATTTCGCAACTGTGATGGCCCCAGTTCGTCATCAAAAACGACAATATCTACTTCTGCTGCTTTAACAAATTGAGAAATTTCGTCCAGTTTTCCCGTACCGACGTATGTTTGCGGATTGGGATAATTCAGTTTCTGAACAAAACGTGTTACCACAACACCACCGGCAGTTTCCACAAGAAATTCGAGTTCATTCAGGTATTCTTCAACCTTTTCTTTCTTTTGTGCCGGCGTAATAAGGCCAACAAGCAAAGCTTTTTCCGGGCGATCATCCCTTATTTGTTCTTTTTCTTTCATATAGAATCTAATAGCGTGGCAAAGATAAGCATTTGAAAATGACGGAAGATGAGATAAAAAACAGGAACATATACAACAAAACCCCACAAAAAAAGGGCTACAATCCTCAGACCGTAACCCTTTCAACTTTCGTGGAGAATATCGGAATCGAACCGATGACCTCTTGACTGCCAGTCAAACGCTCTAGCCAACTGAGCTAATCCCCCAACGAGGGTGCAAATGTAAAAAAAATTCAGAAATCAATATATCAATGCTCCGTTAATTTTACATCCCAGCAAAGATGTAAAGACACAGGCACTTGTTTCATGAACACTTGCTTCATATGTTTATGATTTTGTAAAATATTGATATAATGTGTTTTGACACCATCGCCCCGGATTAAAATCCGAGACTACATTTGAGTCGTCCGCTATGCGGACTTTAATCATCCCCTTGCCCGCCCGTACCTAACGGGACGTTCGGGCGGGTGTGTTCCCGCTTTAAGCGGGGTCATGGATATTTCATAATAAGTTACAGCCATCTTGAGGCCGGTACAACATGTTGATAATAATGTTAATATGGTTATTACAGAAGTATTGAATATATGGAAAACAAAACCATTTTGAATCGTAAAAACCACTATTGCCTAAAGCCAATTCATTTTTTACTGCTCCATACGTTTCAGCTCTTTTTTCAAAATTTTGCCTGTAGGATTTCTGGGAAGATCCGTTACAAATTCTATAATCTCAGGAATTTTATATTTTGCTATCTTATCCTCGAGATATTCTTTAACTTTTTCTTCGGTAAGCTTGTCCTGTTCGGTTGGAATAATAAAAGCTTTTACTCTTTCTCCCAAAGCTTTATCCGGAATACCAATTACCGCCACTTCCTTTACGAGGGAAAAAGCTTCAATAGCTATCTCCACTTCTCTTGGATAGATATTTTCTCCTCCACGGTTTATCATATCTTTTTTCCGGTCAACGATATAAATAAAACTTTCTTCATCCATAAAAGCAATATCGCCGGTATGCAACCAACCATCTATTATTGTATTCTGAGTAGCTTCCGTATTATTGAAATATTCCAACATTACCGCATTTCCTTTAATACATATTTCGCCCTTTTCACCCATAGGAAGCTCCGAATTTGCATCATCCATAATTTTAATCTGCTGCTCAGGCATTGCCAGACCGATAGACCCTGGCTTTCTCTTTCCCAAAGGAGGATTTACTGTTGAGAGGCCTGTAACCTCCGTAAGTCCGTATCCTTCAATAATTTCCACATTAAATTTATTCTTAAAACCGTTTATCAATTCTACCGATAGCGGTGCAGCACCACAAAAAGCAATTCTCAATTTAAGTTTTGAGCTGTCAATTGCGGTCGAATCAATGGAGTAAAACACATAATTATACATAGCAGGAACACCCATAAGGATAGTGGCTTGATGGTCAATAATGGCAGGCCAGAAATCGGCAGGTGAAAATGCCTTCCTGATGCTGATAGTTTGTCCGGCGAAAGCCACCGGAAACGTCCAAACACAAATGGGATTGGTATGATACATGGGTAGCAGCAACAGCATAACATCGCCCTCCCGGAAAATACCTATCGAAGACATGTCGCGGCAAACAGACAACTGTCCTTTATTAGACAACAAAATACCTTTCGGCTTTCCGGTAGTTCCGGAAGAATAAAGCAACAGAAATGGATCCTCTTTTTGTTGAGCTACCAAAGCCTCCGTATCAGGATAATTTTTAAAAATATCGGACAGGTTTTCCTGTTGTAAATCCACGTTGTGTTCAACATTGGTAACAACCTCTACCACATCTGGTTTATGTTTTGCCTGTAGGTAACCTTTTGAAAATTCTTCTATAAATTCGCTACTTACAAACACAAGTTTCGGCTTTGAGTTGTCAAGCAGATAAGCAATTTCAGGCCCTTTCAACATAAAGTTGATAGAGCCGGCAATGGCACCTATTTTCTGAATTCCAAACATAGTATAATAAACTTCGGGGGAATTCATAATAAAAACAGAAACCACATCTCCTTTACTCACCCCTTTTGATTTCAGATAATTAGCAACTCTGTTTGCTTTACTATTTACCTGCCGGTAAGTAATCACCTCATCATAAAACAATACATAAGGTTTATCCGGTATCTCACCGACACGGGTAAGAAACATTTCGGCCACACTATCAAAATCAGTACGTTTTTCTTTTAAAAAAGCCAGATCTTTCAAAGCAACAGGATGCATTCCTGTTGCTTTATTTTTTTCATATAAATCAGAGTTCATAATATCTGTTTTAAAATTATTATTATTAAATTTAACACATCAGATGCCGGATTCGATCCCCGGCATCTGATTTAAAAATTGATTATTGGAAAATATCAGACGCCGAGAAAAAGATGTTTCGGATTTTCCTGAATAATGGTTTGTATCTGTGTGTCCGTTACGCCATTCTGTTTCAAAACAGGAATAATATGTTCAAATAAATGTGTAGGATACCAGTTAGCAATCAGAGGCAGAGCTTGTTCCGGTATTTTCAACGCTCTTCCAAGCCAGGTAATAATGTAATCATGCGAAATCATAATTTTATTTGCGTAGCCTCTTTTTATGAGTTCGGTTAAAGTTTCATAACGTTGTTCGTCCATTGGACAACCGGCAAGTCCCTGCAAGCCCATACGGTCCCATGAAACATAAACACCATATTCCAATGTTTTCAACTGATAGTCAATATCCAGATTATCAGACATATGTCCGATTTGAATTCGTTTTGGATCAGCACCAGATTCAATAAGCAGTTTGGCCTGTTCAGGCCCCATGGTTCCTTCGGTGGTATGAGTAATAATGGGAACATCGGTGTCTTTTTGTACACGGGCAGCTGCAACAAACATCTTTTTGTCATATTCACTGATTTCACCTTTTCCGGAACCCACTTTGATAACACCGGCTTTTATTCCCGTATTGCGAATTCCTTTGGTTACTTCAGTGAAAAAAAGCTCATAAAGCTCATCACTAATATCCCCCAGCGAACTGCGAAAATTCCAATAGGCATTACCACCCTCTTCTTCGTAATAATAGCCGGTTGAACAAATGATATTCACGCCTGACTTTTCCGAAATTTCTTTTAATATTTCGGGCTGGCGTCCCTGATCGTTGGCTGTGGCATCAACATAGGTTTTCACACCAAGTTCTTTCAGTTTTAGCAGTGTTTCCACACCATTTTTTACAACAAGGTTGCGATTCATTGGGGCTATAGTCTGATCGCCTTCCCATCCGGGATAACCATAACAAATGTGTTCGTGCATAAGTGTTACACCCAGCTCTTCCGGCGAAATTTGTCCGGAAACCGTATTAACTTTTACTTTGTCCATTTTGTCTCCTTTTTGTTAATTAAATTATTTTGATTATTAGATTAGTTTATTGGTAACGTATTTTTAAAAACAGATAATACAGGCAAAGTTTTTTAACGCTTATTATCTTTATAATTCAGATTGTTGTACGGAAATTGTTCAAAGATAACAATAAAAATTAAAGGAACAGGTACTTTTGATTTTACATACAAACCAGAATCATAGCCAACCAAATTGAAAAACACTATTTTTGTATTCCTAAACAATCGTTAAAACCATAATTATTATGTTTAAAAAATTATCATCGAGAGATATTAAGTTTTTCCTCCTTGGCGTGTTTGCCATGTTTGTGGTTGTTATTCTATTTGAATGGAATGATTTTGTTACCGGGATAAAAGGCGCGATAAACAGTACACCAAAAACAGAAATGATACAACAAAAATGACCAGAATTGACCTCGGGCAAATAATGAAGCCATCGAATCAGGTAGTATTATTAAGATGAAACACTCATGACGAGCAACTTGACACAAAAGGGAATGATTATTACCTTTGTCGGAAGTAACAAGGGCGATTTTTACTGGAGGTTGAAAAATCTTAAGCTACGAGCTATTAGAAACCCCGAAGATGAAACTGCCC
>JAJRQN010000141.1 GCA_024280235.1 Bacteroidota bacterium | reverse complement strand
ATAACAAAGCAGACAAACATAAATTATTTGAACGTAATGTGCTATATCGGATTTTCTTGATGAAATTGAACAAAAAAAAATCCAATTCCGTCAGAAATTGCCCTATTTTAGTTTCAGATTAATTTATTGCGGAATTAAGGGTATATTAAAGAACCTGTTGCCAGGACGTTATTTTCTTCTGACTTCCGGCTTCCAACAAGTCAATAATTACACGATACAACAGTTTTCCACAAAATTTGCAGTAGTACCAATAAAATACTATTTCAAAGAGATTTAAAAAGTATTTTTACGACTTGGTTTTATCATTCTGTTTTTCAGGAAGCGCTTGCAAAACGAGTGCAGTTTTCTTTATTCGGGATTTTTAAAACCGTAGATTTTTCCTGTGAAACAGCAGGAGCCAGAAAACGCCGATGGAAATAGAAGCATCGGAAATGTTAAAAATAGGCCTGAAGAATACAAAATGGCCGTCAGGGCCAAACAAAAAACCGGGAAGCCAGGAAGGTGCTGCCGACTTTGTAATATCTATCAAAGGGAAATAGAGCATATCTACCACTTTACCATGCAGAAAACCTGCATAACCCTGCCCGAAAGGCACCAGCGTGGCCACCGAATGGAAAGTACTTTGTGAAAAAATAAGGCCGTAAAAAGCGCTGTCAATTATATTTCCGACGGCGCCGGCAAAGATAAGCGATAGGCTGATAACCATTCCTGTACTGTTGTTTTTCCGAATGATAAAAACCAATAAAAAACCGATACCGGTAATGGCAAGGATACGAAAAACGCTCAGCGCCAGTTTACCCCAGCTTCCGGCAAACTGCATGCCAAATGCCATTCCGTTGTTTTCGGTAAAATAAAGGTAAAACCAGTGGTCAAAGACCGGAATATTCCCTCCTATCGGAAAAGTAAGTTTGATGTAAAACTTTAATGCCTGGTCAAGCAACAAAACCAGGAATATTACCAAAGCAGATTTTTTCAAGATACTGTGTTATGAAAAGTCAGCAATTAATTATTAATGTTGTTTTTACGTTGTCTTGTTTTAGCGTCAATACTCAATGTGGCATGCGGTACGGCACGCAGACGTTCTTTGGAAATCAGTTTTCCGGTTTCACGACAGATGCCGTAGTTTCCGTTTTCGATACGTACAAGTGCATTTTCCAGGTTATTGATAAAACGTTGCTGCCGGGCAGCCATGCGGCTGTTTTCTTCTTTCGACAAAACCTGTTGTCCCTCTTCCAACACTTTAAAAGTGGGAGAAGTATCGTTAGTATCTGCTCCGCTGCTGTTGGTATATGCTTCGGTAAGTAATTTCAGGTCAGCATATGCTTTTTCCAGCTTCTCCATGATAATCTGTCTGAACTCTTCCAGTTCTTCGGTAGAATATCTTAATTTTTCTTCAGTCTTCTTCTCTTCGTTCATAGCCATATTATTTAGTGTTCATCGTTCTAAAAATACAAAATATTTCTCAATTTTTAATGTCTTTCTCAATTTTAATTTTCGCAGGAACCCCGTTAATGAGTTCAACATCTTCAAAACCATTGTTTAGGGGCTTCTCAACAAGGGCAACGTCTGCCAAAGTTTCGGTGCAAATATAATCTTTAAACAATTGGAAAGCTTCAAATGTTTGTTCTGCTTTCACTATTTGGAGAGAAATGCGGTCGGTAACCTCCAGCCCCATATCTTTCCGCATATTTTGAACCCGGTTGACAAGCTCACGGGCAAGACCTTCTTTTTTCAGCTCATCCGTAATGGTAATATCCAGCGCCACAGTAAGTTTATCCATGCTAATAACACTCCATCCGGGGATGTCGCGGGTGGAAATTTCCACATCCTCACGCATAATATCCACCTTTTGACCGTTTATCTCAAATGTCAGGGTTTCATTGTTTTCCAGCTTGTGGATATCTTCCTGTCCCAATGAATTAATCATGGAGGCGAGTTGCTTCATGATTTTACCATATTTAGGCCCCAGAATCTTAAAGTCGGGTTTAATTTTTTTCACCAGCACTTCAGAATCTCCGGTAATATACTCCATCTGTTTGATGTTGGTTTCCGAAAGGATAATGTCTTCAACAGCCTGTAACTGCTTCTGAAAATGAGTATCCAAAACCGGAATCATTACTTTGTTTAACGGTTGACGCACACGGATATTGGTTTTCTTTCGTAACGAAAGAATCATGGACGATATTTTCTGTGCCAGTTGCATACGTTCTTATAACAATTTATCTATCTGATTTTCGTCAGCCACGGGGAAATCGGTGAGATGAACCGAAATTGCGGGATTTTTACCGCTTACATCGTTCAGATCCCTGAACAGTCGCTCGGCATAAAAAGGAGCAATAGGTGCCATAAGCTGCGATACCACTTCAAGACATCGGTACAAAGTCTGGTAAGCCTGAATTTTGTCTTCCGAATAGCTGCCTTTCCAGAATCTTCTTCGCGACAGACGTACAAACCAGTTGCTTAAATGCTCATTTACAAAATACTGAATGGCACGCCCGGCACGGGTAGGTTCGTAATCGGCAAAGGCCTGATCCACGGTTTTGATGAGTGAATTCAGTTCGGAAAGTATCCAGCGGTCCAGCTCTGACCGTTTTTCTACAGGGATCTCAGGCTCATTGTAGGTAAAGCCATCGATATTGGCATATAGGACAAAAAATGCGTACGTGTTATGCAATGTTCCGAAAAATTTCCGGCGAACTTCATCAATACCGGCAAGGTCAAAACGCAGGTTGTCCCAGGGTTGTGAGTTGGTAATCAAATACCAGCGGGTAGCATCGGGACCGTATTGTTCAACAGTGGTAAACGGGTCAACAGTGTTATTGAGCCGTTTTGACATTTTATTGCCGTTTTTATCCAGTACCAGGCCGTTGGAAACCACCGTTTTGTAAGCTACCGAATCAAAAAGCATGGTAGCAATGGCATGTAGTGTAAAAAACCATCCGCGGGTTTGGTCAACTCCTTCGGCAATGAAATCAGCGGGAAAGTTTTTCAAAAAAGTCTCTTTATTTTCAAAAGGATAGTGAAGCTGGGCATAGGGCATGGAGCCGGAGTCGAACCACACATCAATCAGAGACGGTTCGCGGTACATCTTTTTTCCATTGTCTGAAACCAGAACAATCTTATCCGCATAAGGACGGTGGAAATCAAAAGTCCGGTAGTTTTCATCCCTCATATCCTCCGGATCGAAATCCTTTAACGGATTTTCTGTCATAATACCTGCTGCAACAGCCTTTTCCACCTCAGCTTTCAGCTCGGCGGCCGAGCCGAGGCATTTCTGTTCGTCCCTGTCTTTGGTAACCCAAATGGGTAGCGGAACGCCCCAGAAACGCGAACGCGACAGGTTCCAGTCCACAAGATTCTCTAACCAGTTACCAAATCGTCCTTCACCGGTGGCTTTTGGTTTCCATTGGATGGTTTTATTCAATGCAATCATCCGGTCTTTCAAGGCGGTTGTTCTTACAAACCACGAATCTAACGGATAATACAATATCGGTTTGTCGGTACGCCAGCAATGTGGATAATTGTGCACGTGTTTTTCAATACGAAAAGCCTTGTTTTCTTTTTTCAAAGCTACGGCGAGATCAATATCGAGACTGCCATCTTTGTCGTTTAGACTTTCGTCGTAGGCATTTTTCACATAGCGGCCGGCGTATTCGCTGTATAAATCGGTGTTGACATAATCTTTTACAAACTGTTCATCGAGTTTGTCAGGCATAAAAAAGCGGCCTTTCAAATCGACCATGGGACGTTTTTCGCCGTTTTTATCCAGTAAAATTAGTGGGGCGATACCATTTTCTTTAGCTACACGGTCATCGTCAGCACCAAATGTCGGAGCAATATGAACAATGCCGGTACCATCCTCGGTAGTAACAAAATCTCCCGTAATCACCTCAAAAGCTTTGCCCATGGGTTTTATCCACGGAAAAAGTTGCTCGTAAGAAATACCGGTAAGTTGCTCGCCGCTATAGCTGCCCAACACCTGAAACGGGATATGCTTGTCGCCGGCTTTATATGCTTCAAAGGTCAGTTCCTTATCCTTGGGATTGAAATATGTACTCAACCGGTCTTCGGCGAGGATAACCACTTCGGGAATGCCGGTATAGGGATTGAAAGTTTTCACTTTCAGATAATTAATCTTACGCCCTACAGCGAGCGCCGTATTGGAAGGCAATGTCCACGGGGTAGTTGTCCATGCAATGAAAAAGAGATTGTTATCATCGGAATCTTCAAACAGAAATTCAGAACGGTTATTTCTGACAACTTTAAATTGTGCTACGGCTGTGGTATCCGAGACATCGCGGTAGCAGCCAGGCTGGTTCAATTCATGCGTACTCAGTCCTGTTCCGGCAGCCGGTGAGTAAGGCTGGATAGAATAGCCTTTATACAAAAGACCTTTGTCAAAAAGCTGTTTCAGCAGATGCCAAACCGACTCCATATATTTGTTGTCGAACGTGATATACGGATGGTCAAGGTCAACCCAGTAACCGATTTTCTCAGTCAGGTCATCCCACATGTCTTTGTATTTGAGCACTTCTTTACGACAGGCATTGTTGTACTCTTCCACGCTGATTTTTTTGCCAATATCCTCTTTGGTAATGCCAAGAGTTTGCTCCACGCTAATCTCTACCGGCAGGCCATGGGTATCCCATCCGGCTTTGCGTTCAACATATTTTCCTTTTGGAGTCTGGTAACGGCAAAACAGGTCTTTGATGGTACGTGCCATCACGTGATGGATTCCCGGTTTCCCGTTGGCCGAAGGCGGCCCTTCATAAAATACAAACGGCACATTCCCTTCCCTGATTTTCAGGCTTTTCTCAAAAATTTTGTTTTTTACCCAAAACGCTCTTATCTCATCTCCTACCTGTGGCAGGTTTAACTGTTTGTATTCCTGATATTTCTTCCCCATGAGGATACTATTTCTTTTTATTCGTCAAAAAATTGGCTGCAAAATTAGAAAATTTCAACGCACCTTATACATAAACTGTAAATTTTTGACTATCGGCAGGTTCAGGTTACAAAAGCAACAAACCAACAGGCTGAATCATTGAAAAACATATTTTTTCAAAAACAGGTTGACTTTTCAAAATTTTATGTTAATTTTGCATTGTTCTTAGATAAGAATAGTTATTAATTAGGAATTAGTCTGGTATGGAAACGGAAGTCATCAGAAAAAAATTGAAAGAGGCACGGTTGAAGATCACTCCCCAAAGGATAGCGGTTTTACAAACTTTGATAAACAATCCGCATCATCCCTCAGCAGATGATTTGATAAAAACCATACGACAAGTCCATCCTAATATTTCGGCGGGAACCGTTTATCAGATACTCAACACATTGGTTTCCAAAGACGTTATTAGAAAAATTGAAACGGAACATAATGTAGTTCGTTATGACGCCATTACCGAAAGTCATCACCATTTATACATTGAAGAGAACGATGAAATTTCGGATTATTTTGATGATGACCTGACGGCTATGGTAGAAGACTATCTGAAAAAACAAGGTAAATTAAATGATATTAATATAGAAGATGTCAAAATTCAGATTATTGGAAAAAGAAAGATGTCTCCAGCCAAGAATCATAAATATGAAGAAAAAAAGAGAAGAGGTAACAACAGTTCCCTCTCAGCCGTTTTATAAAAGCGAAGACAACATGACAATTGATATTAAATGAAAAGAAATTTTACATAGAATTATGTCATATCATTGAAACTAATGATGAATTAGCATTGGAAGTAGCCAGAAAAATAAATATTATTTATAAATCTTAAAACAGTAAAACATGAAAAGTTTAAAAGGAAGCAAAACAGAACAAAACCTGTTAAAATCATTCGCCGGTGAATCACAGGCAAGAATGCGTTACGACTATTTCTCCAAGCAGGCAAAAAAAGAAGGATTGGAACAAATTTCGGCAATTTTTGCAGAGACAGCCCTCAACGAAAAAGAACATGCCAAACGCTTTTTCAAATTTTTGGAAGGAGGCCCCGTGGAAATTACAGCTACCTATCCGGCCGGAATAATTGGCACAACGCTGCAAAACCTGAAAGCCGCTGCTGAAGGTGAAAATGAAGAGTGGACAGAACTTTACCCTGAGTTTGCCCGCATTGCCGATGAAGAAGGATTCAAAGAAATTGCCACAGCTTATCGGATGATCGCCAAAGTGGAAAAAGCTCACGAAGAACGTTATTCTAAATTATACAATAATCTCGAAGGAGGTCATATCTTTGAAAGAGAAGGTGTTATGGTTTGGAAATGTCGTAACTGCGGCTATCTCCACGAAGGGAAAAAGGCCCCAAAAGTATGTCCGGCCTGCCTGCATCCGCAATCATACTTTGAGATACAGGAAACCAATTATTAAATCTTTTTCGTTACGATAAAATACCGGATTTGTAGTTCACTTATCCGGTATTTTTTTATATTCTTATTCCTGTTCATTGTCGAATCTTTTTTGTCAATAGACTTGGAAATGATTATTTTTGTAAAATGTATGAAATCGAAGACAACTACCAATTACCATCCGAATATGCTGATAATGCAGGTATTACATATTCAGGTTCAACGAGTGAAAAGCATAAAAAGCATAGTGGTCAGTTTTTTACACCGAGACTCATTGCAGAATTTATGGGAAACCTTTCCCAGCCACATTCTACAAAGATATCTATTCTTGATCCGGGATGTGGTACGGCGATTTTGAGTTGTGCTTTGATTGAAAGTCTTATTACTAAAAAAAAGATTGAAGAGATTGAATTAACCCTTTTTGAAACAGATTCCGGAATAATTGAAGAAACAAAAAAAGTAACTTTATTTTTGAAGGAATGGCTTATCAAACAAGGTATATCTCTTAATATTAGCATCAAACAAAACGATTTTATTTTATCAAACACGGATGTTTTTTCTCAAAATACATTATTTGAAAACAAAAGAATAAAAAAATACGACTACATCATCTCCAATCCTCCTTATTTTAAAATTCCTAAATCTGATATCCGTTCTCAAACAGCCAAAGAGTTAGTTTATGGCCAGCCAAATATTTATTCATTGTTTCTCGGCCTTTCGGCAAAGCTTTTAAAATCGGATGGCGAGCTAATCTTCATTACACCACGGAGCTTTGCAGCAGGGAATTATTTTAAAGCATTCCGAAATTCCTTTTTCAGGGAAGTGAGTATTTCAGACATTCATATTTTTGAATCACGAAAGAAAATGTTTAAAAATGATAATGTTCTTCAGGAAAATATTATTATTCGAGCTACAAAAAAAACAAACCAACTTATTAGAATTACGGTTTCGGAAAGCGAATCAGGTTTAAAAGATATTACGTCTTCCGTTTATAGGACAGAAGACTTAATTGATTTGAGTTCGAAAGACAAAATACTTTTTATACCATCCAACACGAATGAAGCTGACGCTATTAAAGTTTTCAAAGAATGGCGTTATTCTTTAAATCATTACAATATTGAAATATCAACAGGCCCGGTTGTAGCTTTTAGATGTCAGGAGTTTTTAATTCCCGATTACACTCCACATAGACAAATTGTACCGTTGTTATGGTTGCATAATGTGAAGAAAATGGAATCTGTCTTCCCGCTAAAGAAAAAAAACAAGCCTTCCTACATAATTAGCTCTAAAGCTTCAAAGAGAGTATTGATTAAAAATAAGAATTATATTTTGATTCGTAGATTTAGTACAAAAGATGACAAAAGCCGACTTATTTGCGCTCCCTATTTTGCTTCTTCAAACAATGTTGATTATATCGGTATTGAAAATCATGTGAATTATATTTATCGTCCGAACGGTGAATTATCGGAAAATGAGATTTGGGGTATCGTTGCTTTATTTAACAGCAGTCTTTTTGATGCTTATTTTAGAACCTTCAATGGAAATACACAAGTTGGAGCCTTTGAGCTAAAGCAAATAAAAATGCCTCCTTTAGAAAAAATTATACTAATCGGAGAGTATATAAAAATCATTCCTCACCTACAAAGAGAAGAAGAAATAGATAAAATCATAACCAAAATTTTATTTGGAACGCCGTATTTCAAAAGTAGAAGAAGCACAGCAAATTTTGCACACGTTGGGATTACCTAAAACCCAGCAAAATGAAATAGCCGGATATACCTTACTTGCCTTGTGTAACATCAAAGAAAAGGACAAATGGGCCGATGCTTTCATCAAAAGTCATGGAATTTCAAAAGGAATCATGGCATTTATTTCAGATAATTACCAAAAAAATTACGCACCAAATACAAGAGAGACTTTCCGAAGGCAGGTATTACATCAGTTTGTACAAGCTGGAATTGCTGATTACAATCCGGATATCCCGAATTTACCTGTAAATAGTCCTCGCGCACATTATGCCTTATCACCTATTGCGTTGAAAACAATACGAGCCTATAAAACAAAGGCCTGGAAGCCATTAGTAAAACAATTTAAAGAAAAAATCGGCGGGTTGAAGCAGAAATATAATCAGCCTCGTGAAATATCTCGTGTTCCTGTAAAGTTCCCAAATGGAAAAATCGTGCATTTATCTCCCGGAAAACATAACAAAGTTCAGGCTGCAATTATAGAAGAATTTGTTTCGCGCTTTGCAAAAGGTTCTGCTTTATTATACCTCGGAGACACAGAAAATAAAGGTCTTTATATTGAAACTGAAATTCTAAGAAATATTGGTGTCCATTTGACAGGACACAGCAAGCTTCCCGATGTGATTATCTATGATAAATTGAAAAACTGGTTGTATCTAATTGAAGCTGTTACTTCTCATGGACCCGTTTCTCCCAAGCGAATTGTGGAATTTGAACTATTTTTAAAAAATAGCAAGGCAGGGAAGATATATGTATCTGCATTTCCTGATTTCTCTGAATTCAAAAAACATATGAAAAATATTGCATGGGATACAGAAGTATGGATAATGGAATTCCCTGATCATATGATTCATTTCAATGGAGATAAGTTTATAGGGCCTCGTTGAGTAAACATTTGATTACCCGTTCAAAAATCATCCACCCAAAATCCTTACTTTTGTAAAAATGAAAAAAGAACTATTCAGTATTCAAAAAATGTATAAATCATGGCCATAGAAAATTTTATTGCATACAATCCTACCCGCCTTCATTTTGGGAAAGGTGTAACGGAAACTCTCGGAGAAACAGTCCGGCAATACGGAAAACGGGTCCTGCTGGTTTACGGAAAAGGTTCTGTAAAAAAATACGGATATTACGATAAAGTTCTGGAACAACTTGTTCGGGCCGGCCTTAGCGTTCGCGAATATCACGACATAAAACCAAACCCTGTGGTGGATGATGTGCGAAAAGCTGCCGCTTTGGGAAAAGTAAATAATATTGATGTCATTGTAGCTCTCGGTGGCGGAAGTGTTATCGATTCGGCAAAAATTATAGGCATCAGTATTGCTAACGACATCGATCCGTGGAGATTTATGACCTGGCAGGAGCAACCGCAAAAATCGGTTCCCGTTATCACGGTACTCACTCTGGCTGCCACCGGTACTGAAATGAATGCTGCTGCCGTATTACAAAACCCGGAAACCGATCAGAAAGTAGGCTTTGTTCATCCCGTTATGTATCCGAAAGATTCTTTCCTGGATCCTTCGTTTACGGTAACAGTTCCCAAAGATTATACAGCATACGGTATTGTGGATTTGATAGCTCATGCATTTGAAGCTTTTTTCGGCGGCGGGGAACCTTCGGTAGTGGATAAAATAACATTGGCCATTGTGAAAGACGCTATGGAATGGGGGCCGCAGTTGCTCAATGATTTACAGAATGTGGAATTACGTGCCAACATCATGCTGGATGCTACCCTCGCACTCAACGGGCTTACAAGTTACGGCAAAACCGGCGGCGACTGGGGCGTTCATGCGTTGGGACATGAACTCTCGTTGCTTTACGACATGCCCCATGGCGCCACCCTGAGTATTGTCTATCCTGCCTGGCTAAGGCTGCAAGCTGAACGTATTCCCAAACGGATTCAAAAACTGGGTGAAGGGCTTTTTGGGACTCCTGATATTGAAAAAACAATTCAACTGCTCGAAGACTTTTTTGCTGCTCTCGGATCACCTGTCCACATTGGCGAAACAGAAATTGACACTTCCAAGAAGGAGGAAATTCTAAACCAGATGAACAAAAATCAGGTTTCGGGAATGGTGCACAGCCTCAACAACGACGATAGGAAACGTCTTGTGGAAAGTATGATGTGAAAGAATTGTTTTGCATGTTATAATCCGGCAAAATACTGATTGTCTTTAAAAAGCTATCCGGAAGTCAGATTTTTCTTTTCAGAAAACGACCTTTTCTTTGGGCACTTGTCCAACGGCCTTTTTCTCCCGCAATTTCACCGCCTGCAATCACATATTCGGGAGCACCCTGTGTTTTAAATCCTTCGTAAATATCTGTATCACAATGCATATAGTGGGTCTGCGCGGAGATAATCTGTTCCTTTTCAGGATTCCAAATAACCAAATAGGCATCCGAACCGGGAGATAAAGCGCCTTTTTGTGGATATAAACCGAAGATTTTAGCCGGCTGTGTAGAGGTTAATTCCACAAAACGGTTCAGACTAATTTTATTCTGTAACACGCCATAGGTGTAAAGCAATGAGAGCCTGTGTTCCACGCTGCCTGCACCGTTGGCAATTTTGCGAAAATCGTGGATTCCGGCTTTTTTCTGTTCAAACATAAAAGGGCAATGATCCGTTCCCATACTTTGAATGGTACTGTCGGACAGAGCTTCCCACAACGCACGGTTATCCGCTTTTTTCCGCAGCGGCGGACTTAAAACGAAAGGAGCCGTTTGTTCAAAAGTTCCCTGATATCTACTGTCATCAAGCAAGAGATAGTGCGGGCAGCTCTCGGCAAAAACTTTTTGGCCATGTTGTTGAGCTTTACGGATGAAACCCAGCGAATTGGCAGTTGAGACATGCACAATGTAAAACGGACATCCGGCTTCGGCAGCGAACCCAATGGCTTTCTTCACAGCTCCGGCCTCCAGTTTGGCGGATCGTGACAAAGGATGATATTCCGGCGAAGTTTGTCCGTTTTTCACAAATTCATTACGTAGTTTTTCTATTTCATCGCCCAGCTCGCAATGAGCAGTAACCATTCCACCTGCTTTGGCTACTGCATGAAACACCTTTTTCAGATCCTCATCCTCCAAGCCGATACTCGCTTTATAAGCCATATAAACTTTAAACGAAGGAATCCCTTCTTCTTCAACACAAGCCCTGATTTCGTCCGGCATGGAAGGACGCCATTCCACCGGACTTACATGAAATGAGTAATCGGTCAGGCAGTTGGCAGCTTCTGTTTTGCGTTGCTGCAAAGCATCCTTTAAAAGTTCGCCTTTGTGTGGTGTTACAAAGTCGATAAGGGTAGTTGTTCCTCCAAAAAGTGCTGCCCGGCTTCCCGAAAGGAAATTGTCGCTGGAATAACCGGCGGGTGTAGGCAAATGCATGTGTACATGCGGATCGATACCACCGGGAAAAATGAGCATTCCGGATGCATCCAATGTACGGTCCGGTGTCGAAGAAAAAACTCCGGAATGGATAATCTGAGTTATTTTCCCGTTTTCGAGTAACAGGTCAGCAGCAAAAGTGCGTGTATCGGTAACTAATGTGCCATTTTTTATCAGGAGCCGCATAGAATTCAATTTAAATCAATATTTTTCGCAAAGTTACCATTACTGTCTTTTTTAAAGTTCAGTTTCCGTAAATATTTCTCATACTTCTTGCTGAATGCAGGTGCTACTACTCTTTTGAACCCCTGTTTAACAAATCGTGAACGTAGATGCCGGTATATAAATTTTCCATTTTTCAAATCACGGTATTCAGGTGTAACGTAATCCATTCCAACATGAAGAACCTCTTTCTCTTCTCTGTGAGCCAGAAAAACTCCCGCTACATTCAAGTTTCGCAAAACGAAAAAGCTAATGGTATTCATCTCGGGCTTATAGATAAACCCGGGAAAAAACTTTTGGATGTCTTTTTTGTAAAAAAGGAGAAACTCCATTAGATATTTATTGTCGCCCCGCACTTCAAGGATGTCGAAGACCTCTTTTTTCCGGTAGATTTTGGTCAGATAATACACATCGACCAACGCGATAAAACCATTCAGAAAAGTAACAGGAATAGCGTGGATCAAAAGTCCGTAAATACCAAAAGCCACTGCTCCCACGAGGTTGATCCACCGGAATTTCACAATGGAACTCATGGTCATGGAAGCAGCAATAATGATTGAAGCGAAATACCCGAATAAGCTTAACATGTCTGTTTGCATAGTAAATATGGTCTGTATGAATTCCGGTTATAACCGGAAAATGTTTAAAAATTACTTCAGAAAGCAACTTTGCAAAAATACGCAAAGCAAATGTTTTACAAAGGATTAATTACAAGACCTGTAAAGTTTTCAGGTGCTTGATTCAAAAAAGATCATCAGGAAACAGAACAAGGTGTGGCGATGCTTTCAAGTGTTCTGAATAGTAATCGTGCAATAATGGTAAATATACAGATAATAAGGGCTTTTGTTAACATGAGAGAAATACTTACAGATACTTTAAGTTTAAAATTAGATGTTGAAGATATCAAAAAGAAACTTGAGAACCATGACAAAAATACAGAGCTGGTATTTGGTTACCTCGATGAACTGATAGAAAAGCAGGAGAACCCATCATCAAGAAAACAGATAGGTTACAAACTTCCCCAAAAAAGGAAGTAGGGTATGCTGTAAAGCTCAGATGTGTGTTAAATTTGGATTCATCTCGTCTGCGTTGCAAACGCGGATGTTTCTATGTTTATAAAAATATTTTTGAAATACATCCACGTTACAAACATGGTATTCTCTAACCGGTCAATACTTACTTCATCAGCAACAGTGTGAAGCCCTGTTACTTTCTTGCGGCCAGCAGCAGTTCCAGCATTTTTATGCCGGCTTCCGAAATGACCGTTCCGGGGCCGAAAATGGCAGCCACGCCGGCATCATAAAGAAACTGATAATCCTGATGTGGAATCACACCACCCACAATCACCATAATATCTTTCCGTCCCATCTTTTTCAATTCTTCAATCACCTGTGGTACCAGTGTTTTGTGTCCGGCGGCGAGGCTCGAAACGCCGAGGATATGCACATCGTTTTCCACTGCCTGGCGGGCAGCCTCGGCAGGTGTCTGAAACAACGGGCCAATGTCCACATCAAATCCGATGTCGGCATAGCCGGTAGCCACCACTTTCGCCCCGCGATCGTGTCCGTCCTGACCCATTTTGGCAACCATGATACGCGGGCGCCGGCCTTCAAGGGCAGCAAATTGGTCTGCCAGTTGACGGGCTTTTTCAAAAGACTCATTATCGCCGGCTTCCGACGAATATACTCCTGAAATAGATTTTATCACTGCTTTATACCTCCCAAAAACTTTTTCGCAAGCATACGAAATTTCTCCGAGACTGGCACGTTTTTTTGCAGCATCCACCGCCAGATCCAGCAAATTTCCTTTACCTGTTTCGCAGGCTTTGGTAATGGCTTCAAGGCTTTCCTGTACTTCGGCCTTGTTTCTTCCGGCACGTAATTTTTTAAGTCGCGACAGTTGGGCTTCGCGTACAGCGGCATTGTCCACCTCAAGCGTTTCCAGCGGGTCTTCTTTGGCCAGCCGGTATTTATTGATTCCAACAATAACATCTTTTCGTGAATCAATACGCGCCTGTTTTCTTGCGGCAGCCTCTTCAATACGCATTTTCGGCAGTCCGGTTTCAATGGCTTTGGCCATGCCGCCCATCTCTTCCACCTCCTGAATATGTTGCCAGGCTTTATGTGCAATTTCATTCGTAAGGTTTTCCACGTAATACGAACCTGCCCAGGGATCAACAGTACGGCAGATTTTTGTTTCCTGCTGCAGATAGATTTGTGTGTTACGGGCTATTCGTGCAGAAAAATCTGTAGGCAGGGCGATGGCTTCGTCCAGCGCATTGGTGTGCAGCGACTGGGTATGTCCCAAAGCGGCACCCATGGCTTCGATGCAGGTACGCGCCACATTGTTGAAAGGATCCTGCTCGGTAAGGCTCCAGCCTGAAGTCTGTGTGTGTGTCCGTAACGCCATGGATTTCGGGTTTTTCGGGTTAAATTGTTTTACCAGCTTAGCCCATAACATACGACCGGCGCGCAATTTGGCAATTTCCATAAAATGGTTCATCCCCAATCCCCAAAAAAGGAGAGACGGGGAGCAAAATCATCGATTTTCAATCCCGATTTCAAACCAGTGCGTATGTAGTCCAAACCATCAGCAAGCGTATAAGCCAGCTCCAAATCCGCCGGTGCACCGGCTTCCTGAATATGATATCCGGAAATGGAAATACTGTTGAATTTGGGCATATGTTCTGCTGTGTATTTAAAAATATCGGAGATAATGCGCATGGATGGCTCCGGAGGATAAATATAGGTGTTGCGCACCATAAACTCTTTGAGAATGTCGTTTTGGATGGTTCCTGCCAACGCATCCAGTTTGGCACCCTGTTCCATTGCCGTAACAATGTAAAAAGCCATTACCGGCAAAACGGCACCATTCATGGTCATGGAAACTGATATCTTGTCTAACGGAATTTCATCAAACAGGATTTTCATATCCAAAATGGAATCAATGGCTACGCCGGCTTTACCTACATCGCCCACAACGCGTTCGTGGTCAGAATCATAGCCACGGTGTGTGGCGAGATCGAAAGCTACAGATAGCCCCTTTTGGCCGGCAGCAAGGTTGCGACGGTAAAAAGCGTTGGATTCTTCAGCGGTGGAAAATCCGGCATATTGACGGATGGTCCACGGGCGGGTTACGTACATGGTGGAGTAAGGGCCTCGTAGAAAGGGCGGAATACCGGCAGCAAAATTCAGATGTTCCAGGCCGTCAAGGTCTTTTTCGGTGTAAAGTCCTTTCACTTTGATTTTTTCGGCAGGCTCCCATACGGGAATAGTTTGGTCTGCCACTTGCTTTTGCGGTTGTCCGGAGACTTTGTAAATATCAATGAAATGAAAATCTGGTTTCATGTTTATTTCTTTTTAAATCATTTTTTCCCAAACAGGACTTTTCGGAATTGCAAATTCCTTTGCTCTTTTATATTCGGATTACACCCGCCTGAATGACACAGTCGGGCAGGAATCCGAATGAGCAGAAGTCTCTTGTCATGCATTATCCACCTTAAGAAGTTCGTTAAATTTTTTCAGCTATTCCAGCACGTTGCTCCGGACATGAATAAAATGTTCCATCCCTGCTGCTTTTAATTTTTTCACCAGAGATTCGGGATAACCTGCCAGCACCACAATAGTTTCATCTTTAAGTTTTTGAAAAACCGTCAGAGCAACCTCCTCGTAAGTTTTGTCATCGCTGCAAAGCACCACTATATCGGGTTTTTCTTTTTTGCTGCCGTTATTCCTTCTTCTGCAGAAGCAAACCCGGTGTAGTCAGAGATTTTATATCCGCCACAACCAAAAAAATTCTCCGCAAACTGTGCCCGTGCCCTGCGCGTAGCCATGTCGCCAAGAGTAAGCAACCACACTTTTGGCCGGTGGTGCTTTTGTGCATAACGGTCGGTATCATAACGCAGCTTTTCAAAAGCTGCAGCAGCTCTATAAATACGTAAAGGTCTAACCGTTCCGGTTTGAGGTGCTTCTTCCGGTTCAAAAACTTCGGGATTTACTTCTTTATCAAGATGTTCGTTTATATTTGGGAATTGGTTAACACCCAAAATTGAAACTTTTCGCAGGGCAATACCGGTATCCTTTTTTTGTGCTTCTTTTTCAATCCTGTCCTGAATAAAACCTTTTTTAAAGGCTTCAACGTAGCCACCTTGTTCATCGGTTTTCAGAAACAGCTCCCAGCTTTTGTCAATGAGACCGGCCGTTAAATTTTCGATATAATAAGATCCGGCTGCCGGGTCAGCAACTTTATCAAAATAAGATTCTTCTTTTAATATGAGCTGCTGGTTACGGGCAATTCTGTTGGCCATTTCTGTTGGCTTTTCGTAAGCATGGTCAAATGGTAACACGGTAATTATATCAGCAGCACCAAGAATGGCAGACATGGTCTCGGTGGTGGTACGCAGCATATTTACATAAGGATCATACACTGTTTTGTTGCGATAAGCGTTCACAGCATGAATACAGGACGCCGCATTTTCTTCTTTTACTCCAAAAGCTTTTAAAATTTGTGCCCACAAATAGCGGAATGCCCTGAATTTGGCAATTTCCATGAAATAATCTGGACCCACGGCAAAGCTAAACTGAATTCTTTGAGTTACTTCATCGGCAGAAAATCCTTCGTCTGTGAGATATTGCATATAGAAGCTTCCCATGCTCAGGGCAAAAGCCATTTCACTCACCGTAGTACCTCCGGCATTATGAAAAATGGTTCCGTCCACGGTTATGATGCGAAAAGCCGGAAGACCGGACGCAGCTTTCATACTCTGCGATAGTAAGATAAAAGGATTTTCAGTCTCAAACTGTCCGTGTAATGTCAAATAGCACAGCGGGTCATAATATACCGAGCCGGAGACTTTTTCCGAATTCCATTTATTTTTCCGGACAAAACTTTTAAGGTTCTGCAACAAACTTAAGGGGGAGGCAGCCTTAAAATGCAACATGGTTTTTTCGCCATTTATATTTTGTAGTAGTTTTCCCAGCCCTTTTTCGTCAGAAACAGCTTTTTCATCAAAAACAAAAGTTACCGAGTCGGCGCCGTTTTTCAATGCATTTCCTGCTCTTTGATTAGTTTCCGAAAGACCTTTTACCTCCAAAACCTGATTAATATGCCATTGGTTTCCACCAGTATTTTTGCCACGGACAAATGGAAAATTTCCAGGTAACGGTTGCAAATATTTCAGGGAAACGATATGCTCCTGCCGGTAAAAAGGCTGAACATCAAAACCTTCGTCAAGATGACTGATAAGTTTCCTGTCATAGTCGGCACCCTTGAGGTCCTGTATGATTTTCTCCTTCCACTGTGCAGTAGTTACCGGACTGAATTCATCAAATAATCGTTGTTTTTCCATGGATTGGGGACTTCTGTTTTTCCAAAGACAAAAATAGTATAAATGCGGCTGCAAAAGGCGATGGTGTTATAAAATTCACAAGATAAATTTTTCTCTGCGTTGGTATTCCGAAGGTTTTCGTGATGGCGGACAATTTCGCTTTTGCTAAACTATCTATGCGAACGCAGGCGGGAGGGATTGGAGTGGCAGCACCCGGTGGCGAAAGGCGATGTGTAGCAGGCGGCTGACAGCGACCGGAGGAAGCTCGTGAGCCGACGTAGCGAAACACGACTTTTGGCACCGGGACTATAACGGAAAGCCCGTGCAGGCTTGTGGGAAAGCCCGCCCAAATAAACCAGATAAATTTTAAAGTTCGGATGGAAACCTAAACTATCCTGAGAATTTTCTTCGCTAATGTTATGATAATCAAACAAAAAACTTCAACGTAAACAAGGCAGCCAGAATGTACATAACCAGCGTAATTTCTTTGTGATGGCCGGTAAGCGCTTTTAAAATTACATAAGAAATCATCCCAAAAGCGATACCTTCGGCAATGCTGTAGGTAAGCGGCATCATAATAATAGTGAGAAATGCGGGAATACTTTCGGTATAATCGGAAAAAGGAATTTTTGTTACCGGTTCCATCATAAATGTTCCGACTAAAATCAGCACGGGCGCAGTAGCAGCAGCGGGTACCATTAAAAATAACGGTGATAAAAACAGGGACAATACAAACAATGCGGCCACTACTAACGTAGTTAGCCCTGTGCGTCCGCCTTCGGCTACACCGGCGGCACTTTCAATGTATGCCGTAATGGTGGAAGTTCCGAGCATGGCACCGGCAGTGGTGCTAATAGCATCGGCCATAAGTGCTTTTTTAACATTGGGAAAACGCCCTTTTTTGTCCAACAATCCGGCCTGAGAGGCTACACCAACGAGTGTACCAATGGTATCAAACAAATCCACAAACAAAAAAGTAAATAGTACAATGGCCATGTTAACAGACAAGACGTGTGCCCATTCAAATTTTAAAAAAGTAGGCGACAAGGACGGAGGCAACTGGACAAGCGCAGTGTGCGGCAGAGAGGCATTACCCATAAAAATAGCGAGTGTCGTTGAAGAAATAATGCCAATAAGCAGGGCACCTTTTACCCGCAGAGCCAATAATATGGCTGAAATCACCAACCCGAGAAGACAAATAAGTGCCGAAGGACTTCCCAGATTTCCCAGGGTTACCAATGTGGCGTTATCATGGACAATGATGCCGGCACTTTGCAAGCCGATAAAAGCAATGAACAATCCGATGCCCACCGAAATGGCATGTTTCAAACTCAGTGGGATGGCATCCACTATCAACTCCCGCACATTAAAAAAGGTGAGAATAATAAATAAAATTCCTTCGAGGAAAACAGCTGTGAGGGCAAACTCCCAGGTGTAGCCCATGGCGAGCACCACGGTAAAGGCAAAAAAGGCATTCAACCCCATACCCGGAGCCATAGCTATGGGTAATTTGGCATAAAGCGCCATGATGAGGGTGCCAATGATAGAAGCTATGGCCGTGGCGGTGAACACAGCACTGGTATCCATTCCCGCTTTCCCAAGGATAGAAGGATTGACAACCAAAATGTATGCCATGGTCAAAAATGTGGTAACGCCGGCAATGATTTCTGTCCGGATATTGGTGTTGTTTGCACGTAAATGAAAGTATTTTTCTATCATAGGGTTTGGTTTTTTGATAAATATTTCAGTTTACAGTTTGTTCTGCCCGCAGGTAATTTAATATCTGGTTTATGCGGTTCTATTTTTTGCCCTATGCCAAAACCAAACCAAAATACTGGTGGCAGCAAGCAAAACCACAAAACCAATGAACAGCAAGAGATAGTCCAGCCTTTTTTGATAAAAAGCAGCAAGATTTCCTGCCAGAATCATAAAAATAACGTAAAATGCAGTAACATTTTTTCCAATAAATTCAAGATAACCGGTTAGGTTGTTATTAACCCGTTCAACGATAGCATGGGCACTTAGTAACCACCAAAACAGGTAGTTGACACAAAAAGAAAAGAACAGAATTCCATGATGATAAAAAAGAGAATGATGAACTGAAACGCCGAATCCGAATGGAAGGGTGAGAACCAGTAAGATACCGGATAGTGAGGCAAGAATTATTTTGATTGTGTTGTTGTGCTTAAACTGGTCGGCGACAAAAAACCGTTTAAACAGATAAAAAGTATATCCGGCCAGCACGTAAGCAAACCAGGGGATAAAAGGAAACTGAGCGTTGGCGTATTTTCCGTAGAAAAACGGAATAATGACTGAATCAGGCATCCACTTTTCAACCGGTGGAATAACGTATTGCAACAACAGGAAAATAACAATTAAGCCAAGATAAGCCAACACATGTCCCCGCAGGATCTTTATTAAAACAGCCATGGCAATCAAGCTGATACCGGCAAGAATCAGAATATCGGTTCCAAAAATGATGTGCCACACATCAGCCTGAGAACTTCCGTTGAAAACCTCAAATAGTGTGTAAGCATTTCGTACAGCGTTCAGTAAAATTCCCAAAAAAATCAACTTCACTCCCCGAATGATATTGTAACGAAACGAATGCCCCTGATGGGCAATATAATATCCCATAATGGCAAGAAACATGGGAGCTGCCGGCGGGCCACCGATAAAAAGGGAAATTTTCCCCAACAGTCCGTTTAAAATCGATGTTTGGGAGAAATATTCTACCAATACAAGTTGCACCATGGTAATAAGTGCCACTCCTTTCAAAAAATCAGCTGTCCTGCTTCTTCCTGTATTCATAGAAAAATTTTTAACAAAAATAGAGAATCTCTGTCTTTATTGCCGGTATCCTGTTTAGTTTTTTGAAGTTTCCGGCAGCAGTGTCAATATTTTCCCTTTCTTTATCTCTTTTCGCAACATGATTTGTGTCCGGTATTTTCCATGTACAAACATCTCGGCCTGGTCTGAATAATGCGAACTAAAAACATTGCCCGACTGTCCGGTGGGAATGATGGAAAGGGCATGATCGGTATTGGAAAAGTCTATCAGAAAACGGAGCGCAGGCCCTGAAGTTACCGGGTAAATACCATGTTCATTATACGTAAACGCTTCTTTATCAATCACTTCGTTACTACCCTGCATGGGGAAAGGCCCTACGTTAAAGTATTTGTCGAAGGGGGGCTTTTTGCCAATGGGATGCTCATCTGTGAGTTGATGAATCCTGCCCCATTTCCATGTTGACATATCCGTTCCCATGTTGTTTTTAAGTGCCACGGTTGTTTCCGAGAAAGCACGCTGAAAGATGTCGGAGCGGGTTTCTACGGCCTTGGTTTTTACATTATCCCACCACACCGAATTTTTATCAGTAAACAGTGACTCTATGCTGCTGCGCAACAGATTAGAACTTATCAGCTTTTTAAAGTCCTTTTCTCCGACTTCGTCCATCATGGCATCCCTCAATACAAAATAGAGTAATTGTGTATAGATAACAGCTCCGGTACTTGCCGTGTCGTAATTTCCATCCCAGCTTTGCAAAGCGGCAACAATTTTCGGATCGCCTTTATAATTTCCAAGGTTATTCAAAATAAGTTTAACCAACCTCAAATCTCTTGCCGAATGGGTATCAAGCTGGATTTTCTCCATCTCTTTGATGGTCCATTTGGGTTTGGAAAGGAGCAGTCTTCTAACGCGTCTCGAACGGTATCCGGGGGAGTAATATCCGGGATAAGTTATGCCATCAACGGCAGGCAGCTTATTGTTTGAAGTATTCAGAATGCCATCCGGCGGGTTTACCGTCTGTGGATTTTTTGCAAAGGGATAAAATCCGGTAATATCATTTTTTCCGCTGGTGCCATCCATAATCATACGGGGATTTGATCCTGCCGGATGGATGGGGATTTTTCCCGCACTCCACATGGCAATATTACCATCCGTGTCGCCGTAGTTTACATTCAACCCCACGATATCAATCAAAGCAACACCTTTCCGAAAGCTTTCCATATCAGTAGCATTGTTCATCTGATAAAGTGCTTCCATGGCCGTGGTATTAAGATACATCGGTGCCCACCAGAGGCTTACCGGTACTTTCGGATTGTCGGTGATATTTCCGTAAACGGGATTAAGAAGGGGGCCGTGAACAGTAAAGCGGATATCGAAAGGAATATCTTTTTCTCCTTTTACCTTAATAATCTGATGGTCAACGCGATAATTTAACCATTTTCCGTCATGCAGATACTGGTTTGGATTCTCGGGGTTTTGCTGCTCGGCATACATGTCCATATTATCGAAAGGAAAAATAGTTAACCCCCAGGCATAGTGGTTATTATGACCTACAAGAGCAAAAGGAACTCCTGCAAGATAATAACCGTAAAGATTAAAACCGGGATACTGTATATAGGCTTCGTACCATACAGCTGGCTGAGAATATTTTATATGGGTGTCGTTGGCGAGAAGTACTTTTCCCGATTTTGAATGGTCTTTGCTGACCACCCAGTTGTTGGAGCCTTCCCAAATGGGGATGGGAACCAAACTTTGCAGCGACTGCACCTGTTTAAAAATTTTTGCGAGCTGTGCCGCTTTCTCAGGACTTAACATGTGAGCCAGGGATGCGGAATCCACACCCAAATCTTTTAAATAAGCATTGCCATATTTTTGGTAAATACGGTAAACTAACGGATCTTCTTTCAAAGCGGAAGTAAAAGTCAAAGACATGTATTCCATTATTCCGAAAACATCGCGAACCGTAAATTTTTCCGGTTTGAAGCCTATGAGTGTAAATTCAATGGGGAGCGTATGCCCTTTTATAAAAGCGTTTATCCCGTCAACATAAGCCTGAACCTCTTGTTTGACCGGTTCATCCGCCTCTTTCATAAAGTGTTTTGCACTGCGTTCGGCAATTTTATTCAGTGTGAGTACCCGCATATATTTGTCGGTTTTCACGAGACCTTTGCCAAGGATTTCAGCCAGCCGACCTTCCACCACGCGCCGGATCATAACCATCTGGAAAAGCCTGTCCTGCGCATGAACATAGCCGAATGCATAATAAGCATCCTGTGCATTTTTTGCATAGATATGCGGAACGCCATAAGCATCAAATACCACAGTAGTTTTGCTTTTCAGCCCTTGCAAATGCAGTTTTCCCGAATAGTCGGGGGCTGTACTTTTCATCCAAAAATAAACGACGGCAACCAATACGATGATCACAATTACTACGATGATCAAGATTCTTTTAAAGATTTTCATTTTTCTATCTTTTTATGATTAAGAGTGTTTCAGCTTTTTTAGATTTCAAATGTACACTAATTTACGAAATGAAAAAAGAGAAAAAATGATTTTCCGGTAATATTATTTGTTTGAAGCCCTCTCAGGAATGCTGTTTTTATTAGATTTTTGTCTTAAACGGGTTTTTATTCGTGAAACTCATATTTCAAAAACAGCCAGTACCGCATCAAGCGGTGGCAGTGAATTGAAATATGTAAGTTGAACGAATCCCGATAGCGAAGCGTATCGGGATAAATGAGTTGAATACTCCGCTGCTTGCAGCGAATAAAATATACAATTCCTTTGGATACCTCGTCGGCTTTCAGCGAGGTGGTTCATTTCTTTGTTTTTACCTCCGAAGTGGTCAGGAATGGCGATTTGAGAACATCATAGAAGCTGTTTAAACTACTATCAATGACCGGTTTTTTGAAAAAGTTTCTATAAGTTTGCTCTCTCAAATTATCCAGGACTTAAAATTAAAATTGATGAAAAAATTTATTTCTATGGTGGCAATTTTCGTTTTTGCCACACAGTTTACGCTGTTTGCCCAGCAACAGCAAAAAATGATGACAGCCACCGATGCCTCCTGGCTGAATCCGGCACTGTTTCCCAAGCGGGTTCCTCAACTGCAATGGATGGGGAAAACCGATAATTATGTTTTTCTTAAAAAGAACACTTTTTACAAAGTGGATGCTGCTCGTGGAAAAGTTGTTCCTCTTTTCGACAGAGTTATTCTGAATAAAGATCTCACAAACGCGAATATGGATTCTGTGAAACGGGTACCGCAATTTACTTTCTTTGCAGCTGATCAGGCCGGTTTCTCCCGGGCACATCGCTTTTACGTTTACGATTTTCGGAATCATACCATTAAAAAAGTAAATGAGGTTCCTGATAAAGCCAAAAACATCTCTTTTGAAACCAAAACAGAACGCGTTGCTTTTACGATTAAAAACAATCTTTACATGGCAGAAAACGGGAAAGTTACTCAGATTACCCATGACGAAAATCCCGATTATGTGAATGGGCAGATTGTTTCGCGCAACGAGTTTGGTATTACCAAAGGCATTTTCTGGTCGCCAAGTGGTAATATGCTTGCTTTTTATCACAAAGACCAGTCGCGGGTTTTCAACTATCCGCTGGTGGACATCGATCACCGTATTGCCAAAGTGAAAAATATAAAATATCCCATGGCCGGCACACCGAGTGAATACGTGAGTCTTGGCGTTTATGACCTTAAAACCGGTAAAACTGTCTTTCTGAAAACCGATCCCAAGTCGGAGCAGTATCTCACCGCTGTTACCTGGGGGCCTGCAGAGAAATATATCTATGTTGCCGTTCTAAACCGCGGTCAAAATCACATGTGGATGAACAAATATGATGCCTCCACAGGAGCGTTGATAAAGACTTTGTTTGAAGAAACTAATCCGAAATATGTGGAGCCGCTGTTTCCGTTGTATTTCAATCCTTTTAACCCGAATGAGTTTATCTGGAACAGTCGCCGCGATGGATGGAACCAGCTCTATCTTTACAATACAGACGGAAAACTGCTGAAACAACTTACCAAAGGAAAATGGGAAGTAACAAAAGTGCTGGGATATTTTATGAAGAATAAGGTATATTTTATCTCTACCAAAGAAAGTCCGTTACAAAAAAATCTGTATTCAGTTGATATGCGGAACGGCAAGGTCGTACGGCTGAGTCCCGACCACGGAACCCACAGTGCCATGGTGAGTAAAGATGGGAAATACCTGCTGGATATTTTTAGCAGCACCGATGTGTGTCGTGATTATAAGCTGTTGAACTATCATGGAAAAGTGGTACGTACAATACAAAAGGACAACGACCCGCTGTCTGGTTACAAACTGGGGAAAATGACTATTTTCACGTTGAAATCTAAAATTGACGGTGCACTGCTTTATTGCCGGATGATCAAGCCGGTAAATTTTGACAGTACAAAAAAATATCCGGTGATTGTATATGTTTACGGAGGGCCTCATGCCCAACTGATTACGGATACGTGGCTTGGTGGTGCCGGATTTATGCTGAATTATCTTGCCGAAAACGGTTACCTTATTTTTACACTTGATAACCATGGTTCCGAAAACCGGGGTCGCGATTTTGAACAGGTCATCTTCCGGCATCTTGGAACCAATGAAATAAAAGACCAGATGACAGGAGTAAATTATTTGAAATCATTGCCTTACGTAGATTCTACCCGCCTTGGTGTGGATGGGTGGAGCTTCGGCGGATTTATGACCACTTCGCTTATGTTGCGTGAACCGGGAGTTTTTAAGGTAGCGGTTGCCGGCGGTACGGTTGTTGATTGGAGGTATTACGAAGTGATGTACGGAGAGCGATACATGGATACGCCGCAGGAAAACCCCGAAGGTTACAAAGAAGCCAGTCTGCTGAATTATGTACATAACCTGAAGGGACATTTGCTCATGATTCACGGAACCATGGATCCGGTGGTTGTGTGGCAAAACGACCTGCTATTTTTGCAAAAAGCGATACACGAAAATAAACTAATGGACTATTTTGTTTATCCCGGGCAGGAACACGGTGTTCGGGGCAGAGATCGGTTGCAACTGACACGGAAAATCAAGTCTTATTTTGACGAATGGTTATAAACCATAAAAAAAGCCTCCCAAACCGGGAGGCTTTTTTTATGCGTATCTGATGTATTATTCAGCTTTCGATTTAATAAAATTGTAAAACAGACGTACACCAACGCCGGTACCACCTTCACCGCGATAGCTGCCTCTCTTATCAAGAAATGCAGGAGCGGCAATATCGAGATGGATATATGGATAATCGGTGAAATGCTCCAGAAACTTCCCGGCCGTAATAGCGCCTGCTTCCACACCACCAATGTTTTTCAGATCAGCAATTTTTGATTTCAATGATTCTTTATACTCATCCCAAAAAGGAAATTCCACAATACGTTCGTGGGCCAGGGAGCCGGCACGTTTCAGATGTTCAAAGTCATCATCAGCTTTGGCTTCCATCCCAACGATAGCCTGTGGGCCAATAGCGCGGGCCGCAGCTCCGGTAAGTGTGGCAATATCCACTACGAGTTCAGGGTTGTACTCTTTGGCATAGCTCAGTGCATCGGCAAGAATCATGCGGCCTTCGGCATCAGTGTTCAGAACTTCAACCGTAGTACTGTCGTGCATGGTAATCACATCACCGGGCGTGTAAGCATTACCATTGGGACGGTTATCGGTTGCCGGTACCAGCCCGATAACGTAAACAGGCAGTTTGGTTTTGGCTATGGCATACATGGCACCAGCCACAGCAGCACCACCGGCCATATCGCATTTCATGGTATCCATAGAACTGGTGGGCTTCAGACTCAGGCCGCCTGTATCATAAACCACACCTTTTCCGACAAAGACATACGGCTTTGTGTTTTTGGCATTTTTAGGCTTCCATTCTATAATCGTGAAAGTAGGCGGGTCAATACTTCCGCGGTTTACGGCCAGCAGTCCTCCCATTTTCAGTGCTTCCAGTTTCTTTTTGTTGAAGACTTCTACTTTGGCATTGGCTTCTTTGCCAAGAGCCTGCATCTCTTCGGCAAATTTTGTGGCATTCAGGTATGCTACCGGCTCATTGACAAAATCGCGGGCGACAAAAACAGCATTCGTCAGGATACGCAATTCTTCCAAATCTTCTTCTGTAATGTCGTTGTCATAAATGTCCACCTGTTCCAGTGTATTGTCTTTCTTTTTATCTCTTTTTTTGTATGTGCTAAAAGAATAATTTCCCAACAGGAGGCCTTCCGTAAAAGCCAGAATTTCTTCTCCGGTTACATTAACGTTAAACACAACTGCACGCTCAACGCGAGCTTTGTTCAGTTGTTGTTGGGCTTTATCACCGTGCATACGATATTTTTCGAGGCGCATGGAATGTGTCCCGGTAGTCTCCCCGAAAACAACTGTCAGTGTATTCTTGTATCTATTGATACTCACCACTTTATGGTCGCTACGGTACTGTCTTTTGATATAATACAATTCGTCTTCTGTAAAACCGAGATTGCCAAGGTCTTTGCCATCTTTCACAAGGAAAATGGTGTCGGCAGCGGTTGGCTTTCGCAATGCCTTTTTAAGTAGTGTGTTCATATTTTATTGTTTTAAGTTAATATTTATAAATTTCCAATCGTTTTTTCTTTGTGTTGAACTACAAGATACTCTTTAATTTTCTCTATTGCCTTGAAAGTGGCTCCTGACTGTTGTTCCACATAGGCGGCAGCCGCTCTGGAAGCATGCTGATATTTTTCGGGGTTAGACAATAGCATGTCGGTCGTCTTGCGGAAGCTGCTCTTGTCGCTTATGGTAAAACCGCCCCCGTTTTTCAGCAAATCGTGTGCCTCACGGAAACGCTGGTAGTTAGGGCCAAAAAGAACCGGAAGTCCATAAACTGCTGCCTCAGGAAGGTTATGGATGCCTTCACCAAAACCGCCCCCAACATAAGCCAGTCTGCCATAACGATATAAATGGGAAAGCAGTCCTAAAGTATTGATAATCAATATGCGTGAATTATCCGGAATGGTTTCGGAAGTTTCAGAATACAAAACCGGGTGAAACTCTTTGAATTTAACTTGGATGGCTGCGATGTGTTCCGCATCAATTTTGTGTGGTGCAAGAATCATTTTCACACGCTTCTCATAAATAAGATAGTCTTTTAAGATATCTTCATCAGGAGGCCATGTGCTTCCACAAATGAGTACATCACTACCGCTGGTAAAGTTTTCAATTACCGGAAGTGAAACCTGTTCCTGCGCCACTTTCAGCACGCGGTCGAAGCGGGT
>JAJRQN010000012.1 GCA_024280235.1 Bacteroidota bacterium | reverse complement strand
ACATCGTTACGTTCGATAGTAACCACTTCACCCGTATCTTCATCCACAAAATCTTCAAACCATGAACGCACAACACGGGCTGCAAGGCTGCGGCCCATTACGCGTTTTAGTCCGGCTTTACTCACCTTTACCTCTTCGGCAAGGTCAAAAATTTCGAGTATATCACGGTCGGTTTCATAGCCAATGGCACGTAATAAAGTAGTAACAGGGAGTTTCTTTTTACGGTCAATATAGGCATACATGATATTATTGATATCCGTAGAAAACTCAATCCATGAGCCTTTGAAAGGGATAATCCTTGCAGAGAACAGCTGCGTACCATTTGCATGCCGGTGTTGTCCAAAGAACACGCCGGGAGAGCGGTGCAACTGGGAAACAATAACCCGTTCGGCACCATTAATAATAAAAGTACCGCGGGAGGTCATATAAGGGATCATGCCCAAATAGACATCCTGAACAATAGTTTCAAAGTCCTCATGTTCGGGATCGGTACAATAAAGTTTTAATTTTGCTTTGAGAGGGACACTATAAGTCAATCCGCGATCGATACACTCTTCAATTGTATAGTGCGGAGGATCAACAAAATAGTCTAAAAATTCAAGGACAAAATTATTTCTCACATCTGTAATGGGGAAATTCTCGGCAAAAACCTTAAAGAGGCCTTCGTTAATACGATTTTCCATATTGGTTTCCAATTGAAAAAAATCTTGAAAAGATTTTAATTGAATATCCAGGAAATTCGGATAAGGCATCAGGTTTTTGGTAGATGCGAAATTGATTCTTTCGGTTTTGATTCCAGCCAAGGCACAATAGTTTTAAGTGATGAACAAGCCGGTATATCTCAAAAAATCACCGGCAAATAATGAAAGAATGATGTAAAAGAACAAATAGGCGAGCCTCTGTCCCGAAAACGGGACAGAGGTTGCCAATTGAATAGAAATAAAGTATTACTTAACCTCCACTTCAGCACCGGCTTCTTCAAGCTGGGCCTTTAATGCTTCGGCTTCGTCTTTGCTTATGCCTTCTTTGATAGCTTTCGGTGCAGAATCAATCAATTCTTTTGATTCTTTCAGCCCGAGGCTTGTCAATTCTTTAACTAATTTCACAACAGCGAGTTTAGATTGGCCGGCAGCTTTCAGAATAACATCAAAAGATGTTTGTTCTTCGGCGGCACCACCATCGCCAGCGCCTGCTGCGGGACCTGCAACTACTGCAGCAGCAGCGGGTTCAATACCATACTCTTCTTTCAGAATCTCAGCCAGTTCATTTACTTCTTTAACAGTAAGATTAACCAATTGTTCTGCAAATGCTTTTAAATCTGCCATTTTGTTATAATTTAAATTGTGTTATTAATGCTTATTTATTATTCGTTTATTTTTCCTTATTCGCTTTTTTCGGATAAGGTCTCAAGAATTCCGGATAATTTATTACCACCGGATTTTAATGCAGAAAGCACGTTATTCATAGGTGCTTGCAACAAGGAAATCACATCGGCTATCAGTTCGTCTTTCGATTTGATAGAAGCCAGAAAATCAAGTTGCTCATCGCCGACATAAGTCATTTCTTCAATAAATGCCGCTTTTAAGATGGGGTATTTTGATTTTTTCCTGAATTCTTTAATCAATTTGGCAGGTGCACTACCGGCCTCGGCAAACATAAGGGATGAGTTTCCGTTAAGTGTTCCGTATAACTCCTCAAATTCTCTTTCCGACTGCTCCATGGCTTTGCGAAGGAGTGTATTTTTCACCACCCGCATTTCAATGCCACGGTTAAAGCACATTCTCCTCAGTTTACCGGTATCTTCTGCATTTAGTGTAGAAGTGTCGGCAAGATAAAAATTATGATGCTTGCTTAGCTGTTCGGTTAAAGATTCGATAAGTTGTTGTTTCTCTTCTTTTCTCATAACAATCGCTTGTTTTAATCTAGGCGTTAACCGATTTATTATCAATTGCAATACCCGGACTCATTGTGCTTGACAAATAGATACTCTTTACATAGTTTCCTTTGACAGAAGCAGGTCTTAGTTTCGCAATAGCGTTCAGTAGTTCATTTGCATTGTCGGTAAGCTGTGTGTTATCAAAACTCACTTTACCAACGGCAGAATGAATGATACCGAATTTATCGACTTTAAAATCAACTTTACCTGCTTTTGCTGCTTGCACAGCCTTGCCAACTTCCATGGTAACAGTACCGGTCTTGGGGTTTGGCATCAAACCCCGGGGGCCAAGAATCCTACCAAGCGCACCTACTTTAGGCATAACACTCGGCATGGTAATTACAACATCTACATCGGTCCATCCTCCTTTGATCTTCTGAACATATTCGTCAAGACCAACGAAATCAGCGCCGGCAGCTTTGGCTTCTTCCTCTTTATCCGGTGTACATAACACGAGCACTTTCACCACTTTACCAGTACCATGAGGCAGGGTAACAGAACCTCTTACCATTTGGTTGGCTTTTCGCGGGTCAACGCCGAGACGTACACTAAGATCTACTGAAGCATCAAATTTAGTATAAGTAATACTTTTTACTAAATCGATGGCTTCTGTTAAGGAGTACTCTTTATTCATGTCGAATTTGGACAAAGCTTCTTTGTGTTTTTTTGACAATTTTGCCATATTCTCCTCCTGTTAACAGATTTTTAATTTGCGGGGAATTCACCCTTTACTACCACACCCATACTCCTTGCTGTACCGGCAACCATATGCATAGCCGATTCAACGGTGAAAGCGTTTAAATCTTTCATCTTTGCCTCGGCAATGGTTCTCACCTGCTCCCAGGTGATATTGGCCACTTTAACACGGTTAGGTTCAGCAGAACCTTTTTTCAGCTTTGCAGCTTCCATGATTTGTACAGCAACCGGAGGCGTCTTGATGATGAATTCAAAAGATTTATCCTTAAAAACAGTAATGATAACAGGAATAACCTTACCGGCTTTATCCTGTGTACGCGCATTAAACTGTTTACAGAACTCCATGATATTCACACCCTTGGCACCTAAAGCCGGTCCAACGGGAGGGGATGGGTTTGCAGCACCGCCTCTAATCTGTAGTTTAATTAATCCACTTATTTCTTTTGCCATTTTAAACCCATTGTTTAAAATACGTCAATAACTACTCTTTTTCCACCTGCATAAAACCAAGTTCCAGCGGAGTTTTTCGACCAAAGATTTTCACCATCACTTTCAGTCTTTTCTTCTCATCGTTAATCTCTTCGATAACGCCACTAAAACTGTTGAATGGACCATCGATAACGGTAACGGTTTCACCCACAATAAACGGAATATTTACCTCTTCACCTTGTTCTGCCAGCTCATCAACTTTTCCAAGAATGCGCTTTACTTCAGCAGGACGAATGGGATCAGCTTTACCACGTGTACCCAAAAAACCGAGTACATCGGGGATATTACGAATAATATGAGGAATCTCACCGGTAAGTTCAGCCTCTACCAAAACATATCCTGGAAAATAGTTCCGCTCTTTGCTGATCTTTTTTCCTTTTCGGATTTGGTAAACTTTTTCAGTGGGAATGAGAATCTGCGAAATATAATCCTCTATTCCGAGACGTTTAATCTCGTTTTCAAGACGTTCTTTCACCTTCTTCTCTTTACCACTAATCGCTCTGACGACATACCATTTTTTACCGGAATCTTCGTTCATCTTACAGTTAGGTTCTGATTAGTTACTAACAAGTTAAAAATATATTTATTTCGAATAGTACGTTTCAACGCATTAAAAAAGGCCGTAAAACCTCTCCAAAATTGTTGAGAATGAGACATCCATCAAATAGACCACTATGGCTATTAAAAGGGAAGCAACGGATACCACAATTGCACTATTCTGCAGCTCACTCCATGTAGGCCAGGACACTTTATGCATCCATTCGTTATTTACTTCTTTAAGGTAGCTAACAATACTAAATTTTGCCATTTTTCTGTCGTTTTGCACGGGTGGTAGGAATCGAACCCACAACCAATGGTTTTGGAGACCACTACTCTACCAATTGAGCTACACCCGTATCCACCCTGATTTTTAGCAGGCAAGAGGTACCCTGATTTTTATCAGGACACCTCTCTCCCAATGCTATTTATTATTTGATTAATCGTCGATAATCTCAGTTACCTGACCGGCACCAACAGTACGGCCACCTTCGCGAATAGCAAAACGCAGTCCTTTGTTCATGGCAATGTCAGAGATGAGTTTGACCTCAATAGTAACGTTATCACCGGGCATCACCATTTCAATTCCTTCGGGAAGAAAGACTTCACCGGTAACGTCTGTTGTTCTGAAATAGAACTGGGGACGATACTTGTTATGAAAAGGAGTATGACGACCGCCTTCTTCTTTTTTCAGAATATAAACTTCAGCTTTGAAATGTCTGTAAGGGGTAACCGTTCCGGGAGCAGAAATAACCATTCCTCTTTTGATTTTGTCCTTATCAACACCACGCAACAGTAATCCTGCATTATCTCCGGCCATACCCTGGTCAAGAATTTTGCGGAACATCTCCACACCGGTAACAACCGATTTCATTTTTTCGGCGCCCATACCGATAATTTCAACAGGGTCGCCTGTATGGATAATACCGGTTTCGATTCTTCCGGTAGCCACCGTACCACGACCTGTAATAGAAAATACATCTTCAACAGGCATAAGGAAAGGTTTGTGTTCGTCACGAACTGGTAATGGAATCCACTCATCACAAGCAGCCATTAATTCGACAACTTTCTCGCGCCATTTTTCTTCGCCATTCAGTGCACCGAGAGCAGAACCCTGAATAATGGGAGTGTTATCACCGTCAAAACCGTAAAAACTGAGTAGATCACGAATTTCCATTTCAACAATCTCGAGTAGTTCTTCGTCGTCAACCAGGTCCACTTTGTTCATAAAAACAACAATACGGGGAACGCCAACCTGACGTGCCAGCAGGATATGTTCGCGGGTTTGCGGCATAGGGCCGTCAGTAGCAGCCACAACCAAAATAGCACCGTCCATCTGGGCAGCACCCGTAACCATGTTTTTCACATAGTCGGCATGACCCGGACAGTCAACGTGAGCATAGTGACGATTTTCCGTCTGATACTCTACGTGAGCAGTGTTAATAGTAATACCCCGTTCTTTTTCTTCAGGAGCATTGTCAATGGTATCGAATGACATAAACTCTGCCAAACCTTTGTCTTGAAGTGTAAGCGTAATGGCAGCCGTTAAAGTGGTTTTTCCATGGTCAACGTGACCAATAGTTCCAATATTTACGTGCGGTTTGGAACGATTAAATTTTTCTTTAGCCATATTAAAAATGTTAAAAGATTAATGTTTGATTGTTACTTTACTTCTATTTCAATTTCTATTTCAATTTTTTCTATTCAGAGCCGAGGACGAGAATTGAACTCGTGACCCCTTCCTTACCAAGGAAGTGCTCTACCCCTGAGCTACCCCGGCAACCCCAGAGCGGGAAACCGGGCTCGAACCGGCCACCTACAGCTTGGAAGGCTGTCGCTCTACCAGATGAGCTACTCCCGCTTTTTAAGTTTAAAGTTTAAAGTTCAAAATGAAAAGTTCAAAGTGAAAAGTAGTCAGATTGAATTACTTTTTTCCTTGGCCTTTTTACTTTAGCCTTTTTACTTACTCTGGTGGGGGTAGGAGGATTCGAACCTCCGAAGGCTAAGCCAACAGATTTACAGTCTGCCCCGTTTGACCGCTTCGGTATCCCCCCGTTTTATTCAAAATGTTAATGAACTGAGCCAGCAGAGGGATTCGAACCCCCGACCGGCTGATTACAAATCAGCTGCTCTGGCCAACTGAGCTATGCTGGCACTTATATTTAATGCTCTTTCCCAGTTTCTTTGCTTTATTCACAGTACTTTCAGAACTTTCTACAAAAAAAGCAGACCTCTTTTCAAAAAGGTCTGCAAAAATAGAATGTTTAGTTGGAATTACCAAACTATTTTTTAAAAACTTTAAAAATTATTTTTTGAATTTTTCTTTGTACTTATCTATCTGTTTTTTCAAAGCATTTATTGCCTGGTCAACAGACTCCTCAAAAGCTTTGCTTTGCTTCTTGGCAAACAACTCTTCACCTTTAAGTAATAGACGAATCTCCGCAATTTTATTCTCGCGGGACTCATTGTTGTCCAGCTTCAATACAACATCGGCATCCAAAACCTGTTCGTGAAACCCAAAAAACTTTTGAAGTTTTTTTTCGATAAAGTCTTCAAGTTTCTGATCCGCTCTGAAGCGTACCGACTTAACATTAACTTTCATAATTAACCTCCTTTTTTAAATAAGCCCGGGGATGGGCTTGAGAATATATTGATTTTAACTGTTCTATACTGGTATGTGTATATATCTGAGTAGCCGAAAGATCGACATGTCCCAGTAGATCCTTAATTGCATTCAGCGAAGCGCCATTATTCATAAGGTGCGTGGCAAAAGTGTGCCTGAGCACATGAGGACTTTTCCTTGTGGCAGTGTAACCTGTCAATGCATTATGCACAATTCGATAGATAAGCCTGGGGTAAGCTTTCTCACCTTTGTTGGTAACAATCAGCCACTCTCCCGCCGTTGGAAATGCTTTTCCTTTAACTTCCATATATGCCTGCATCTCCTTTTTCATCTCTACAGAAAACGGAATAATACGCTCTTTATTTCTTTTACCGACCACTTTTAATCTGTTACCTGAAAAATCGATTGATTCGGTTTTTAACGTAATCAACTCGTTGAGGCGAATACCCGTTGCATACAATATCAATATTACCAAACGGTCGCGAAGTGCAGCAAAATTATCTCCCGGAAGCATCTCTCTTAATAAGGTATTCATTTTATCCTGATCCACGTAAACCGGCAGAGAACTTCCCCGTTTTAAACTGTGGATATTCTGCATGGGGGTTTTTTTAATAATACCATATTTAAGAAGATAATTGTAATAGGCTTTGAGGGAGCTAATTTTTCTATTGACACTACCAGGTGAAAGTTTTCTGTCCATCAGCTCCACAATCCACGAACGAACCATCTCCATGCTCGCATTTTCCGGACTGTCCAGTTCAAACTGTTCTTTCAAAAAAGCGCTAAAATTCTGAATATCCTTTTGGTAGGCAAGGACAGTGTGAACGGAACTCCGTCTTTCGGTTTTCAGGTATCTTATAAATTGATTCACACTCATATACAAAAGAAAAAACTTTGATTCAAAGATAGGAAATCTTTTAACTGAATCAAAGTTTTTTCTTACAAAAATCCTTAAAAAAGCTTAACTAGCCTTGTTCGGCCTGACGGAGCTGCTGAATATAAATAGCTTTCAGCTTCTCTTCCCGCCTTCTGACAGAAGGTTTCGTATAGCGTTGGCCGGCACGTAACGCACGCATGGCGCCCGTTTTTTCAAACTTACGTTTAAAACGTTTCAGTGCTCTGTCAATGTTTTCGCCTTCTTTTACAGGAATAATAATCATTTTAAGTACCTACTTTCTTTTTGATTAATAATAAAAACAAATGATTACGAGCGGCAAAAGTATAAAAATTTTTAATCTGACCGGTAAAAAATTTTAGAAAAGTCCGGAAGTCGTTTTTTGAAAGAAATTATCTGTTATTTTATCTCAGAAACAGATAAATCAGGCCAAAATTTGCAAATTCTGGCCTGATTTTGTCATTTAATCTACGATTTTAAGCTTAAAATCGTAGATTAAATTGGATATATCGGAATCCACATATCTCTATTAGAGGTATTTAAGAATAAAATCCGTCATCTTTGTATAGAGATGATAACGTGTGTTTCCACCGTAAATACCATGATTTTTGTTGGGATAAACCATCAAATCAAACTGCTTGTTGGCACTAACAAGCGCGGTAATCATACTCATGGAGTTAATAGGATGCACATTGTCATCGCCACTACCGAAAATGAGCAGGTAATGTCCTTTTATATTATTTACATACTTCAACGGGGAGTTGTTGTCGTACCCCTCCAGGTTCACCTTCGGTGTACGCATATATCGCTCGGTGTAAATATTGTCATAACACCGCCAGTTGGTTACCGGAGCAACGGCCACAGCCATACTGAAAACGCCGGCTCCTTTGGTGATGGCGAGGCTGGCCATAAAACCGCCATAGCTCCAGCCAAAAATACCTACACGGGTACTGTCCACATAAGGAAATTTTTTAATGAGTTTTGCCGCTTCAATTTGATCAGCAATTTCATATTTCCCCAGTTGCAGGTACGTCATCTTTTTGAAAAGTTCGCCACGGGCTCCTGTACCGCGGTTGTCAACAGAAATGACAACAATTCCCTTTTCGGCTAACATCTCAAACCAGAAATAATTACTCCACCCCCAGGAGTTATTCACCGTTTGAATACCGGGGCCTCCGTAAACATACATAAGTACCGGATATTTCTTGTTGGGATCAAAATGCGGAGGTTTGATAATCCAGGCATTTAAGGCAATCTGTTTGCCATCGGGAAGCTTAAATTCAGGAGATTGCAGGGTGAAAAACTCCTGTTTGCTCAGGTTGTACTGAGCCATTTTTTTGATAAACGCTTTGTTATCCTGCAACACACGGATAACTTTTCCATAACTATCATTTACAGTGATATAAGGTGGAGTATTGGCATCACTCCACGTATTGATGTAATAATCAAAACTTTTGCTGAAATTCCCATCATTAGTGCCTGTGCGTGTTGAAATTTTCCGGATTTTACCTCTCAGGTTTACCGCAAGAATATTCCTGTCGAGAGGCGATGTGTTGGCAGCCTGAAAATAAACCAATTTACGGTTGGCGTTATATCCATAAACTTTGGTAACATCCCAATTACCTTTTGTTAGTTTTTTTTCTTTTTTCCCATTCATACTACACAGATAAATGGAATTATAGCCCTCTTTTTCGGAAGTCATCAGAAAATGCTGCCCATCCGGTAAAAAGGTAAGGTCATCGGTAATATCTATGTAATATTTATTGTCCTCGGTATAAATGACTTTTGTTTCACCTGTGGAGGCATCGGCTATCAGAATGTCAAGATGATTTTGTAACCGGTTGAGTCGTTCAATGGCAAGCTGCCCCGATTGCAAGGTCCATTTAATACGCGGAATGTACTGATCGGTGTTTTTGCCAACATCCATCTTAACCGTTTTGCCGGAAGCCAGGTTATACGTATATATTTGCACGATAGAGTTATTCTCACCGGCCACAGGGTATTTATAGGTATATTCTTCCGGATAAGCACTTTTATTACCATGATAAAAAGGCAACGTGTATTGTTTCACTTTGCTTTCGTCGAAATGATAAAAAGCAATTTCCTTTCCGTCGGGCGACCAGAAGAAAGCTTTCGTGAAACTAAACTCCTCTTCATAAACCCAATCGCAGGTACCATTGATGATGTTGTTTTTCTTCCCATCAAAGGTAATTTGTTTTTCTTTGCCGGTTTTGAGGTCTTTAATAAAGATATTGTTGTCTCTCACGAAAGCCACTTTGGTTCCATCGGGAGAGAAATCGGCCAGTCGTTGTTTGCCTTTATCAGAAAGAGGGGTCAGTTTTTGAGTTTTCGTATCCCAAATATAGTCATATGAGATTCTGGAATGCCGGTATATTTGCTCAGTTTGTGTAGGAAAGATAAACTTTGTCTCTTCCTTATTTACCGAAAAGTTCCCAATATGGATAGGTGTCTTTTCTCCTTTCGGGATAAGGATTTTTCCATTAACGAGAGTTCTCACGGAATCTCCTGTTTCGTAATCATAAACGACAATAGATCCATGTTTTATCTCCGTGTATTGCTTACCATTATTCAACGATACAATGCCGTGAACAGTTTTGGGATAAAGCTTGTAATTGGTCCACAAATCCCTCAGGTTAACATCTTTTTTTTCAGATTGCGCAAAGGCAAGCTGACCGCCCAGCAAAAGGAATGCCAGGGAAAGGTAAAATATTTTTTTCATTTTGGGTTATTTTTTTATCGGCCAAAGATAACAAATGATAATGAAAGCGACAATGGGAAATTTATTCCGGATATTTTTTTTACAGGAAATTAATATCAAAGATTTTTTTACTTTTGCAAACCCTAAGCAAAAAAGCAGGGCGTTCATCAATACAAAAACGGGACATTAGCTCAGTTGGTTTAGAGCATTGCTTTCACAGAGCAGGGGTCATTGGTTCGAATCCAATATGTCCCACCGTTTTTTTTCCGAAAGGGACATTAGCTCAGTTGGTTTAGAGCATCGCCTTGACAGGGCGGGGGTCACTGGTTCGAATCCAGTATGTCCCACATACAGGTCGGAGTTCTTCCGGCTTTAATTCTATGTTTTTGTAAGGAGGAGACTAAAATGGAGAGCATTCCAACGTATTTTGCAAATGCATAGGCACTTTTATTTTGTTGGGATTTATAAGTCTGGCATTATCCAGCTCAAAAATCAGGCTCACTTCATGTGATGGCCCTGTAAAATTAGTGTTACGCGAAGTATTCATATCGAAAGAATACATCAGTTTCATACGAGAGTCGTTATTGAATGGAATGTTGATTCCGGCCATCCAGACTAAGTTGGTAAAACTGGTCTTCCGGAAAACTTCATTTCTATACCACATACCGAAGTAAATATTAGAAATATAAGCATTTATCCCCAGTGCAAACAAACTCATATTGGCCTGTGACTGATATAGAATTCCCGGGTCAATTTTGATGTTTCTGGCCCTATTATAATAGCCTCTGTTTTTTCGAAAATTAATAATAAAGTCCATATGAGCAACCAATTTTCGCGGTAATGGAGACACATCTTGCAGGAATGACTGGTTCGGCTGAGTAATGTGATGAACTGCCACGCCAAATGTCCCTTCGACACGACGGCTTTTTAATTGGTAAATTCCCCCAATAGAAAAGTCAGGAAAGACAATCGGACTATTGCCAGGTCCAGCAAGACTGCTGGGGCCAATATTCCCCAGGCGAGGGTCAAGCTGATCTGAAAAAACCATGTTGTTCCAATCTATTTGTCTGGACATAACCGAGATAAGAGCACCAAACTGAAGAATTGAAAACCTGTTTACCTGAATACGAACTGCCGGAATAAACCCCACCTGAGTTGTTTTAATCATGCCAATACCCTCCACATTAGAAGTAGCAATAAAACCAATACCTCCGGCTCCCGGAATATTTCGGTCGGCAATATCTGCACTAAACGAAAAAGCATGGTACTCACCCGAGAGACCAGTCCACTGTTTGCGCACATCCAATCGCACCTTCAATCCGGTACTCAGTCCCACATAAGCCGGATTAAAATAGGTAGGATTATTAAAATATTGCGAAAAATTCACATCTTGCGCCTGGAGATGAAAAAACACAGACGATAACACGAAAACAAACAGGATTCGAATATTTAAAAATCTAAACATAACCTTTGTCTTTTCATTTAAGCCACTTAGCGTATTAATGTTACTGTTCCATTGGGGTTCATGTTTCCATCTCCATTATTTGACCCTGTCCAATATGAGTTATCAATAAATCGGGCAGATATACGCCACAGATAAGTTCCTGCCGGCATGGGCTGTCCTTTGTACGTACCATCCCAGCCTTCAACAGGTTCCCCATCTTTCGACAACTTACTACTTTCCCATAGCAAAGTCCCCCATGAGCTATATACCTGAATATGATACTCTTTTAGATGAATCCCTTTGGGTTGGAAAATATTAGTTCCCGGAATGTCACTTTCAGGTGCAAAAGAGTTTGGCACATACAATCCCAAAGTCAGGTCATACACAATAATGGCTGTATCAGAACATTGGTATGGACTTGTGGCAATTAGCATGATATTATATATGTCGCCGGATTGATATTGATTTACCGGATTCTCTTCAACAGAAGTATTTCCATCACCAAAATCCCAAAAATAACTACTGGCACTTTTCGATTTATTTTGCATAAGTACCTGGCCGGTAACACCTCGATAGTTATATAATATACTAAAATCAGCTTGTGGCGTTTGATGAATTTCAACAGGCCTGGAAACCGTATCACGACATAAGTGATTGTCCGTTACCACAAGTTGCACCAAAAATGCACCGGCCGAATCATACAAATGAATAGGATTTCGGATAAATGCGGAATCATGTGAGGAGTACGGATCATGAAAGGCCCATTGCCATCCAATTAGCGAGGTACCAAATGTCTTTGAAGAATCGGAAAACTGAACTCCAAAACCGGAACAGGCTTTACCAACAGCAAAATCAGCCTGTGGAGACTGTGCAATATTAATAATTTGGGTTAACGAATCAGAACATCCAAAACGGTTATTCACAATCAGTTGTACATTGTACACTGCAACACTGGAAAAAACATGAGTGGGGTTTTGTGCAATTGAAGAATCTATCGAACTTCCTGCATCATTGAAATGCCAGATCCAGCCGGTTACAGGCTCGCCATTACCGGAACTCTTGTCAGTAAAAGCCGTTTCACCGCCAAGACATAAATTGGAAGCATCAAAAGCAGACGTAGGAGTCGGATTTACATAAATTGCCGAATCGTAAGAAACACTAAAAGTTATTCCGTTCACTTGTGCCGTAACAGTAAGTTGGACATGGTAAGTACCACCCTGAGCATAACTGTGAGATACAGAATCAGTAAAAGTTTGATACGTTTGGGTGTTACCATCACCATAATTCCAATCCCATTGTGTGATGTTTCCATTGGTGGAATGTAACACGCTGAAATCTTTGAAATAATAAGTATTTCCGGCACAGCTATTACCAGGATTGACACCGTAAGAAACGGATAAACAGGAGGGTCTAATTACCGGCTTGGTAACAGAGTCAATGCATCCGTTAAAATTGGTTACAATTAATTTCACATTATAAGTTCCGGCCATAGGCCCATAAAAGTGACTGGTATTTTCAGAGTTTGAAATGTTATCAGCACCGGAAGGAGGATCATCAAAATTCCAGTACCATGAGCTTATAAAATTACCGCCCCCTTTTGATGAATCTGTAAAGTAAGTAGGCTGGTCACATGCCGGGGTAACAAAAGAAAAATCAGGTATCGGCAATGAATCTACAATGGCCTGATGCATGACAATAGTGGAGCATCCGTTTGTATCAACAGCACTCAACTCCACATTATAAACACCGGGATGCGGAAAAACATGGCTTATGGTATCAAGATAAGTAGTAACCGTCTGGCTTCCATCATTAAAATTCCAGGTATATCGGGAAATGGAATCGGTGGAAGGCAGGTAAGAGGCACTAAAACGCGTAGGTTGGGTATAACAAACTTTTGGTGCTGTAAAATCGATTCGCAGGCTGTCGCGCAAATGTACCAAAACAGTATCAACATTAGAACATTTGTTCGTGTCCGTAACTCTTAAAGTTACCAGATAGTTGGTATCATATTCAAAGAATTTGTAGGTTGGATCTTTCAAATGGGAAGTGTCATTTTGATAAAAGTGCCACAAGTAGTTTTTTATCGGACTTTTGCTACTCCCCATTCGGGAAGTGTCATTAAACCGGACTTCTGTTGCCGGATTACAAGACTGGAAATAGACAAAACCTGGTTTGGGTTTATCATAAACATGCACATACCTCGAAGCAGAATCACTACATCCGTAGTTATTTGTGGTGATTAATTGCACCTCATAACTGGAGATAATTCCATAATGATGCACAGGGTTTTGAGATATCGATGAATTATCCGTAGAAGCGGTATCACCAAAGTTCCAATTCCACTTTGCTATATAGCCAACCGAATCGGCAGAATGATCCGTAAAATAAGTAGAATCTCCTATGCAGGATGCGGTAAACGAGAAGTCTGTCCGTGGTAAGGCAATGACATAAATTTTATGGGTTACAGAATTAGTACATCCTTTGAGATTTGTAACCGTTAAAGTAACCGTGTATAAACCAGGTTTTTCATAGCGATATATAGGTTGTTGATAAGTAGAGGTATCGCCGTTGCCAAACTCCCAATACCACGATTCTATATCGTGACCAATTCCATTAAAATGCACATCCTCGCCCAGACAAAGTGAATCTTTGGATTTAGTAAATTCCACAGCAGGTAAAGAATCGACAACCACTGGTTGCAAAGTTGTATCCTGACAGCCATCCATATTAGTAACGATAAGTCTGACATCAAACGTATCCGGAATGCTCATTGTATGTGTTGGGTTCCGGAGTGAGGAAGTATCATTTACACCAGATGCCGGATCACCAAAATTCCAGTTCCAAAGATTAATAGCAGAACCACCGTTTTCGGAAGAGTTATCCGTAAAAAGGATAGGTTTCGTAAAACAGGTGTCCGTATAAGAAAAAGCAGCTATTGGCTTCCGCTTCACAGCTATTGTTTTTGTGATACTCCTTTGATACCCCGATGAATTAATCGTAAGAAGCGTAACCTGATAAGTAGCCTGAACAAGATAGATATGCTTTGCATTGGAGTTTGCCGGACTATGCAATATTAAGCTGTCTCCGTCTCCAAAGAACCATTTCCAGATTTGAATAGTTCCAACAGGGGTTGTGGATTGGTCTGTGAAAAAAGTAGTATCATTCAAGCAAACCGGAGAAATGGAAAATTGTGGCGCAGGTAAAGGATCAATAGAAACAGTCTTTGTTAAAGAATTAGTACACAATCCATCTACAACAATTGAAAGAGTAACGTGATATTGGCCGGTAGCTTTGTACTGATGGGTCGGATTTTGAATATTAGCAGTATCGCCATCCCCAAAATCCCAATGCCAGGAGATAACATTTCCCTGAGCAGTTGCAGTAAATTGCAAATTATCAATAACTGCTGCCGGATTAATATCCCATGAAAAATCTAAAGAAGGTGCAGGCTTAACAAATTGTACGTAAGCCGGAGTGTTTTGATTTGCACATCCGTTGGTGTCAACCACATGCAAAACTACCTGATAAGATCCGGTATCAGGATACAAATGTATCGGATTCTGCAAAGTATCAAATTTCCCATCACCAAAATCCCATTGCCAGCTTTTGATTTTCTGTCCGGAAGAACCGAAAAAATTAGCAGAAACCGTAATACAGGACGGATTGGGATCGCTGGCAACATAAACAGTGGGAAGAGCATGTACAACAATAGTTTTCACAACAGTATCAGTACAGGTAACGCCGGAGGAGTCGGCTGTTACGATAAGCTGAACCTGCACTGTAATGCCAGGGGTAAAAGTATGGGTAACCGATTGGCCCGTTGCTGTGGAACCATCCCCATAGTTCCATTCCCACTTGACCAAATTATAATTGGACGGGGAGGGGGAAGCATCGGTAAACTGAATGGTACTACAATCCGTGTAGGCATATGTAAAGTCAGCAGTCGTGTTGCACTGTCCCCACACCCATGAAGATAAAACGGTAAGGAAAAATAAAAAAGTAAATTTTTTCATCCGCAAGAATATTTATTTTTTCGGGCTATAAAAGTATTAAAATAACGGAAAGACAGGCCGCCTGATTGTCCGTACTTTCAAAATTATTTCACAGATTGCCGCTTTGCAGTATCCTGAAGTATCATTTTCAACTGATCCACAGAAAACTGCTTTGCAATAATCTCCTTATTTTGATTCAATAAAAAAAGCTGTGGTGTACCATGAATATCATAAAGCTTTGAAAAGTTACCCTTTATACTGCGCGTTCCGTTCACGTTTATCCACGGCAGATGGCGGTTTCGCACCGCGGCTTTCCAGTTGTCCAAATCAGGATTTATGTTGACAGCATAAACGGCAAGGTTGTATCTTTTCGCCAATTCGGGATACATGGGAACCAGCTCTGCCAACTGCTTTTTGCAGATATGACATTTGTAATCCCAGAAAAACAGTAGCGTAAGTTTCTTGCGAATATCATAAAACGACACAAATTTTCCGGTAGTATCCTGCAAAATAAGTTGGGGAGCAGGATTTCCAATAAGTAACGGGCGTATCTTGGCAGCACGCTCTACAAGAAGTTTTAAAATGGATGCGGAGGTATTATTGATGGGTTCTTTGGCAAAATATTGATCCACCATGTGTACGAAAACCCTGTCAAAGCCCATGTATTTAGGGTTTTGGTATTTCACGGTAAAATACCAAACAAGGTAGCTGACACATTCCTCTGAAGGCCTTGCCCTGGCAATCACCTCATCAATGGCATGGTCAACTGAATCGGGCTGAAAAGGAACCAGCTGCTTAAAATAAGTATTAAGCTTTTGGGCATACATGGGACTTCGTAGCAACCGTGGATCGCTTAAATCGAAATGATCCCAAAAATGGCTTCTGACATAATGAAATTTATAAAGGGAATCGGTGGAAACCGTTTTTTCAGGTGCCGGCACTTCCCACATGGCATCAAATAATTTAGCCACAAAGGTACCCGGATGAGACTGTATCAAAGCCATTCTTTTATCCTCATTCTCTTTTCGCAAAGCAGTGATGTTTTCCTGAATTTTTTTATGGTCAGGTGAGTTCGTGTCTGTCTGTTTCAGCTTTTTCCTCAACGCCAAAACCTCTTTGTAAATCTTACCACTACTCTGTAAATAATTAAAAAAAACAGTGTTTTCAGGTGAATTCTCTGCTTTCAGATGCATGGAAATATTAGCTACATTGGTTTGAAGAGTAAAACGTTGACTTTTGTTGATGAGGAACTCAAACAGTTTTACTTTTTTCGGGCTTACCGCCATGTAAACACCGCCGGGCAAAGCTTTCTTTCCCTCAAAAACAAAGTTACCCGGCTTTGTTGTGTGAGCCGTATACACAAGCTTAATTTTATTACCATAATACGATGCCAGCAATAGTGATGTGTCGGTAGAACCGGCAATCTTTATGTGAATCTCATAACCCTTCTGAGCCATTGCCGTCCATGTTATCAGCAAAACAACCGTCAATATCCAAATGCGTTTCATATCCATGTTTTTAGAATGCAAAAGTAACAGAAAATACTTTCATAGTTTGAGGAATTACAGTACCAAACAGAGGTATTGGATAATCATTATTTTTCATGGTCCAGCACATACCGGGCATCAAGGTGTAACATCGAATCCACTGAGATATTACTTTTTAAGGCCTTTTGCTTTACAAGATTAAACCATTTTTTGTCTGATTCTATCCGCCTGATAATTTCATCTATTCTTTCTTGTTTTTCCATTGTTTTTTCTAATTTTTCAGGTTTGCCAATGAGTGCATCTTTATAATCAGGCGATTTTATTAACCGGTAAAATTTTTGTGAAGGATGAACCCGTCCAAATGAGTTAAAATAAGCCTGTTGTGTCATGGAATCCCAGTGAATGGAACCATAATAATATTGCACATTGTAAAATATGCCCAAAACTACCGCAGCTGCCAGAAGAGTCCCCGCAATATATTTTAATACAGCTTTTTTGCTGAATACCCATTGCAACATGGCCGCCAAAGGCAAAGCCATAACGGGATAAATATCAATCAGTTCACGTTGTCCGAGGCTACCACCATACCACCAGCACCACCATGAAGAAACAACATACAGATAGACGATTAGAAACGTCAGTGTAGGAAATGCGAATCTTTTGAGATTTTTTCGCAGGAAGAAAATTCCGATAACGGCAAAGAGCATGATGGGCGTATAAACAAACCACCCTTTACGAAAGCTAAACAAGACATTGATAATTTGCGGATGCAGAAAGAAAAAGCCTTCTTTCCCATAAGAATAATAAATCCAGTGACCGGTTACGGTTTTCCAGTACAAAAACTGAGGCACCAGCATGAGAAATCCGAAAAGCACCATGAGTAAGATATGTTGCTTTCTTTCCCAAAAGAAGAGGAGTTTGTTTTGGATATCTTTGAGATTTTTGATGTCGTAAAAAATAAAAAACAAGACAAAAAGCACATTGACGGGTCGAATCAGAGTAAGCAGCCCTATGACCAACCCCAAAAAAACTGCTCGCAGCAGAGAGCTACGCCGGTACCATAAAATTGTCAGGTAAAGAAAAACCGAGACGAGGGCAAAGGTGTAAACATGCGACATCCCCGGTTCAAAAGTACTGTACCAAAACAAGTTTGTTCCCAGACCAACGGCCAGAATGGTAAGAGCAGTAACCTTTTCCGAAAAATAAAAGCGCAGCACACGTGTCAGAAACAGCAATCCCAGAGCGAGATAAAACAAAGCAGCCATTACAATGGCGAAACGATAAGGAAGCGAATAGCCTCCCGTATCATATCCAAGATGTCCTGCAAGGCTGTTGGCCACAAAGAAGAAAGGTGAATACATCACCGAAAGTCCCATGGTTGTTTTGATAAGGTAGTTCCCGTTGGGCAGTCTCTCACCCCAAAAAACGAATTTATGGTGTCCTGCATAATTATCTTTAAACTTAAGAGTCATATCGTTATAGATAAAACATGCCGGGAGATAAGCGTAATAGGAAATGACATCCCATTCAATAATTTTTGTTGGTTTTTCCCATTGTTTTGTATTAAAATCTGTATAAACAACAGCAAAAATAATAAGCACAACCGACAACTTAATTATTAAGTTCTTCATTGGCTAATTTCTTGAATTAGGAAAAGCAAGTTGTATCGGAGATTTCGGCAAACTGGCCATATCAAAAGTTACAAAAGACAACAACAACTGAAACCCCAAAATAATGGGTAAAACCGAAAGCATTACAGTCCCTGTTGGGGTAGGAATATTGGTTGCTAATGCATGAAACCATTTTACAGCACCAAAAACAACTCCAAAAGAAAATAGCAGGAATCCGAGTATAAGTTCCAGCGACCCTATATTAAAATCACGCAAAAAATATTGATAAAACAACCTTTTAAAAAAGCGCACTGCATATTTTGGAGGGAATTCAAACAACACCTTGGCAATATTCAGGCTACTCGTTTCATTTTCATACTTCGGAGCCATAGGAATATCTGTAACAACAGCTCTGATAGTTCCCATGCGAAACAATAAATCACTTTCAAAGAAATAGCGGTCGGATAACTTTTCTATCGAAATCAGCGATAAAGAGGAGGTATGAACCGCAATAAAACCATTTGTCGGATCCATGATATTCCAATATCCATTTACTATTTTATTAACGAATGATAAAATACTGTTTCCTGCAAGCCTTAAAAAAGGCATTTCCTTTAACTCTGACAAAAAGAAAAATCTATTTCCCTTTGTAAAGTCACTACGTCCTTGTATTATTGGTTCAATAAGAGTTGGTAAAAACTTAGTATCCATTTGTCCATCGCCATCAATTTTAACAACTATATCAACAGATAGCTCCAACGCTTTTTTGAACCCTGTTTTGACAGCTCCTCCAACACCCTTATTTTTATCATGGTATAATACAATCAGCCGATTATCCAGTACATTTTTTTCAACCCATTCTCCTGTTTTCTGAGGACAATTGTCATCTACTACAATGATGTAACTCACCATTTCATCTATCTCATTTAAAACTGTAAGTATTTGATCCTTCACTTTGTAAGCTGGTATCACAACTGCAATTTTCATAAATTCTGATTTATATGTCAAAGTATAATGACGGTTCCCTTAACGAAAGTAATCAAAAAAAGTATTTGACAATAGCAAATACCCTATTACTTGTTTCTATGGTTTAGTTTGAAAATATAAAATTTATTCCAGCGGCCAATTTGATGATGAATAAATGGTTGTAAATAAGGTCGTTTTAAAAGGCTGCTATCCGTAACCATCATATATTTCAAATCTTTCTTAATCTCTTTCCTGATTTCCAGACTATCCCTGAATCGGCCGCCAAAAGTGGTGTAGCCTTTCTGATCCATAAAATATAAGGTAATATCAAAACTGGGATCCTGCTCCACCAGCATAGGGTCTGTCCGTTTTATCCCAAGCGAACGTAAATATGGTGTAATGTTCACCAACTCTTTTGTGTCCGTCAAATAAGGATTAAGCCAATTTACATGGTAACGGTCATGGATGTTTTTCGCACATACCTTTACATTATAAGCCAGCAATAAGAGCAGTATTATTCGAAAGGTCATACTGCCAAAAATCTTTGGAAAAGAATACTTCAGAAGATAAAAAAACGCCGTAAAAATACTTACCATAAATATAAGCTGGTTGATCAAATAGTAATCGTGATGATTAAAAACCTGAAAAAACAGCATCAGGTACAAAATAAATCCTAATCCGAGAAAGGTCATAAAATACCACAGAAATTTGTGCGTCTTTTTATAAGAAAACAGTACAAAAAAGAATAGAACGATGGCGATACCTTGCATGATTTTACTATGGTAACTACTTAACCACAAAATTCTTGCAAAATGGATAATATCAAGAATATGGGCTTTACTAATATCCCAAATTGGCAAAATTCCTATCAAAAAGATACCGGTATTGTGTTTTTCATTATACGAAGCAGCATACCCGTACCAAAGGGCAATAAGTAGAATTACCATAAGCAAAGGAAGAGCCTGACTTTTAGGCCGGGGAAACAACCTACCGTTTTTCCCAAATCTGAGAGGCGATATTTGCTCCAGAAAATAAATTCCAAGAATAGCTACAAAGCCCATAAGTGATGGGGTTTTAAGTAACCCCCCAATAAGGAAAAATAACATTGAGAGATAGAGAAATTTATTCTTTCCGGAATCATAAAACCTGTAGAAGAAATACAACGCCATCAATGCGAAACCAAAAGCGGGCACATTCATCAGAAAATTATTGGAATAGTAAACGAATATGGTAGAACTAAAGAGGATAAGCGCTGTAAATATTCCCATAAAGCTGTCTTTCAGAATACCTTCTACCGTTTTTGCGAGAGCAACTAAACCGGAAATACTGATAATCAAAACAATAAGTCGATACACATATTCATGGTAACCCGTTATTTTCCAAAGCTTTCCAATACTGTAATAAAGAAGAGGAAAATCGGAAACTGTTTTGCCATCTCCATCCCTGCCGAGATAATTGATAACCGGTGCAAAAAAAGTTCCATCGTTGTGATAATAATTTTGCGAAAATGAGAGACAATCGCATTGCCGCCACTGATGAACACTTTGTGGGTGCAGAAATAAAATAGTATCAAAACCGTAGATAAAAAAGAGAACAGTTAGCAAAGCCAGCAAAAGTAAGAGGGAATATTTTGGAAAATAGAATTTACTATTTTTCATTTGGTAGTTGTTCAGGTTTTGTTTCTTTTTAACTCCTATATTAAAAGTGCATCTAAATTACAACAATTCTACATGTACCTCTACTCATAAAAATACACCCGTTTTACCCTGCGCGAGATGCGGCTAAGCACCTCATAGGGAATCGTTTTTGCCGCTTCTGCAAGTTCAATTACGGGATGTTCGGCGTTGAAGACAAATACCGTATCACCCTCTTTTACTTTCATTCCGGTTACATCAATCATACACATATCCATGCAGATATCGCCAATCACTAACGCTGGTTTTCCTTTTATCCAAAACGAAAAATTACCATTTCCCAGCAAACGAAACAGCCCATCTGCATAGCCCACAGAAACAGTGGCAATGCGATGTTCTTTTTTCGCAATAAAACTACGGTTATAGCCTACCGACTCTCCCGCCTTGACATTTTTTATTTGAGTAATTTCCGTTCGCAGACTGGTAACATCTCGTAACCTGTCCGCTGTCTCCTTGTACGAAGAAATACCATACAAGCCAATGCCAAGACGTACCATATCGAATTGTGCTTCCGGAAAACGACTTACACCGGCAGAATTGAGCAAATGCATCATAAAAGGCCCGGGCAGATTTTCCTTTAGCTTCTGTGCAACTTTCTGAAAATGCGCAATCTGCATCCGGGTAAAGTCGTCCAGAGCAGGTTTGTCGCTCCCCGCAAGATGAGAAAATACAGACTGAACATAAATCAGCGGATTGCCATTGAGACGCGATATCAATTCATCCACATCTTCTTCCTGAAAGCCCAGCCGGTGCATCCCTGTTTCGAGTTTCAAATGAATTTTAACCGGTTTGTTTTGCGGCAGATGGTTCTTCCGGATGGCTTTTTCCAGCATTTGCAGTGCACGAAAACTAAAAATCTCCGGCTCAAGCTGATGCTTTATCATTAAATCAAAGGCATACTCTTCGGGATTCATCACCATTATGGGCAGCCGGATACCTGCATTGCGCAGCTCAACCCCTTCGTCCACATAAGCCACGGCAAGATAATCCACCTGATAGAATTGAAGTACATTGGCAATTTCAAAACTTCAGCTTCCATACGAAAAAGCTTTTACCATAGCCATAACTTTGGTTTTTGGTTTTAGTTTTGAGCGGAAGAAGTTGAGATTTTCGATGAGTGCACTCAGATTGATTTCGAAAACAGTTTCGTGAACCTTTTGCTGTAGCAACCGGTTGATACGTTCAAATTCAAAAACTCTGGCTCCTTTCAGCAGAATGGTTTCATTGCGAAAGGAAGCCATGGGAAAACCGGCAAGAAAATCGCGGGTTGTCGGGAAGAAATCTTTTTCTATTTCAAACAATCCCGCATGACGCGAGATAGCAACGCCGATGCCGATAATCCGGGAAATACCTTTTTGTTTTAACAGTCCGGCAACATTTCCATATAAGTCTTCTTCGCCACGACCACTTTGCAGAATATCCGAAAGAATCACTACTTTTTCCTTGTGCTGATTTTGCTGCTGCATAAAATCCAGCGCAATAGTAAGTGAATTATAGTCGGAATTATAAGCATCATTGATGATGGTGCAGTTGTTAACGCCTTCCTTTTGTTCGAGGCGCATGGCGATAGGCGTCAACGCTGCCATACGTCTGTTGATAACCTTATGGTCATATCCCAGGATCAGCATGACGGCCCAGCAATGAATTGCATTCTCAACAGAAGCAGCATCTGTAAAAGGGATGGTAACAGCGATTTTTTCCGCTTGATAATCGGCAAAAATTTTTGTTAATGTCTCCTCCGTTCGTTTTTCAACAATGCGCAGGTTGCTGTTATCATCCCTGCCCCATGTGAATGTATTGAGATTTTCGAGAATACCTGTACGAATAATGACTTCCAACAACTCCTTTTGATCATTGTTGTATATCAAAGTGTCAACACGCGGAAAGAGTTTCAGCTTTTCACCAACTTTCTGAGCCATGTTGATAAATCCTTCGCTGTGAGCTTCGCCGATATTGGTAAAAATGCCCAAAGTGGGTTGGATGATAGTTTGCAGATGCTCCATCTCGTTGGGACGGGATATGCCGGCTTCGAAAATAGCCAATTCATTTTGCCGGTTCATTTGCCATACCGACAGTGGTACTCCGATTTGAGAATTATAACTTTTCGGACTACGTACGATTTTTTTGTCCGGACTCATCAACTGAAAAAGCCACTCTTTCACAATAGTCTTCCCATTGCTACCTGTAATACCAATAACCGGAATATCAAACTGACTGCGATGATATGCAGCGAGCTGTTGTAACGCTTTCAGTGTATCGGACACACGAAAAAATGACGCATCTTCCATACCGGAAACAGCAGAAAAACTATTAGGGACTACAAAATAGCGTATTCCTTTTTTGTAAAGTCCGTTAACATATTTTTGGCCATCATTTCTTTTCCCCGAGAGAGCAAAAAACAGACATTTTTCGGCACGGATAAACCTGCGGCTGTCAATAAGAATATCTTCAACGTTAATGGCCAAAACATCAGGTGAAAAGAGTGTTGCTTTCATCACTGCGACCAGCTCATCTCCCGAATATTGTTTGTGTAACATAGTTTTTTGTTATCATCAGGTGAAAACAGACCCTATCAGGTAAAAAATCAAGACTTAGGTAACCGGCTGTTTTCCTGTGCACTGACCGACAAAGGGTTTGCATTCATTGCTTCCCATTTTTGCCTATTTCTGTAAATATCTATTCCGAGATATACTGCCTGCCGCATGGAAACCGGAGAAGCCACATTTTCACCGGCAATATCGTAAGCTGTTCCGTGGTCGGGTGAAGTACGCACAATGGGCAACCCTGCCGTATAGTTTACGCCGCTGTCCAAAGCCAGCAACTTGAAAGGAATCAGTCCCTGATCGTGATACATGGCCAAAACAGCATCGTATTTCGTATAGCTGCCGGCGCCGAAAAATCCATCAGCAGGAAAAGGGCCGAAAGCCAGAACACCTTATTTCTTAGCCTTAACAATTGCAGCATGAATGAGCAATTCATCTTCGGTGCCAATTACCCCTTTATCGCCGGCATGAGGATTCAATCCCAACACGGCTATTTTAGGCTTGACAATGAGGAAATCCTTTTTCAACGAATCGTTCAGTATGGCGAGTTTGGTAAGAATAAGTTCTTCGGTAATAGCACCGGCCACTTCGCTAATGGGTACATGGTTGGTAACAGTACCCACTCTCAGATGATTGGAAACCATGAGCATCAACGAGTTCTCAGCACCGAAGCGTTGCGTGAGGTATTCTGTATGTCCCTGAAAATTAAACTTTTCCGAATGAATATTTTCCTTGTTTATGGGAGCTGTAACCAGAATATCTATCTTTTTATCCCGTAAATCTTTTACAGCAGTTTCCAAAGCCTGAAAAGCATATTCGCCGGCAAGCTGAGTAGATTTCCCAAATTCAATTTTTACCTCATCGTCGCTGATACTGCGAATGTTCAATTTTCTTGGCGTTAATTTCGAGATATTGGAAATAACATTATAATTGAAATCGGAAAGATGCATATGCTTGCGATGAAAGCCAATCACACGAGGCAACCCGTAAATAACGGGTGTAAATAATTCGTATAAACGACTATCCATTAAGGCCTTAATCATCACCTCGTAACTTATCCCGTTATAATCGCCATGGGTAACGCCCACGCGAACGGGAACCGTTTTTCCTTTCAAACGTTCCTTTATCATTGTATTAAAATTAAGTTACAAAGGTAGAATATTCTATGGAAGAAACAGACACAAAACGGTAAAACAAGAAAGAGAAAGCCAGCCAAAGAATGTTAGGAATACTTATTAATTGGTTTTAAAACGATATTTCAGCGCTTGTAATTCCGTGTTGGCTTTTTCGATTTTTTGTTTCAGACCTGATTTGTAAATTTTGAGTTTAGCACGAATATTTTCATCTTCCACAGCCAACATTTGAGCAGCAAGGATAGCAGCATTGAGCGCATTGTTGATACCCACCGTTGCCACAGGAATTCCGGGAGGCATTTGAACGATGGCGAGTAGCGCATCCATACCATCCAACGTGGCATTGATGGGAACGCCGATGACCGGGAGATTTGTTGAAGCAGCAATAACCCCCGGCAGGTGTGCAGCCATACCGGCACCGGCAATAATCACCTGAAGGCCTCTCTTTTCTGCATTTTTAGTAAAATCTTCCACCGCTTCAGGGGTACGATGTGCCGAAAGGGCATTCATCTCAAAAGGAATCTCTATCTCATCAAAAAACAGGGCTGCTTTTTCCATGATTTTCAAATCGGAAGTGCTTCCCATAATGATACTTACGCGTGGTTTCATAAGCTTTTAGTTTTTTACAAAAGTAAGTATTTCCTGAATGTAAAGTACAACACATACACCGGTACATATTCGGAATATTAATAAGGTTAATGGTTAGAACCTTATGTTTTTATGTGTTTATAATTTCGTAATTAACTGTTATCAAATATAGTATATTTATCATCCCCGCTTGCTGTTGTATCAACAGGCGGGACAGGCGGATTACACAGCTTGCCCCGATTATTTCGGGGGATTAAGCGGATTTTAGTTTTTCGCAAGCGAAAAACATTCGTTAAATTCGTGAAATTCATGGATTATTTTTTTTGCAGAATAATCATTTTCCTGTGTGTTCCCGCCTGAGGCGGGGCCATGGATGTTTCATATGTTTATAATTTTGTAAAATACTGATGTGATGCATTCTGACACTATCGCCTTGGACTTCAATCCAAGGCTACATTTGAGTCGTCCGCCTAAGGCGGACTTTGATAATGTTCCTCCCGTTTAACGGAACAAATTGTGTGGCGATTTGCCCCATGCGTGTTTCATCTGCTATTTTCCTTCACTTGCCCACATACTAATTACCGGTTCATTTCACCCGCTCACCACCCTCCAACCCTCTTACTCTTCAACCCTTCAATCCTCCAACCCTTTTACCCTTTATTCCATCCTTTCATCGCATCAAAAAATATTTTTCACAATAAAAAGCCAAAAATATTAATGAAATATTATCTTTGTGAGCTATTATAAATTTATTATTTACAATGGCAACAATTACAGTACTTGATAAGGTTTTTGAACCGTATATCTCCCATGAAAAAATAGATGCTGCCATCGAAAAGATGGTTGTTGATCTGGAGCATGATTTGGCTGATAACAATCCGCTTTTTCTTGTTATCCTCAATGGTGCATTTATGTTTGCAGGCGACCTGTTTAAAAAGCTGCATTTCCCGGCAGAAATCTCATTTATCAAATTTGTCTCCTATTCAGGAACGCAGTCAACGGGTAATGTACGCCAGCTTATCGGGCTGGACGAATCCGTTGAAGGACGCACGGTAGTATTGGTGGAGGACATTGTGGATACGGGCATAAGCATGGAAAAGGTTCTGGAATACCTGAGTGATAAGAAAATAAAAGAGCTGCGTATCGCCACACTTCTTTTTAAGCCGAATTCGTATCAAAAACATTTTAAAATTGATTATATCGGATTAGAAATACCCAATGATTTTATCATCGGCTACGGCCTTGATTACAATGGCCAGGCCCGCAACCTGAAAGATATTTACAAAATCGTTCAATAACCTAAAACCTTAAAATCATGTTAAATATTGCACTTTTTGGCCCACCCGGGGCGGGGAAAGGAACCCAGTCGAAAAAACTCCTTGAAAAGTATAACCTGACTTACATCTCCACCGGAGACATGCTGCGAACAGAAATCGCAGAAGGCTCTGATTTGGGTATGAAAGCTAAATCAATTATTGAACAGGGCGGTCTGGTAGATGACGAATTGGTGATCCAACTTATTGAAAAAAAGATCAAGACTAACCCTGATTCAAAAGGAATTTTATTTGATGGCTTCCCGCGAACCACAGTACAGGCCTATATTCTGGAAGGCCTTCTATTAAAGCTCAATACCTCACTAAATTGCATGGTAAGCCTTGAGGCCCCTGAAGACGAGCTGATCAAGCGACTTTTGTTAAGGGCTAAAGTTTCCGGACGTTCGGATGACAACCTTGAAGTTATTAAAAACCGGTTAAAAGAATATGAAAATAAAACAAAACCGGTTGCTGACTTTTATGCCAAAAAGAACAAATATTATCCTCTGAATGGCGTTGGTGAAATTGATGAAATCTTTAAAAATATTGTTGAAGTCGTTGAACAAACAAAATCTGTTTCACAAACGAATATCGTTCTACTTGGAAAACCGGGAGCCGGAAAAGGAACTCAGGGCAACCTGCTGGCCAAAGAATTCGGATTAGTCTATATCTCTACAGGAAAGATGATGCGTCAGGAAATTAAAGATGGCACGGAAATAGGAAAGCTTGCCAAACCATACATGGACAAGGGAGAGATTGTACCGGACGAAATCCCCATTCAGCTTATTGAACGCAGAATCAATGAAAATCCGGATGCTAACGGCTTTATTTTTAAAGGTTTCCCCCGGACACTTATTCAGGCTTACATCCTTGATGGTCTGCTCCAGCGGGTAAATATGTCGGTTTCGGCCATGATCGACATGAAAATCCCGACACTTGATGCGATAAAAAGACTTTCGGCACGTGGTCGCACAGAAAAAGCCCGGCCTTACGATGCCAACGCCGAGTTGATTGTAAACCGGCTGGAGCAATACAAAGAAAAGACCAACCCGGTCGTTGACTATTATAAAAATCAGGGAAAATATTTTTCTATCCGGGCCGAGAGAGATGAAAAAGACGTCTTTGAAAGCCTTGAAGAGAAAGTGAAAGATATTCTTCACGACTCCTACTAATAATAAAATAGCAAAAAAATAAGGATACAAAAAAAGCTGTCGGCCAAAGGCTGACAGCTTTTTTTTAAACATTATTTTTTAACTCAGGCTTTATAAAAACCTTTTTCTTCGGCTTCTTTCAGGGCATTGAAAATACCTTTTTTATTAATGGTCCTAATCCCGGCAGCCGATACCATCAAAGTAACCCATTTATCGGTCTCAGGAATGTAAAACCGTTTGGTTTGAAGGTTCGGATGAAATTTTCTTTTGGTTTTAATATGTGAGTGGGAAACATTGTTTCCGGTAATCACTTTTTTTCCTGTTATCTGACAAATTCTTGACATGGTTTCGCTTTTTATCGTGTTCAAAAAATGGAGTGCAAAGAACGGAATATTTTTTTGATTTTTCAAATGTTTGTTGAAAAAAATATCTTCCGTTTTCAATTCATGCTTAATTATTGTATTACAGGCTTTTAAATATCCATATTATTGGAAATTTTTCATAAGATGATAACAGGTAAGCTTTAAAAATGGCCATTTACCGGTTGCCATACATCTCTTTGTAATAATTTTGGTAATTTCCCGATGTAACATTGTCGAGCCATTGTTTGTTGCTGAGATACCAATCCACGGTTTTTTCAATACCTTCTTCAAACTGCAGGCTGGGTCTCCATCCCAATTCACGTTGCAATTTTGACGAATCGATGGCATATCGCAAATCATGGCCGGCGCGGTCGGTAACATAAGTAATTAGTTTTTCGGAAGTTCCGGCCTCACGTCCCAGTTTTCTGTCCACCACTTTACAAAGTACTTTTATCAGGTCGATGTTGCGCCACTCGTTATGACCACCAACGTTAAAAGTCCGCCCGGTGGCACCGTTGTGATAAATCACGTCTATGGCAGTTGCATGATCTTCCACATACAACCAGTCGCGGACATTCACTCCTTTTCCGTAAACAGGCAACGGCTTGTTATGCCTGATATTATTGATAAACAACGGGATAAGCTTCTCGGGAAACTGATTTGGACCGTAATTGTTTGAACAATTGGAAATAATAACAGGCAAACCGTAAGTATCATGATAGGCTCTTACAAAATGGTCGGAGCTGGCTTTGGAGGCAGAATACGGACTATGCGGATCGTAGCGGGTTTCCTCGGTAAAATAACCTTCATCTCCCAACGCACCGTAAACTTCATCGGTGGAAACATGATAAAAACGTTTCCCTTCATAGTTGTCCTTCCATATTGCTTTAGCTGCATTCAGGAGGTTAACCGTCCCCACCACGTTGGTGATGACAAATTCGTTGGGATGTGTGATAGACCTGTCCACATGCGACTCGGCAGCGAGATGGATGACACCATCAAATTGCTCTTTTAAAAACAACTGCCGGATAAAATCATCATTAGTAATGTCGCCAAGAATAAAATGATAATTGGGTTTTTTAGCTACATCTTTCAGGTTTTCAAGGTTTCCCGCATAAGTCAGTTTGTCAAGGTTATAAATTTCATAATCAGGATATTTGTTGACAAACAGCCGTACCACATGTGAGCCGATGAAACCGGCACCTCCGGTAATTAATATTTTTCTCATCTGTTTATAATTTTGTAATATATTGATCTATTGCATTTTGTTTTGTCATAATTTTCGGCTTCGCCATCGAAAATCACGCCAAAACGGTCATGCCTTTTTTTCTACCACGGGTTAAAACCCGTGGTTAACAAAATAACGCTCCCAACGGAACTTATAATCATCCTTTTATGTATTTTTTTAACGTCATGATGGTTTCACATTTTCATTAATTTTCTTCAATCTATTTAGTGTCAACAAGAAAACTCTCTATTTCTAATCTGCTTAGTCAGAAAGCTTCAGGTTCGAGGCTTGAGAAACTTTGAGTGTTAGGAGTTTACTAATGTAAATGACTAATACCCAAAGTAAGCGTAACGAAGAAATTGAAGTTTTCCGGCAAGCTTTATTTATTTTCTGTCCGATAAGCCTGCTCCCACTTCCACGCAGAAGCTACCATTTCATCCAGCTCTTTCTCGGCTTTCCATCCCAGTTCTTCGTTAGAAAAGGAAGGATCAGCCCAAACCTGGATGATGTCGCCTTCGCGCCGTCCTACAATCCTGTAATTCAACTTTTGTCCCGAAACTTTCTCAAATGCCTTAATCACTTCCAGCACCGAATAACCTTTTCCGGTTCCAAGGTTAAAAACCTCAAAAACTTTTTTCATTTTGTTCTGAATCATGCGATTCACAGACACCACATGAGCTTTGGCAAGATCAACAACATGGATATAATCACGAATAGGCGTCCCATCCGGGGTCGGATAATCATTGCCAAAGACTTTCAACTCATCACGTATTCCAATAGCTGTTTGGGTTATAAATGGAACCAGATTGTTGGGAACACCGAGCGGCAACTCCCCTATCAAAGTTGTTTCGTGAGCGCCGATAGGGTTAAAATAGCGAAGGGCAATACCGTGAATGTCAGAGGTTTTTATGGTATCCTGAATAATTTCTTCTGAAATTTGTTTTGTATTGCCATAGGGCGATTCTGCCTTTTTGATAGGTGCTTTTTCAGATACAGGGAGCGTATCGGGCTGTCCGTAAACAGTACACGAAGAGGAGAAAACAAAATTCTGAACACCATTTTCTTTCATGCTTTCCAGGATGTTCATTAACGAAACAAGGTTATTCCGGTAATACATTAAAGGTTTTTCCACCGATTCACCAACCGCTTTGAAAGCAGCAAAATGAATCACACCCATAAGGTCGTTGTTTCTCTTAAAGAAGTCGGCGGTTTTTTCGCGGTCGCCAAGGTCAAATACCTCCAAAACCGGTCGTATGCCGGTGATTTGCTCTATCTTATCCACAATCTCTGCACTGGAATTGGAAAGATTATCCACAATAAGTACTTCAAAACCTTTGTTTTGTAGTTCAACAACCGTGTGAGAACCGATGTATCCGGTTCCGCCGGTAACAAGAATTTTCATGATTTAGTTATTTTAAATGAGATAGTAAATATACAACGAATCTGGCAATATGTTCAATAAAATAAAGCAGAGCTGTTTTTTTTCATAAGAAAGCTACATTTTTTTCACTTTTCCCACTTCCAGTTTATACTTTTCATGGCTTTCGGGGCATTCGGCGACGTTGTCCTTATCAAAAGTGAGGCGATGCCCGTACTCACTCATCCAGCCAACCTGACGAGCCGGATTTCCCACCACCAGGGCGTAAGGCAGAACTTCTTTTGTAACCACTGCTCCGGCACCTATAAACGCAAACTCACCAATGTCGTGTCCGCAGACAATGGTGGCGTTCGCGCCAATGGAAACACCTCTGCGAACAATGGTTTTGGTGTATTGTCCACGCCTGTTGACGTTACTCCGCGGATTGATTACATTGGTGAAAACCATAGAAGGGCCAAGGAAAACATCGTCCTCACAGATGACGCCTGTGTATATGGAAACATTGTTTTGAACTTTTACATTTTTTCCAAGTACCACTTCCGGCGAAACCACCACGTTCTGACCGATATTACAATTTTCTCCCAGCTTGCAACCACTCATAATGTGCGAAAAATGCCAGATTTTAGTTCCTTTCCCAATTTCACAGCCTTCGTCTATTACAGCTGTTTCGTGGGCAAAATATTCTTTATTCATAGTTATTCGTTTTTGTGCATAAACTCTAAAACCGCGCCTGCAATAGCTCCCTGAATCTCCGTTGTCATTTCGGTATGAATAGGCAGAGACATTACCGAGCGGCTCAACGCTTCCGTTACCGGAAAATCACCTTCTCCGTATCGCTCATCGCAGTATGCTTTTTGCAAATGTAACGGCACGGGATAATAAACCGCCGATGCGATGTCGCGTTTGGCAAGATAATCCATCAGGGCTTTCCGATCCACATCCTGCAACACCATGGTATATTGATGATAGACATGCGAAGTAAAAGACGCGGTTGCAGGCGTTTTTATTTTTTTACATTCGGAAAAAATCCGGTCATAAAAGGCAGCCGCTTTCTGGCGAACAGCAGCATACTCGTCCAAATGGGGAAGTTTAACATCCAAAACAGCCGCCTGCAACGTATCAAGACGGGAGTTAATGCCAACAAAATCATGGTGATACCTGACTTTCATCCCGTGGTTTGCAAGTATCCGCAGCTTTTCGGCGAGAGTATCATCGTTTGTAAAGACAGCGCCGCCATCACCGTAAGCGCCAAGGTTCTTAGACGGAAAAAAGGAGGTGCAGCCAATGGTTCCAATGGTTCCGGCTTTTTCTGTTTTTCCTGTTTCCAAATTGGTAAAATCAGCACCCAACGCCTGTGCCGTATCTTCTACAACAAACAGGTTGTATTTACGGGCGATTTCCATGATCTGTTGCATATCCGCCGTTTGCCCGAACAAGTGCACCGGAATAATGGCTTTGGTACGCGATGTAACAGCTCTTTTCACAGCTTCCGGATCGATGTTGTAGGTATCGGGAAGCACATCCACCAACACAGGTGTCAGTTTCAGCAATGCAATGACTTCGACCGTAGCAATGAAAGTAAAAGAGGTGGTAATCACCTCATCGCCGGGTTGCAAATCAAGAGCCATAAGTGCCAGTTGCAATGCATCGGTGCCGTTGCCACAGGTTATCACATGTTTCACATGCAGATATTCTTCAAGGTGCTTTTGAAAACTTTTTACAGCCGGGCCGTTGATAAAAGCCGTACTGTCTATCACATCATGAATTGCTTCATCAATTTGTGATTTTAGCTTCTTATACTGACCCGACAGGTCAACCATGGGGTATTTCATATTTTATCTCCTCTGTTGCTCCTTAAAACTGTAATTCTTCATTCTATCAGATGCAGCTATACTGAAAGAGACAGTATTTATTATTTTACAGACCGGTTCTGCACAAGCATAATTCTGTTTCGTCGAATGAATAAATCCTAAACGGAGTTTTATTTGTCAACTACAAAAATAGGGAAAAAGGGAGAAACACAAATGAGAAATATTGAAAAAGCAATAACAGGTAACATACGTTACACCCGTGGCAGAGACAAAGAGAAAGTAGTCCCTCTTCCGGGCTGACTTTCAATAGAAAACTGACCGTTGTTAAGCTGAACAAACTCTTTCACGACCACCAGCCCCAATCCCGTACCTTTCTCCTTACGGGTTCCGAGATGCGATTCTATTTTCTCTTTTTCACTCAGAATTTTATGTATATCCTCCTCAGAAATACCCACTCCCTGATCTGTTACACTCACTTGTACAAATTCTTCATGTTGCACAACATCCACACGGATTTCACTATCAGGGTTGGAAAATTTGATGGCATTGGAAAGCAAATTCCGAATTACAATCTCAATCAGATTTTTATCAAAAACAGCAAGAACCTCTGCATCATCGGAATAAACCAATTTAATGTTTTTCTGTTCTGCCTGCTGTTTAAGTAAATCAAACGATTTTTCAATAATCTGAGAAAGATCATTTTGTTTTAAACCGGGCTTAATACTTCGACGCATAATCCGTGCCCACGAAAGCAAATTTTCTATCATCGTATATGTGGCATCGAGCGAAGGCTTCATAGTCTGTAGCAATTGCAATATTTCTTCTCTTGAGAAGTCATCCACTTCGTCAATTACCATATCAAGAATAGATTTCTGCGTCCCGATAGGCCCGAGCAGGTCATGTCCGATAATAGAAAGGATTTTATCTTTT
>JAJRQN010000140.1 GCA_024280235.1 Bacteroidota bacterium | reverse complement strand
TTTACCAACGCCATAATAAATTCGTTTCGTAAGTTTAACATAGCTTTCCTGTTTTTATATTTATCATATCTAAATATTATGCATACAAAGATACAAAATTCGTAAAAAAGGAAAATGGTAAATTATTTCACAACGATAGATACAGGATTTGGGATAAGTCGGGTGTGGATAAAAGATAGCTCCCGTTAAAATCCGGGATAAAATCCTCCGGGTACAGCAGGGGTTATCGGATTGCCGTAATAACTGTTACCAAAGCCGGGACTACCATATCCATAAGGATCAAAGGGGTTGTAATGGCGTTTTTCCATGGAAAAGGCGGCATTAATATGAAAATGATTGCTGACTTTGTAGTCGAAACTGATGTAGCCACCGCTATTGCTGAAATCAATTGCCCGCGGGTTTATTTTATCTCCGGGTTTTTGTGGAGAGAGGTTAAATGTTTTGTATGCCATAGCCGTTATGGATAGCTTGTCGTTGACCTGATAACGGCCTTTTACAAAAAGTGAACCGTAGTTTTGCACCGGACTTCCGTAACCGGAAATTTCCGGTGTGCCTGTGCCAACAATATTAGTATAAGCCATGCCGGCAGAAATAGTCCATTTATTGTTGATAGGCATACTAATTTCCGGGGCAACCCATGTGCTGAAACCGTTCATGCCGGGATAAAAACTGTAAAATGAAGAGCCGAGAGAAAGCCGTACGTCAGGTTTAAAATCCGTTCTGCTTTGAGAAGGAATTCCTTTGACATCCTGCCCGAAAGATTGTGCCTGCAAAGAAACGGAACCAACCAACAGGGCCAAAACAAATATGAAAATTCTTACTTTCATCGATGACAAAAATAGGTATTTTTTAGATAACATGGTCATGGCTTGGAGCGGGATACAGTGTAAAACCCGAATGAGCGAAGTATAATAGCAATCCGGCAATTGCAGGAACCTTTAACTTCCCAATTCCGGCACATTTTCCAACGAAAAAAAATCTCCATCTGCCGTTGTTTTTATTTTTATAAGTCCGAGAATCACAAAACCGGCCAGCAGTCTTTCGGTTTTGAAAGGGGATAGGCCGCAGTTTTTCTTGAGTTCAGTAAGTGAAACCTGTTCCTTTTTTTTCAGGCAGACCAGCAGGGCTTTTTCTTCGGCGTTGTTGGAAAAGCGAATCATTTTTCTGGTTTTTTGATTTTGCCATATTTTCATTTGTACACCGCTAACCAGCATATTTTCGTCGGCAATACGTATAAAAGCTTTTGGCCTTCCGTTTTTGTCAGGTGCTTTGTATGGGATTTTTTCGCCTTTGGGAATGGTAACTTCCAGCACTTTTTTTCCTTTAATCTGCCATTCTTTGGTTTGAAACGTGATTTCCGGGTGGCAAAATCGTTGTGCAGCATTCTGAATCATATAAAATTCCTCTTCTGAACGGATGCCGGCAATTCTTCCGTTGTCTTTCACGCCGATAAGCAACGTTCCGCCTTCGGTATTGGCGAAAGCTACCAGCGATCGGGCTATTTTTGGCGCATCCGAAACCTCAAATTTAAAGTCAAGATGTACTCCTTCACCTTGTTCGATAAGCAGGAGAATGGGATGTTTTTTCAGTTTCATACCTTTGTTGTTTATGTCAAAATTAATCCTGCAACTTGGGATATACCATCTCGGTCAGCTGTATCGGATGATTTGAAATCATCCTGCCCGGAAACATTCGGGTTCATCGCCCGAGGCGCGACACGGTACAAAACCCAAATGAGCATCATTGAAGATAAGCTCAACAGCTTTTCTCGCCTCAGGCGAGAAAGAGATTGGCGTTTTCTGACGACCACTATTTAAACAAAGTCAATATTATCCATACTCATAGCTTTTTCGCAGTACCGGCAGATGAGTTTCATTTTTCCGTGATAGTCCTGAATAATTTTAAAGTGCGTTGGAACATTTTGGTTGTTGGTAACACATTTCGGGTTGACACATTTTACAATATTTTCGATCTCCTCCGGAAGTAAAACCTGTTCTTTCTTGACGATTTCATAATCTTTTATCTCTATGAGCGTAGCATGTGGTGCTACAAGAGCTATCTTGCTGATTTCTTCAGGTTTGAAAAATATGTTACTGATTTTTATGATGCCCTTTTTGCCCAACTTCTTACTTTCGAGATTTGTTCCGAAATAGACATGGTCGGTACTCTTTTCGAGGTTCAGCATGGCGAAAACACGAAAAGTGTTTTCAGCCGGAATATGGTCGATGACTGTGCCATTGCGAATGGCCGATACTTTTAATTCTGTCCTTTTGTTTTTCATCTGTTTAGAAATTTGTAAAATATTGATATAATGTGTTCTGATACCATCGCCCCGGATTAAAATCCGAGACTACATTTGAGTCGTCCGCTATGCGGACTTTAATCATCCCCCTGTGTGCTTAAAATTTAAACATGAGTGTTTCATCTGTTTATAATTTTGTAATTAACTGCCATCTAATAATATATATTTGTCATCCCCGCGTGCTGTTGTACCAACAGGCGGGACAGGCGGATTAAGCGGATTAAGCGGATTTTAGTTTTTCGCTTGCGAAAAACATCCCTGCCTCGCCGTCAGGCAGGCGTTAAATCCCCCGAAATAATCGGGGCAAGCTGTTAAATCCGATGATTATTTTTTGGGGTTAATCATTCCCTGGTGTGTTTTAAACCAATCATGGATGTTTCATGTGTTTATTTGTTAAATGCTGAAACAACATAACTAGCAGATTTTGAATAGGATGAAGTTTTTGTCTTTTCGTATAGATACATAACCTCCCCTTCCCATTG
>JAJRQN010000139.1 GCA_024280235.1 Bacteroidota bacterium | reverse complement strand
TGTTTTATCTTTCAAATTGACATTCCATATTCAATGGGAAGGGGAGGTTATGTATCTATACGAAAAGACAAAAACTTCATCCTATTCAAAATCTGCTAGTTATGTTGTTTCAGCATTTAACAAATAAACACATGAAAAAAACATTCTTTTTTCTTATATTGAATTTTCTGTTTTTGCTGCATTTACCGGCACAAACCCCCGATGTTGCCATTTCGCCTGTTAAAGCAGTTTCCATGCTGGGAAAAGGAATTCTTTTTGAACCGCAGGCGGGGAATGTAAATATTGGTTTTTCGGCACCGTATAAGCCGGCTTACGGCGACAGCATAAAACAAACCGGATTTCAAAGTGTACGCATTCGCTACCAGGGAAGTAACAATCCCATGATGCTGGCTATAAAAAACGGACCGCCTTACAATGCTTCCGTAGGCCGGCTGCTTGACGAAACCGACACCATCATCGACGATTTGCTCAGTAAAAACCTGGCTGTGGTGCTTACTTTTTACGGACTTACCGAAGACAATCCGGGCGACCTAAATAAAATGGTTTCGTGGTGGGGATATGTGGCCAACCGGTTCAAAAACAAAAGCCATCGGCTGATTTTCGATCTCTTTGTAGAGCCCTGGGCACTGGTAAAAAATAACGACCCGCACCGCATTATGGATTATTACAACGCCATTACCAGCGAAATACGTAAAACCAATCCCGACCGGATACTCATCTATTTTAAAATTCTGCCCACCGATGCCAATACCAACCCTTTTGGTCCCGGAAGCCGCTATTTTATGACACAGGCTTATCATCCTGTGCCACAAGATGCGGGAATTTATTACCTCTGGGATTTTCACGCTCTGAAACCGGTAGCACGCGACAATGTACGCCTTGTGGAACAGGCTTCGGAATACATGGACTCGACTAAACAGGCGGTATGGTGCGGCGCTTGGGACTCAAAAACCACCGACAACGAAATGTGGTATGCCAAACCCACCGCCATCGAGGTTACCCGGCGACTGATCGACCGCGGTATTTCTTCCGCTTACCTCATGATGTTTGACGGTGGCACGGCCATTTTCGATGCACAAACCGACCACAACGGAAACGGACAATTAAACGAATGGACTTATCCCGGATTGCAAAATATTTTGGTCTCCGGGCCGGATGTCTGGTGGAACCTACTGGATAATCCTGGGTTTGAGGAGGATACAATGCACTGGGAAATTTCCGCAGCCAACTTTTCCGTTTCCAATTCAAACGAAAATCATTTTTTGCAACTGCCCGAAAACCAAAGCACTCCCGTTACGCTTACGCAGGATGTAACCCTTGCCATGAAAAACAACGGCCCCGGCGAGTATCATGTGTTGGGATATTTTACTTCCACAGGAAATACAAACATAACTTTTGTGATGAAAGGAATGGCCGGCGGGCAACCTTTTACATACAGCAGCCATACTACCACCGTTGCCGCAGAATATCCAAAACTGATCAACGATTCTGTTGACGTGCAATGGAACGGCACACCGGAAAAAGTGCAATTGATTGTTAAAATTTCTGGCGACAGTTGCACGGCAGACAAGCTTGGACTGACGCAGTTTTATTACGCTCACCCGAAATTAAACATTTACCTGTGGCCCGGCGAGCGGGTTCATCACGACAACTATACGCAAAGAAATAATTCGGTAATGGACATCAACGGGCAGATACGCTCTTTGATGAACAAGGGTCTCAGCAATAACAATCCTGCTGTAACGACCATGGCCCATACCATTGATAGCATTACTTACGATTTGGAAACCCGGTTGAAAACACTTATAGGAACCGGTTATCAGCGGACGCCTGCCGAAACGCAATACCGAACGGGTGGTTACAATCAGGGGGAGGCTAACAGCCAATATAAAAACAGTGTGGCCAAATATATCGGGGGAAAAGACCAAACTGCTACTCTCATGAACGACAGCCTTATCGCAGAACAAAACCGGGCACGGGATTATTTTATCAAAACAGATATTGCTTTCCGGAAATTTTTGTACGAAGTTTATCAGGGCTATCCGCCCGAAATAACTGACTATATGGGAATAGATACCTCGGTAGAGGTATTTTCCATGCCATCTGCTCTCTTAGCAAATCAGGCGAGGGCTACCTACCAGTGGTTAGATGCCGGCAACCTGTACAATCCCGTGGGTGGTGCCACGCAGCAAACATTTTCGCCCGAAAGAAGCGGGAAATATGCCGTGCGCATTACCAAAAACAATTATGTAGCTATCAGCGGCAACCATACGATAAAAGTATATGCAGGAACCGGAACAGTAACAAAAACCACCGGCATCAGAGTTTTTCCGACAGTTTTCCGTAACAGCGTACATATTGAAACGCCATCTGGTCATACTCCTTATCAAGTGGTTATTACCGATATGCATGGCAGAAGAGTCGTTCTGTTTTCAAAACTTTACCCGCCCGAAAACGAAATTCATCTCTCATTAAAAAAGGGTTTTTATTTGCTGGAAGTCATTTTTCCGGACAAACAAAAGACGTTTAAGATTATTAAAAAATAAGATGCGGGGCTACTTTCTGAAAAGTTCCATCACAAGGATGAATTCATCCGGTCAGATATTCTTATTCACCACCAACGCAAAAAAATCGTGGTCGATAGGCAGATAGCCCTGTTCGTAACAGAAATAATAAATCTTGCCTTCTTTATTTTTAAAAACATGGGTGAAATATTTGAACTCAAAGCCTTTGGCAAGCAGGGTTTGTTTTTTGACTTTGGCTTTGCCGTGCGGATTCAGTGCTTTCAGAATATGCCGGTTTTTGCGCAAACGATGGTTTATATTGCGCATGTAAGCCGTTTCGTCTTTGTTTAGCCGATTGTTGTATGTATTCCGGCACTGGTCGGAGCAGAATTTCTGATCAATACGGCCATGCAATTTTGTTCCGCATTCCAAACAATAACGTTCCATTGGAGTTGATTTTTCCCAAAAATAATAAATTCTCAGAAACCCATTAACTGTTCTGCCACCACACGGTTATCAAAAAAGGTAGGGATCAGAAGTATCTTTTTGCCGGGAATAAATCCCAGATCAGCCGCATTGATTTTTTGAGCTGTGGTATTACTCAGGATAACGGGCGTTTTGCCGGGTGAAACAAGCTGAATTTTTCCGGCCCAGTCCGACAAAATATAATTCCCCTTTCCAAGAGGAACAAGTCCATCGATACCACCTGTAACCTTTGCAATAATATGAAGTTTCGCTGTTTTTGGATTTCCTTGCAAAAGATGGCCGTTAGCGCCGATGAGTAGCTTACCGTTTTCCACAGCCAGCCCGTTGGCGCCTTTCAGCAAAGCATCTTGTTTCCATAAAGAAGGTTTCCCATTATTCAAAACAAAAACCGCTCCCAGTCCTGTATCGGTAACATAAATCCTCCCATCGGGTCCAACCACCACATCATTCAGAAATTTAGCCCCGGGAAAAGGAATATACCGGATAATTTTCCCTTTGTTCAGATTAATCTCTGCCAGCCGGTCGATATCGCTAACAAATAAATGATTGCCCTTAACAGCCATTCCTTTGGGAGCATTCAGTCCGACAACCCATTTTAAACGGAGAATTTTCCCATTTTTATTCAGCAACGAAATAAAACCATTCCCATCTTTCGCGGCAGGCTTGCCGTTGACATTGGATACATAAATAGAATGGTTTTTAGGCCGATAATAAACAGACTCGGGCACTTTTAATAGTGGCGGTATGGCCCAAACCGGCTTTAGTGATTGCGAAAAAGCAAAACCGGCAAATAATAGACCTGAAACAAAAAAAATAACTCTTGCTTTCATAGTAATTAAAATTTACAAACCTTTACCTGAGACAAACTGCGGAATAGCAAATTGCTGCAATAAACCTCGCATGATGAGGTATTGAGCCAAAACATAGGTACTCATAACTAAGATTCGCTCGTAAGAAACAGCCAATAAGAACTTGTTCAACGCAATCAGACTGTCAGAAAAAATAAAGAATAAAGAGCTGGCAAAGACTAACCGAAAACTTATTATTGAAGAGGTTTCCTTACGGTGAAGTGCCAGAGCCGACATACTGAGAATAGCCGTCAGATATACGAAAACAGCCATACGAAGCATATTGTCAAGCCGGGAAAATAAAAAAGCATAAAAGACAACGCCATAAATCAGATAACCGCTTAACCATAAAAAATGCCTTTTCAGATATCCGGTTTTCCCCGTCATGCGGATGGTTTGCAAAAAGAGGAAAATATAAAAAATATGCGCAAGCAGAAATGAAACCAACCCCAACATAAAGAAGAGAAAATTATTTGAGGAAAACATCAACAAAATGTCCCCCATCCAGGAAAAAAAGAAAGCACCAAAAGCCAACCGTCCAATCACCGGTCCGGCTTTTACTGCATAGAGGAAAAAATAGCCGCCAATCCAGAGCATAATCATCGGCTTGAAAATGAAATCAAGTGTTCGCATTCCCAAAACAGCAGCTGTCATTTCGCCGATAATAATCAGAATAAAGACCAGATTTAAAATGTATTTTTTCATATTTCACCTCAAAAAAAACAAATCATAAAACGCTAAATTAGCAAAAATATGAGATTATAAGATTCCGTATTCATTTCCAATATACGGGCAAAAGTTCCATCCACAACAGCAAACCGTAGGAATATTCTCAAAAAATACATCATCCGGCAATAACTTGCACACAGATTCTAAGTAAGTTACGATAGGTTTCACAATATTACATATGTAAAATATTTTTTATATCTTTGGCCAACAATTATTTCACCTTAATTTTATTTAAATGAAAACTAAAATCACTCTGCTCTCCTTGTTCCTTTTTATGTTCTCAATGACCGTTTTTGCACAAAAAAAGGACAATGTAAAGGAATCAAAACAAGTAATTCAGCAATTTAAGAAGAAAGACCACGGATTAAGCAAATTTTTTAGCAGTGCTTACGGTTACGTTGTCTTCCCCCATATTGGGAAAGGCGGCCTCGGTATTGGAGGTGCCGGTGGAAAAGGAACCGTTTTCAGAGGTGGTGCCCCGGTTGCCAATGCAAAAATGTCACAGGTAACCATTGGTTTCCAGGCCGGCGGACAGAAGTATGCAGAAATTATCTTTTTCGAGAACAAAACAGCGTATGACCGTTTTACAGGAAGCAAATATGAATTTGCTGCACAAGTATCTGCTGTAGCCTTGAAAGAAGGGGTTTCAAAAGATGCCAAATACAGAGATGGTATGCTGGTATTCACTATGACTATTGGGGGTTTGATGTACGAAGCCTCTGTTGGTGGACAAAAATTTAAGGTAACTCCTTATTAAACGGTAAGATTGGAAATATATACAGACAATTTTTCAATATTAATCGTTTCAGAAAAAGCACTATTTTAAAAAGGTCTTTTAATCATTTTCACAAAATAATGAAGGTATATTCTATTGCTTTTGTTTTTTTTCTCTTTTTGTCTGTAAGCGCTATTGCGCAGACGGATTCATTGGTTATGAACAACGGAGACTATCTCGTTGGTGAAATTAAGGAGATGAAACACTCATGACGAGCAACTTGACACAAAAGGGAATGATTATTACCTTTGTCGGAAGTAACAAGGGCGATTTTTACTGGAGGTTGAAAAATCTTAAGCTACGAGCTATTAGAAACCCCGAAGATGAAACTGCCCA
>JAJRQN010000138.1 GCA_024280235.1 Bacteroidota bacterium | reverse complement strand
GAAAAAAGCCTCGCTTGATGACAAAATTGACTGGTACGGCGATATGCGCTTTCCGGCTTTGTCAGAAACCAACGGTAATTACGACGGGAAACATCTTTTTTATTCAGATGGTGCCAATTCGCGTATTGCCATGCTCGACCTTGAAGACTTTGAAACCAAACAGGTGTTGAGCCACCCCTTGTTTCTTTCTTGTTATCCCGAAGTGGCCGTAACGCCCAATACCCAATGGGTTGTGCAAACCAGCCAGTATCCGGCTACCTGGGATTTGAGAAGCACAAAACTCAAATCAGGCATCACTTTTTGGTATTTCCATAGTGTGGAAAAAACCACCAAAACAGGACATGCCGGCCGTATTCTGAAAGAAAAATCGGTAACGCTTGAACTGCCTCCTTACACCCTGGGCTATTTTGATGTAGGTAAAGGAGCTGGAGACGGTTATCTTGTGGGACTGGCTGACAACGGTGACAAACATTATGCCTATGTAGTGGACTACAAAAAACTGGTGGGCATGAAAACAACTCTGGTCAACAATTTTGCTGTGGTTCCGTTCGCAGAGGCGCTGAAAGCCGGTGTGATTGCCTTCGTGGAACTTCCGGCTAAAGCTTCGGTTTTAAAGGTGACCCCCAAAGGAAAATATTTTATTACCGTGGACGACCAGACCAATGTATTTGATTTTACCAAACTGAAAACAGCTCTGGCCAACAAAACATTTGCCGGAAAAGACGATAATGGCGTACCTGTACTGGATTCTAAAACCGTTTTACATGGAAATATTGATTTCGGCGGCAACGTAATTGATGTGGCTTTTGATTATCGTCCCAATATTGCCTATGCTTCGGTGCACGATGCCAAAAAAATTGTCCGCTGGAATTACGAAACCCTGAAACCTGTAAATGAAATCACCCTTGATTTTATGCCCTCTTATTTGATGACACCCCAAGGGCTTTCTGAAACACCGCATTCCAATTATCTGACGGCGGTGGATAAAGAGGTGTTGTACAAAAATCTGCAAAGTGTGGGACCCGTTCGTCCGAGTGCCCAGCATTTGATTGATATTTCGGGCGATAAAATGAAGGATCTTTATACCATGACACTTCCCCAGTGTAACATGTACGGGTCGGTGGCTGTGTTGCGTACTACCATTAAGCCCATTATTCGTTACCCCACCGGTACTAACTCCAGAACAGGAGAAATTTCACCCTTTAAAACGGTGGCCGGTAAAGAAAAAATTGAGCGGAAAGGAAACCGTGTACATATCTTTGGTACCCTTATCCGTTCGCACATAACTCCTGAAATTGTAGAAGTTAACCAGGGCGATATTGTGACGTTCCACCTTACCAACCTGGAGCTTGCCGAGGATGAAACCCACGGCTTTACCATTGATACTTACGGAAAACACGGTAGTTTCGAGCCGGGTAAAACCGCTTCGCTTACTTTTGTTGCTGACCGAGAAGGAGCTTTCCCGTACTATTGTACCGAGTTTTGCTCTGCTTTGCACCTCGAAATGGAAGGTATCCTGATGGTCAAACCTAAAAACTATAAAGCAAAAGGTGGAAGTGGCGAAATCCAGCTTACCAAAGCCGAACTCGAAGGCTATAAGAAAAACTACGAAGAAAAGCTGAAGGTTATTGCCCAGACACAAGATGTGATCAACGGTGTGGTGAAATGGCTCAAAGAAAACCATTACGAAAACCATCCGTATGTAAAAGCACTGGTACAGGATGCCGTGGCCCAGCTGAACAAAGCAGCTGTTCCGAAAAAGAACTACGAGAAATTTGCCAAAGAAGGCAAATGGAAAGATGCATTCCTGTGGGCCGAGCAGTATTTCCAATATCAGGTGAAAGCTGCTGATGCCGGTTTGCGTGCCAAGAAGTTGTTGAAAGAGAAACTGGAAGGCATTAAATAAAGTAATCGAATTTAAAAATTTCTAATATGAATATTATGAAAAGATTCAAACAATATATCAGCCTCTTTATGGTTGTCCTTCTTTTAGGCTTTGGCATGGTTTTTACCGGTTGTGGCGGTAAAAAGCAGAAAGCTGTGAAAATGGGTGCGCCAAGAGGCAATGAGTCGTTCGGCGATGTGGTGAGCCGTAGAGGTCTTACTGCCGATGATGTTTTGGCTGCTGCCAAAACTTATACTCCCGATCATCTCCATGATGAATACGTTGTACTGAACTCAGGCGGTCAGGAAGGAAATATGCCAACTTATCTTGTTCCGTCCATGCGTCTGGTAAAATATACTCCTATCAATACACGCCAGCCTTATAGCGGCTATGGTTTTTCTGCCGAAACCTATGGTTTAATGAAACACGGTTTTATTGATGGCGAAACCATCCTATGGGGCGATACGCATCATCCCGGTTTTTCGGAAACAAATGGTGACTATGATGGCAAATGGATGGTTATGAACGACAAAGCCAATCCACGGATTTATGTGGTCGACTTAAAGGATTTTATGGTAAAACAGGTGGTGATTAACCCCATCTTCCGCAGTGACCACGGAGGCGCTTTCTTTACTCCCAATTCGGAGTATATTATGGAAGCTACCCAGTATCCGGCTCCTTACGACCATAAATATCATCCTTTGAATGATGTAAACTTCCGTAAATACTGGCGCGGCGGCTTGACATACTGGGCTTTTGATGACAACAAAGGTAGAATCAGTCCCAAAAAATCTTTTACTTTTGAATTGCCTCCTTATACCCAAGACCTGTCTGATGCCGGTAAAAACGCTACCTACGGATGGGGTTTCACAAACTCCTTCTGTACTGAAATGTACATTGGTGGTGATATGCAGGGACGTCCTCCCTTTGAGGCCGGATGTTCTTCGCGTGATGTGGACTACCTGCATGTAACCAATTGGAAAAAAGCGGAAGAACTGATTAAAGCCGGTAAGATTAAAACAAAGATGGTACACGGAATGCGTGTGATTCCCATTAGCGAGTCCATTAAACACGGATTGCTCTACTTGATTCCTGAGCCGAAATCACCCCACGGTGTTGACGTTGATCCAACGGGTGATTACATTATTGTTGCCGGAAAGCTCGACTCCCATGCTTGGGTTTACTCATGGGCCAAGATTAAAAAGGCTATTGCCGACAAAAATTTTGAAGGCCATGATTCTTACGGTATCCCGATCATAGCTCTGAAAACGGCTTTGCACGGTAGCGTGGAAGTAGGTTTGGGACCGTTGCACAACCAGTTTGACCCCAAAAAAGGAATTATTTATACCTCGGTATATGTGGATTCCTGGACAACTAAGTGGAATTATATAACACTTAAGGTCTTAGACCATGTATCCTCCAATTACAACATTGGTCACCTTGTTTCAGCCCACGGCGACACCAAACATCCTCAGGGTAAATATCTTATTGAGCTGGATAAACTCTCCATTGACCGTTTTAACCCGGTAGGACCATTGCATCCGCAAAACCACCAGCTGATTGACATCAGCGGACCGAAAATGAAGATTATTTACGATTTGCCGTTGCCTATGGGCGAACCGCACTACTCCATAATGATGAATGTGAATTTGTTGAAACCCATTGATAAATATCCTGTGGGTACCGATATTGTTACTTTGAAAAAGGCTCCTTATGCCACCACTGCCGGCAAAGAATATGTGAAACGTTACGGCAACACGGTGGAAGTGTTCGGTACCATTAACAATGGCAAGGTAACTCCCGGCAATCTGAAAGTTACACAGGGCAACCATGTGTTAATTCATTTGACCAATACCGGACAGAGCAAACTCGATCATTATGTTTACGAAATTGCTTCGTACGACAAAGAGTACCGCTGGCGTCCTGGCGAAACAGCTACTTTGGATTTTGTTGCCGACAAGGCAGGTATGTATCCCTTATTGTTAGACAAAGTGCATGCACCCTCCGGTCGTGAACTGCAGGGATATCTGACCGTGAAATTCAATGCCGCAGCAGAAAATGCCCGTGTTATTGCTTTCTCGAAACGTATCCAGAAAGACAACGAAATGCAGAAGTTCCAGCCTTCGGCCATTGAGCTGAAAAACCTCTTACCCGGCGAGCTCGAATTCCTGAACTACGGGTGTACCGCTTGCCATAAGTTCGGTAAAGACTTTAATGGACCCGATTTGTTGATGGTGGACAAACGGCGTAGCGATGCTTGGTTGAAATCGTGGATTATGCATCCCGAAAAACACCGCAAAGAAGCCGATATTGAGGCCATGCGTCAGAAATACAAACTGGCCATGCCGAACCAGAATGTTTCCGAAAAAGATGTCGGAAAAATTATTGAATATCTGAAAGCCAAATCGGCACAGGTGTTGAAAGAACAACAACAGTAACAGTTTGTTTCGATTGTTCTGAGATTTTCCTAAATAAAAGAAGCAATGGCATTGGCGGCTGTTGCTTCTTTTATTTAAATAAATTACATATGTTATGCGTGCATTTGGTTAATTGAGTATTTATTTTCTTAAATTTGCGCAGTAAATATTTAAAAAAATTTATCCTATGAAAAAATTATTCGTACTTATTTTTATGGTGGCCCTCGGAGGCTTTTTATTATCAAGTTGCGGCGGTAACGCACAGAAAAGTGGTAAGTCGAAAGCAACGGCAACAAAAACAAAAACAAAAACCGAAAAAACCTATGTTGCAAATATCGAAAACGGTAAAAAAGTTTACAATAAAGTTTGTATTGCCTGCCATATGACCGGTGTGGCCGGAGCTCCCGCACTGAAAGATAAAACCCGTTGGGAAGAGATTGCCGCCAAAGGCATGAAACAACTACACCACGATGCCATTAACGGCTTTACCGGAAAACATGGTGTGATGCCTGCCCGTGGAAGTTGTACCGATTGTTCCGACCAGGACCTGTACGATGCCGTGGCTTATATGCTGAAAACAGCCGGTGTGAAAGCCAAATAACCGGCCTGTAAGGTTAAATTTCTTCCGGAGTGAGAAGCTTTTTCGCCCGGAAAAGGAAAACGGCCGTTTCAGTATGTACCAATTTCCAACAAAACTTTAAAATATTAAACTATGAAAAAGACAACAACTTATCAGGCTTTGGCCGGACTGGCTGCTATTCTGATTATCGTGGTATATTTTTTACCCATGTGGCATGTTGCTTTGCAAAGCATTCAGTATCCCAAATCAATGTACCCACGCGGAATTCGAATCGACTTTAAATTCAATGGTGTATATAACGGTTGTAAGGGTGAAAAAGAGCGCGCCGAATTGGCCCAGAGCCAGCAGGGCGCCGATTGTCTGCGTGAAATGAACGCCATTAACCATTTTATCGGTATGTATCATATCGTGCCGGGGGTTAATCAGGACAAAACAAGGAAATACCCCATTTATTACGTCTTCGATACCAAAAAAGATGCACAGGGGCATGAAATCATCAATCCCAAGACCAATGAACCCATTCGGGTAAATGTTACCCCAAAACCATTAATCTTGCTTGACAAAATTATGCATGCATCACCCTATATTTTTGTCCTGTTTGTCATCTTTGTCTTGATTTTTATGTTTACCCCAAAACGGAAATGTTTCGTGCCGGCCATTATTTCGGCGCTGTTGCCTTTTTATTTCCTCGGGGTGTACATCTATTATCTGTATTGGTACGGACACCATCTTTCGATGCATGGAGGGGGCGCATTCAGGGGTATTAAGCCTTTTATGCCTACTGTTTTTGGTGAGGGTAAAGTTGCCCAGTTTACCACACAGTCGTATCCCTATTTTGGATTCTTCCTCGCACTTCTTGTGACGGCATTGCTCGTAGTTGCCATGATTGTCAAGAAAAATAACCTGAAAGAAGAATGATAATCGATGTTTTTGCTGAAACCTGTATAAAAGTGCGGCAAACATCGACATGATAATACGCGATTTAAAAATTGATATTATGAAACCGGAAAGACATGTTCAGTTGAAAAAACAATTCAGGAACACTCTTTCCGGTTTTTTCCTTTTCCTGAGAGCCGGAATGGCAGGAATACTTCTCCTTTTTACGGGGGTTGTATCCCACGCACAGCAACCTGTTTATGGTACGCTGACCAAGCTGGAACAACCTTTGCCGGATTATGACACTATTCCTTTACAACCCATTATAGACAACGCTAATCCGGGTGCACATATCCTGTTGAAACCCGCTGTTTATACTGGTCCGGTGGAAATATCTACGGATGGCATTGTGTTAGATGGGCAGGGTAAAGCTACAATTGACGGGTTGGGAAAAAGTTCGGTTATTTTTATCAATGCCGATAGTGTGGTTGTTAAAAATGTGATTATTCGCCATTCGGGCGGTTCTTTCGATAAGCTGGATTCGGGGGTGCGCCTCAAAGGCGATTACAACGAAATTGAAAATTGCCGTATTGAAGATGTTTTGTTTGGTGTGGATATATGGCAATGTAACCACAACCGGATTATCTACAACGAAATTACTTCGCTGCTACACCGGCAAACAGCCATTAAAGGCGATGCCATCAGGCTGTGGTATTCCAAGTTTAATATCATCCGTGGTAATTACTGGCATCATGTGCGCGATATGGTGGTATGGTACTCTGCCGAAAACCTTTTTCAGGGTAACAAAGGGGTGGGCGACCGCTACGGTATTCATTTTATGTACTCGCATAACAACAGAATACAGAACAATGTGCTGAAAAACAATTCGGTGGGTGTGTTTTTGATGTACAGCGAACGTACTATTATGACCGGAAACCTGATTGAAGGTAATCATATTGGCAGCGGTATGGCGCTGGGCATGAAAGAAACCTCCTCCAATCAGATATTAAACAACCGGTTTATTTATTGTACCGAAGGGATACATATTGACGTTTCACCTTATGTGCTGGAACAGAAAAATACCATCGAACACAACGAAATAGCTTTTTGCGGTACGGCCGTCTATTTTCATACCAACCAGGAAGGAAACCTGTTTAAACACAACTATTTCCACAATAACCTTACACAGGTTTTCCCGGAAGTGACCACCGCCCGTTTTAATGTATGGGATAATAATTATTGGGACGATTATCAAGGTTTTGATAGAAATGGAGATAACATTGGCGACATGCCCTACATTTTGTTGGAATATACCGGCCACTTGTGGGATTTTAACCGCAACATGAAATTCTTTTTCGGAGCCCCCATTCTTGCGGTGCTCGATTTTCTGGATCGCCTGGCTCCCTTTTCCAAACCCAAATTTGTTTTGAAAGATAAAAAGCCCATCTTTCGTTGGCCTAAAAATGATACTTTTACACCGGTACGTTAAAAATTTAGCTGTATTTATATGAATATGTTTACATTTTTTATACTTTTG
>JAJRQN010000011.1 GCA_024280235.1 Bacteroidota bacterium | reverse complement strand
GTTGGCATCGTTGTGTACGTATGCTTTACGCAGCAAAGGAAGTACCGGAACAACTTCCGATTCAAATTGCATAAGAAAATAGCCGGCTATTCTTCTTTTTTCATGGTTTTTAATAAATTTTAATTTCAAACCGGCTTCGGCTGCGGTGCTGATATCCCAGAGGTAGTGCCGATGTAAGGCAGGATGGGAAAAGTCGGCCAACGCTTTGTCCATGTTGCCCAGGAAGTTGCCGAGACTAAGAAACAATCTATCCGGTTTTTCAGTGGTTTCTGCCCAAAAAGTTCCTTCTAAAAAACTAAGGATACGCAGGTAATAGTTTTCGCCACGGATGCGGAGCCGTGTTATCACTTCTCCTGCCGTGTTTTTATAATATTTTTGAAAAAACGGGGCAAGGTCTGTTGATTTTAAATGATTTGAGATTTTTACCAGGGCATCGAGAAAATGAACTCCGTGTTTCTCGCGCGCTATTTTGAGAATGTATTTTTTTCCGGTTTTATCGGTCAAAAGATAATTCAGTTCATCATAACCGTTTAATGTTTTCACCGAAACGGATAATCCGTAATGCGTCATGGCCCATTGCCGAATGTCGTCTTTTGTAAAGCTCATAATATATAACGTATTGTCTTATTTCCAAATAACAGCGTTTGCCGGTTTCAAAGGATTTTTGCCAAAGATAATTTTACTCTCTTTCGGAATGGATAATTTCACAGCATGATTTGTATAATTCACACCCACATAAAAACCATCTCTCCAATTGACAAAAACGCCCGGAGGCAAATCTTCAATTTTTACCCCGGCACGTTGGTAGATTAACCGGATGATTTGTCGTTCCAGCTCTCCGTTGTTACTCTCCGCTCCGATGTAGGTAACAGTTCCTTTGCCCAGTTTTCGGGTAACCACGGCCGCTTTTCCTTTATAAAACTGATTGGCGTAAGTTGCAAGCACTTCTGTGCCTTTTTTAGGAGATAAAATGTCGGCCCAGGTATGCCACGAAAACATTTTTTTGCCGGAAACAATTTTTCCGGTTACGCCGGGAACCAGCATGTCGAAAAAGTCAACCTGAGCACCAATCAAAGAGGTAATGGGAGCTGCCCATTTTGCTTCAAAAAAATGTCCGTTTTTGTTTTTCACCCCTGTACGACACGACAGAATTAAATTTCCTCCCTTTTTAACGTAACGCGTCCATTTTTCAACCAACGCTTTGTTAATTAACTGATAAGCCGGGGCTACCATAAAGGGGTAAGGAGAGAAATCATCTTTTTCCGTTACAAAGTCCATGGGTGCTCCGGTCGATTTAACGGCTGCTGTGTAGATATTTCGGAGGCGCCAGGTGTTCCAGTAAGAAGTCTGTTTTTGTATTTCCAAATCCCAAAGATTTTCCTGATTCCACAAAAAAGCAGTTTTCCGGGCGGCTATTTCGTGGGGCATTGTGGCTGTAGAGTTGTAGAGTTGTCGCAAGGTATCCATTTCCCGAATGGCTTTTACAAACTGTTTTCCTCCTGAAGATAAGGTAACGCCATCGGTTCCGACAATTCCGTCATGATACATTTCGCTTCCGCTTAGCGGGTGTCGGTAACGGTAGGTACAGGCAAACGAACAGCCTCCGGAAAAAGCATGCATGAGCCACATATGCACTACTCCCGGAAATAGTTGCGGATTGATGGGCGCCCAGTTTACCTGACCGGGTTGTAGCTCCATTACGCCCGTAACACCATCTATCGAACGGAAATAATCGTTTGCTTCTTCAATCCGGTATGGTGAGCCCATCCGGAAACTTTGTCCGCCCAACGGATTTCGTCCGCTTACCGGATACATGGTGTAGGTGATAAAATCGAGCTTGTCCGACAGTCGGGGGTCTGCATCGTACGTTACATTGCAGTAGTTGGTTGTAATCCATTGACGGGGATCGATGTATTTTCTGAGAATCTCGGCTTGGCGGTTTAAAAATTGCGCCTGTGCGTCTGCTGTAAATCTCTTAAAATCCAATACGGCTTGCGGACTGAGTTTGTCTTCCGTATAGACTGATGTGTTAGGAATTTCAATTTGATCAAAACGTTGGTACATGGTACTCCAAAAAGCGCCATCCCAAACGGCGTTCAGGCTGTCGATGGTGCCGTATTTTTCTTTAAGCCATTTTTGAAATGCTTTTTGGGCCGAAGGACTGTAGTCGGGAAAAGCATTCGGTTCATTATCAATTTGCCATCCGATTATGTTTTTGTTCCTGCCATACCGTTTCCCCAATTCGGTAACTATTTTCTTTACAAACGCATTGTATCGTTTGCTTGTAACCGAGATGTCGGCTCTGTCGCCAAACACTCTCCGGCGTCCTCTTTCGTCCACAAGATAAATATCGGGATATTTTTTGGCCATCCAAACCGGAGGACAGGGGGTAGGCGTACACAGAATAATTTTTAATCCGGCTTTTGAGGCGATGTCAATGGCTTTATCCAGCCATTTAAAATCAAATTTTCCCTCTTCCGGCTCAAGAAAACCCCAGGCAAATTCCCCGAAATGGGTAAACGTAAAGCCTAACTTCTTTATGTTTTTTAAATCTCTTTCCCATTGGTTTTGAGTCCATTGTTCGGGATAGTAATAAACGCCGAATTGCATTAAATCGGCTTTTTTAAAGAAATGTTGCGGATTTTTTACCTTGGAAAAATTCGATTTTTTGGGTTGTGGCGTATTGCTATTTGAGGAGCAACCGGCAACAAAAAGAAAAACAAATGCAAACTTTAAAATCTGTAAACCTGACTTAAACATATCAATTATTTTTTTCCAATAACAATAAATAATGAGCGGCAGACCAGCTAAAATTACGGGCGCCTAATCCTTTTCCGGTAATGGGCTGATAATTTTCGCGGATGGACGTGCCTTTTTGTAAAACACCTTCGGCATGATGAAGCAACTTGTTCGTGAGAAACGCAGCTTGGGCTTTGTAGCCGTATTTTTTTAAGCCTTCTATGGCAAAATAGCTTTGGTCTATCCAAACAGGCCCTCGCCAATAACCGCGGTTTGGTGCAAATTTCGCATTGTCGGCTGCCAGGGTGGGCAACGGAACGTAAGTGTTAAAAGTGTGGGTATTCATTATGTTTTTCATTATGGCAAGAGCCTGTTTTTTTGTGGCAATGCCGGCCCACAACGGGATATAACCTTCACATCCCATGGCCTTTGACAGCAATTTGGTTCCTGACAGATTGCTGTCGTAAAACCATCCCGACGAAGTATCCCAAAATTGTTTTCGTATCTTTTTTCTTAAATGAACGGCGGCGAGGTGCCATTGGGTGGTTTCCTGTTTTTTGTGCAAAATACGGGCGATTTTCTCCAAAAAGATGTCTTCGGCATACAGATAAGCATTCAAGTCAACACTCTCCTGGTTTAAAGAGAAGGAGTTCGGGGCGTTTTTTAAGATTTTGCTTGTGTCGAAACGTACGGCATTATCCATTCCGCTTTCCCATTTGGCGGCTATCAATGTGCCATCTGTGGAACCGTATTCGCAGAGACTATCGTGGTCGTGATCTCTGAATTTATACCACCAAAGATGATATGCTTTGAGCTTTGGATACATTTCTGTTAGAAATTTTTTATCACCTATTTGTTGATAAATTTTCCACACGGCCCATGTGGCAAGGGGAGGTTTGGTGTCTCTGAAGTTTGGTTTTTCAATTAACGTGTCTCTGAAGATGCAATCGGGGACAAAACCGTTTGGTTGCTGGTAGTCGAACATGGCGCGGATTTGATTTTTGGCCAGCTCAGGCCGGTAAAGCGCCAGGGCGGCAGCGTGTTTCCAGCTGTCCCATGCCCAAAATCCGTTAAACCAGGGATAATGATAGCTGGGAAAAAGTCCGGCGTGCTTTAGTGCCTGCGCCGGAATTCTCGTATTGTTTTGCAGTGTGAGTACCAACTTAGCAATGAGCCTGGAATAAATCGTATCCTTGAAAACCGC
>JAJRQN010000010.1 GCA_024280235.1 Bacteroidota bacterium | reverse complement strand
TACAATCTTTATTGGGGAATGTTTGTCAAAAGTGTGCATCTTTGTAGAGTTTCAATCAAAATATTATTCCCATGAAAAAAAATTTAATCATCGGTCTGGCTTTAATGCTAATCTTACCACTCACTACCAAAGCCTGTTACACCATCGTGGCAGGAAAAAAGGCAACCGTTGACGGTTCCGTACTTTTGGCACACAATGAAGACGATTATTCTATTCAACTTATGAATTTCTGGCAGGTATCACGGCAGAATTTTCAGGCCGGTACACGGTTGAAACTTATCCGTGGAGGAAGTATTCCACAGCTTTCACAAACATGGGCATTCAGCTGGATCGAAGATGTCAATCAGGAATACAGTGATTTTTACATGAACGAATGGGGCGTCAGCCTCGTTAGCAACGCCTGTGGTTCAAAAATAAAAAACCCTGAGCTGACGGATGGCGGTATTGGATATATGCTCCGCCGGATTGTTGCCCAACGGGCAAAAACAGCACGCGAAGGGGTAAAAATTGCCGGTGCACTTTTGGATAAATTCGGTTATGCTGCCGGTGCAGGGAGTGGACGGACATTGGTCATCGCCGACAAAAATGAAGCCTGGTTGCTGGATATCCTGCCCGGGAAATACTGGATTGCCGAACGCGTTCCGGATGATGCCGTAGTGCTGCAACCCAATATTTATGTTATCAGAAAAGTGGATTTCAACGATACGGTCAATTTTATTTTCCCCAAAAAAGACTTGCGAAAATATGCCATAAAAAACGGATGGTATCATCCGAAAAAAGACAAAGCTTTTGATTTTTCTTACATCTTCTCAGAATTCCGCAGCCGTCATTTTGCCGAAAGAGCTTTTGATACCCGCCAGTGGCGCGGGCAGCAACTGCTTTCAGGGAAAACAGTTACAACGGCTGAAGCAAAGAAGTCAGGACTACCTTTTTCTGTAATACCATCTCACATGCTGGCTCCGGCTGACCTTATGCAGGTGTTGCGCGATCATTACGAAGGAACGCCTTACGATATGACGCTGAACAAAAAAGTAAATCCCAACAACGGTTCTGAACGTACCATCTGTACAAAATCCACACAAGTTTCTATGGTGGCGCAGTTAAGAAGTAACTTTCCCAAAGAAATCGGCCCGGTTCTGTGGCTCAGTTTTGGCCGGCCCGATATGAATACGTATGTACCGTTTTATCCGATAGCGGCCAAACTGCCTGCATGCTATCATTTCGTTCCCGGAAACGGAGGCTGGAAAAGTTCTCTGGCACATCATTTTACTCCCTTGCCGGGAACATTTACTTACCAGCCCGACCGTGCTTTTTGGATTTATAACGACCTGGAAAACATCAGCGGTCTGGGATATTACCAAACCGTTGGTATGATTAAGAAAACATGGAAAGCACAAGAACAACAAGCATTTGCCTGGCAACCAGCCATTGAGAAAAGTGCTCTGGAACTTTATAAGAACAATCCCCAAAAGGCAGGTCTCTTCCTGCAGCAATACTCTAATGCAAGGGCCATGGAAGCTTTGCATACAGCAAAACAACTGCTTGTCAAGGTAAAAAGTCTGGTATATCGGTAGGTTGTAATCGGGTAATGTAACCTTTGCATAGAATATACAACCATTTACTATTGAAAAACATGAAAGTCGAATCGTGTTTCGTGCAACAGGCCATTGCTGGTCGAAATTTGCAATCCCAATTCTAATAACCTGTTAATTTTTCGTTCTCGCAAAGACACAGAGCAGCAAGTGCTTGTTTCATAATAATTTACGCTTATTCGGAAAACAGCTACAACTGATTGAAAATAAAGCAAATAACCTGAGTTCGACATAAGCTTTGCCCACAGTTTCAGATAATTAGGCCATAGACGACTCAAATTCCCGAAGGACTATTGGGATAATTCGAGGGAATTTGAGGAAGTATAGGGGCTAATTATCGAAATGGATCCATTCAAAAGCCAATAGCACGCCATCTTTACACTAAAAACCCCTTGTAATATCCCGCTATAACTTCGTGATTTTTAGCGACAAATCTGTCACACTATTGGCTTTCTGTGGTGTAAATCTTATGTCGAACTCAGGTTAATAAAATTATTGCCGGAATATTGCTATTGGCATAGTAATTAAAAATCACTTTTTCGGAACATTCGGGTTTTTTTGAAGGAGGAAGTAACACGCGTTGTAAAGGCGCTACAGAGGAGTATTCCAATCAGTATTTTCGTTTCCTGTGTCGTGAGGTAAATAACATAACCGTAACCAAAATTCCCAACAGAGTAACGAGTGTGTTGACAAAAACATGCGAAAGTGTTTGAAAAAAGTCGTGCAGGCTGAAAACTTCAAGAAAAGTTAATAAAAGCTGATCGAAGAAAACCAGCGTAAATATATATTTTAAAAAACCCGAAAACCCAAGTTTTAACAATCCGGGTTCTTCACCTTTTATATGTTCAAGTGTTGGAAAATAAAATTTTATTACACCCGGACGTGCAAAAGCCATAAAAACCACAGCAGCAGTGTGTAGTCCCAGCGTATTTTCAAAAAAGTCGATACTCAGACCGGTAAAGAAAGCCAATATGAGAAGCAAACTCTTGTTGGTATCGAAAGGCAGCAACAGTATAAAAAGCAGGTAAATATAAGGAATCACATAGCCGCCAAACTGTACAGTATCCAGTATCAGAACCTGAAAAAGTATCAGAAGAACAAAACGAACAATATTTTTCACATACACATTATTCATTTTCTGCACCCTCCAGTAATTTCATCTTTTGTTTCTTCTCCAGACTTTTGATAATGTAAACATAATGCAGGCTGTTGAAGTCTGTGCAAAATTGTAATTTGGCTTTATTCAGGTCGTGATTTTTACTTTTTTCAAAATCTCTAACTGTACCAATGTTTAACCCTGCCGGAAAAATAAATGAGTTACCACTGGTGATGATAGTATCGCCTGCAGAGAGTTGAATATGAGCCGAAATATCAATTACCATACCGAGTTGTCGTTGATTTTTCCCCCAAATAACATTCACAAGCTGGTCATCTTTTTTTATACGGGCACTGATGTGCGAGTGAGTATTTAGCAACGACATGGCTACTGAATAGTTTTGGGAAACGCCAATAATAATACCGGCAATACCCTTATCAGAAATCACACCCATCTCTTTCCTGACACCCTGTTTTTTCCCTTTGTTCAGCACAATAAAATTGTTGATATGATTCACGGTATTTCTAATAACAACAGCCGGAATATATAGATATGAAGAATCTTTTACACCACGATAGTTTGTGTCAGGCGGAAAAAAATTAGTAAACAAAAGGTTGTGTAGATGGGCATTCTCGGATAGAAGTTGTTGATTTTGTTCTTTCAGATAAAAATATTCTGCTATTTCGTGATAAGTATTGAAAACATCGCCACTGATGTCGCTGGCTGCATTAAAACTCAGCATACGTTGATACGAAAAGCTGTTTATCAGCATCACAAAAGATATTATTTCCAGTACAATAAACAGACTGAAAAACTGATGCTTCAGAAAAAAGGTCAGCAAGTTACGCATGCAGCAACAATAAATTATCTTACTTTATCAGGAAAGTAAATTTTTCAAAGTTTTTCAATGCAATACCTGTTCCGCGAGCTACAGCACGCAAAGGATCTTCGGCAACATGGACAGGTAAATGTGTTTTCAAATGAATACGTTTGTCAAGGCCACGCAACAGCGAGCCTCCACCGGCAAGATAAATTCCGGTACGAAAAATATCGGCGGAAAGTTCGGGAGGAGTGTTTTCCAAAGCGTGCAACACGGCTGCTTCGATTTTGGATATGGATTTGTCCAGACAGGTGGCTATTTCTTTGTAGTTCACTGTAATTTCTTTTGGAATACCTGTGAGCATATCACGTCCGTGAACGGCATAATCATCCGGTGGATTTTCGAGGTCGGTAAGTGCAGCGCCTACCTCAATTTTGATTCGTTCGGAGGAACGTTCACCAATAGTTATGTTGTGTTGTTTGCGCATATACTCTTCAATATCAGAATTGAGGTCGTCGCCGGCAATACGGATGGAAGTGTTGTTCACAATACCGCCAAGGGCAATCACGGCAATTTCGCTGGTACCACCACCGATATCAATAATCATATTTCCGGTGGGTTCCAGCACATCTATACCGATACCGATGGCAGCGGCCATTGGCTCATGAATCAGTTTTATATCTTTGGCACCAGCCTGTTCTGCGGAATCTTTCACAGCACGTTCTTCAACCTCTGTGATACCCGAAGGAATACAAATTACCATTTTCAAGGCTGGCGGAAACAATGACCCTTTGATACCAATCATTTTAATCATTTCCCGAATCATGTATTCAGCTGATTGGAAATCGGCAATGACACCATCTCTTAAAGGCCGGATAGTCTTAATGTTATCGTGTGTTTTGCCATGCATCATCATGGCTTTTTTCCCTACGGCAATAATTTTTCCGGTGTTCCTCTCCAGCGCTACGATGGAAGGTTCATCCACTACCACTTTGTCATTGAAAATAATCACAGTATTGGCTGTTCCCAAATCTATGGCAATCTCTTTGGTCAAAAATGAAAATAGACCCATGTTTTGTCTCCTTTATTCTCTTGTTTTAATAAATTCTTTGTGCAAAGATACTTAATGTTTAAAATGTCGGATACCGGTAAAAACCATACTTATTTGATTCTCGTTACAATAAGCAATGGAATCTTTATCGCGGATAGAACCACCGGGCTGGATAACGGCTTTAATACCGGCTTTATCCGCTATCTCCACCGAGTCAGCAAAGGGGAAAAAAGCATCGGAAGCCATGACAGCACCGTCAAGGGAAAGTTCAAAGGCGTTGGCTTTTTCGATAGCGTGTCGCAAAGCATCCACCCGCGAGGTTTGGCCTGTTCCCGAGCCGAGCAACTGTTTGTTTTTGGCCAGAACAATGGCATTGCTCTTGGTGTGTTTTACAATTTTGTTGGCAAAAAGCATATCTTCCACCTCGGCAGCTGTAGGTTTTACATCTGTTTTGAATTCGAGGTTGACATCGGTTTCGGTAACCGAGTCGCGTTGTTGCCACAAAACGCCGTTTATTACCGACCGGAACTGCTCTCCGGTGAAAGAATAGTCTTTCTTTTTAAGGATAATCCGGTTTTTTTTTGTTTTTAAAATTTCCAGCGCTTCGGGTTCATATTCCGGAGCCAGGATGATCTCGAAGAAAATTTTATTGATTTCAGCGGCAGTAACGCCATCAACTGTACGGTTTGTGACCAAAACACCACCAAACGCGGAAACCGGATCGCCTGCCAGAGCATCTTTCCATGCTTCGGTAAGGTTTTCGCGACAAGCCAACCCACAGGCATTGTTGTGTTTTATCACGGCAAAAGTTGTTTCTTCAAAGTCGTCAATAAGATGAATGGCCGCATCAAGATCAAGCAGGTTGTTGTAAGAAATGGCTCTGCCGTGGAGTTGTTCGAAAATTTCTTCCGGATGGCCGTAAAAAATACCTTTTTGGTGAGGATTTTCACCATAACGCAGCACATTGGCTTTTTGTTCACTTTTCTTAAAACTTTGAATGTTGCCGGGATTCATCCAATTAAAAATGGCGGTGTCGTAATGCGAACTTACATCAAAAGCCCTTGCAGCAAAATAACGCCGGTCGTCAATATTCGTTTCACCTCCTTTCTGCTCCAGCAGCGTAAGCAGATCAGTGTACATGTCCACAGAAGAAACTGTCAGCACATCGAGATAATTTTTGGCTGCCGCCCGGATAAGGGCAATGCCCCCAATATCAATTTTTTCAACTATTTCCTGAGTGTTGCTGGTTTTTTTCAGTGTATCTTCAAAAGGATATAGGTCCACAATAACGAGATCAAAAGTCGGAATAGCATATTCCTTCAACTGTGCTAAATCATTATTGTTTTCGCGGCGGGCAAGGATGCCGCCGAAAACTTTAGGATGTAGTGTTTTTACTCTTCCTCCGAGGATAGAAGGGTAGTCGGTCAGCGATTCAACCGTGCGTGCGCGAAACCCGTTTTTAGTAATAAAATCATACGTTCCACCGGTGGAATACAGTTCAATCCCTGTATCGGATAACTTTTTCAAAATAGGAAGAAGCCCCTCTTTGTTAAAAACCGATACCAAAGCTGTTTTTATTCTTTTCACAATAGATTGATTTTTAAATAATTAAATATATCGCCCTGCCTGTTATTTTCTTTTTGCAAAATACGAGGAAAAGATGAAATTTTCCTTTAATTTTGAAAATATATTTTTTGCACAAAAATGGAACCGGTATTAACGAACGAAAGAATAAAATGGTTGTTCTGAAACTCATATATGAAAGTTTGGTATTTGCTTCTAAATCACTGATAATGAATAAGGTAAAATCATTCCTTTCGTTACTCGGTATTACCATTGGGATTTTTTCCATTATTTCTGTGTTCACGGTTTTTGACAGCTTGCAGTCGAATATTGAAAGTCAGATCAACTCACTCGGGAGCAATGTTCTTTTTATTCAAAAATGGCCATGGGTGATGGGCAAAAGCATGCAATGGTGGAAATATCTTCAGCGTCCTCAGCCAACATTAAAAGAGATGAAGGAGATTTTAAAAAGAAGTAATACAGTGGCTGATGCCACTTACATGTTTGGCGTTACCCGCAATGTTTACCACGGATAAAATTCTGTTGAAAATGTTACGATAGTTGCTGTTTCTCATGAGTACAATAAGGTAATGCCTTTTGATTTGCAGGAGGGCCGTTATTTTACACAAAGCGAGAGTCAGGCAGGCCGTAATCTTGCCATTGTCGGTGCAGACATAGCCAAAAATCTCTTCCCACATGAAGACCCGCTGGAACATAACATTAAGATTTTCGGACGTAAGCTGCAAGTTATTGGTGTCATACGAAAAAAGGGAGAGAGCATTTTTGGTAATTCTTCAGATAACAGAATCATTATTCCGGTAAACTATGCCCGGGGTTTGGTGGATCCGCAAAACATTAATTCTTCCATTATTGTGGTATCAAAACCGTATGTAAGTGTTGCCGCCATGAAAGATGAACTAACCGGTATAATGCGCTCCATCCGTAAACTTAAACCCCGTGCTTCTGACAATTTTGCCATTAACCAAACAGATATTATCAACAAAGGGTTTGATTCGCTTTTTCGTGTTATTGCCATGGTGGGCTGGATTATTGGTGGTTTTTCCTTATTGGTAGGCGGTTTTGGTATTGCCAATATTATGTTTGTGTCGGTAAAAGAGCGTACGAGTCAGATTGGTATTCAAAAAGCGCTGGGAGCTAAGAAATATTTCATAATGCTTCAGTTTCTTTTTGAAGCCTTTTTTCTCGCTGTTGTGGGTGGTCTTGTGGGATTACTTATTGTTTACGTTCTCACCCTGATTTCTTCTTCAATGATCGGTTTTCATCTAACGCTTACCCTGCAAAATATTATGTTGGGTATTGGCGTTTCGGGATTTATCGGTATTGTCTCAGGCTTTGTTCCAGCCTGGAGTGCATCCCGCCTTGATCCTGTGGAGGCCATGCGGTCAACTTTCTAAGCCATATCAAATTCTGAATTTTAGTGTGGGTTTTTTGTTCTTATTTCCGTGTTTTCATATCGATAAGATAATCCACATAAAGCTCTCCGTTTAAGGAATAATTCTCCGGAATAATGTTCAGATTAATAAAACAGTAATAGATAGGTTTCACTTTGGCCCAATCCATTATCTGGGCAGCAGCCTTAAACGTTCCGCCGGTAGCGAGTATGTCATCTACAACCAAAACATTTGTTCCCTCCACCAGCGCATCTTTTTTCATTTCGAGTATATCTTCACCATACTCCTTTTTAAATGAAGCGGTATAAACATCTCCGGGGAGCTTCCCTTTTTTACGCATGGGGACAAAGCCCACTCCAAGCTGACTGGCAATAGCGGTTCCTAAAATAAAACCACGAGCTTCAATACCAACCACCATGGATACTTTGTCTCGAAAAAAATCAGCAACACTGTTGACCACAATTTCCATCGAAAGCTTGCTCATAAACAGCGGTGTAATATCCACAAAACGTATTCCTTTAATGGGGTAGTCATCATAAAAGCGAACCATTCCCGGAAACATATCTTTTCTGGAATTTTCTAAATAAATCATAATAAACCGGTCTAATGAATAAATTTTTCAAAAAAACTTTAACCCTACAAATATAACTTAAAAAAGGGTGTTCTTTTGGCTTAAACAAAGAAAAATAGTAAATAGTGGTTATAAGAAAACGCCAATCTCTTCGCCGGACTTATTTCGCCAAAGAAATCGTTATTATTCGTCAGAAAATTCCCTGAGAAGCTTACGGTATTGTGAGAAGACACGTGCCCTGGAGACAAAGCCAATATATTTTCCATCTTTGATGACCGGCAAATTATAATTTCCGGTATCCTGAAATTTCTTAGCAACATCTTCCATGGTTTCGTTTGGATTGACGAGCGGTTCGGGCATGTACATTAATTCATCAACACGAATAGTATTATAAAGCTCAGGTTTAAAAATAATATTCCGGATATCGTTCATAAAAATGATTCCCTGAAAGTTGTTCTGATCATCGACTACCGCCACAATATTTCTTTCCGAGTTTGTGAGTACCTGTACTAAATCACCGAGATTAGCATTTTTGTTGATAGTTTGGACATTTGTTTCAATAAGATTTGACACGCGCATCATTTGCAGGACGGCTTTGTCTTTATGATGTGTGGTAAGCTCACCTTTTTCAGCAAGACGTTTGGTATAAATTGAATGGGTTTCGCACAGGCTGATGGTGAGATAAGAAAAGATAGCTGTAAAAATCAAGGGGGCAAACAGCTGGTAACTACCTGTAAATTCGGCAACAAGAAAAATTCCGGTCAGCGGGGCATGCATCACACCGGCCATCACACCGGCCATTCCCACAAGGCCCATGTTTTTTTCAGGAACAGTAACAAACGGGAGCAGATTGATAACTTTAGCAAAAAACACACCTGAAACACCTCCCATAAAAAGCGAAGGAGCAAAAATACCCCCCACGCCTCCGCTGGCTCCGGTGGTTGCCATGGCAATTACCTTAAAAATGATTATAAGTAGCAACAGAATCAGAATATGAGAGATTCTCTCCGAAGGTTGGAAGATACTCTGATTTATCAGGTTTCCACCCTGACCGGAAATAAGCTGCCGTAAAAATTCGTAACCCTCACCGTAAATAGATGGGAAAACGAAAATTATGACTCCTATCGTGATGCCCCCTATTAAAATTTTATCACTTTGCCTTTTGAGTTTCCCCATTAAATCCTCTATCAGAAAAGTAGTGCGATTAAAATAGAGTGATACAAAGCCTGTAAAAATACCGAGGAGAGCATAAAAAGGCAAATTGTTGACATCATACATTTGGTCGAGATGAATGGAAAACAATACCCCGTTTCCCATCAGGAAATAAGCCATAGTTGCCCCCGTAACAGCGGAAATAAGAATAGGTATAAGACTGGTCATGGTGAGATCAATCATAAGTATTTCCAAAGAAAAGACGGTAGCAGCAATGGGAGCTTTAAAAATTCCGGCCAACGCACCACTGGTACCGGCACCCACCAGAATGATAATCGTTTTCCGGTTCATATGGAATTTACGTCCTAAAAAGGAACCTATGGCACCTCCTGTCAGCACAATAGGTGCTTCAAAGCCCATAGACCCTCCAAATGTAATGGTAAACACACTCGCTACCATAGAAGAGTACAGGTTGTGCGAACGTATCTTTCCAAAACGCTTGGAAATAGCATGAAGTACCAGACTTACACCATGTGACAATTTTGACTTTACTACATAGGAGGTAAACAAAACAGTCAGCGTAAGTCCAATTAGTGGAAGGCCGAGATAAAAATAATAACCCGTCCCGAAATCAAAACCTCGTGTTACCCATTGGTGGGTGTAATAAGCAATATTTTTTAACAATACCGCAGAAAGACCTCCCCAAATACCAATAACTACACTAAGCAGAAGAACTTCTATCCGTAGTTGGCGGTTATGAATACTTGTAATTGGTTTCTTGAGTATTTTATGATAAATATCCAATATGTCTTTTTTTAGTCGCCGCAAAAATAATCATATTCCTGTGCTTTTGTAACCATAAAAAAAATTATTGTACAAAATTATAAAACAGAAAATCCGAACTAAATACAAATAAACCAATAAAATACAAAAATCAGCTCCTACTCACATAAAAAATAACAGCCGGAAACAGCTATTTTAAAATTAATCTTCTGAAAATTCCTTGAGCAACTGGCGGTAATGGGAGAAAACATTGGCACGGGAGACAAAGCCGACATATTTCCCGTTATCAAGTACCACAAGGTTGTATTTGCCGGAGTGTTGAAATTTGCCCGCCACTATTTCCATGTTGTCGCTAAGTTCGACAATTGTGGACGGATGAAACATCAGGCTTCTTATGGAAACACTATCGTACATTTTCGGCTGAAACATGATATGCCGGATTTGATCCATGACAATAATACCAAAAAAATTATCGTTATCGTCCACTACCGGAAAAATATTCCTGGTGGAATCAGCTACAATTTTTACCAAATCGCCCAATGTTCCTTCGGGATGAACTTTCATAAAATTGGTCTCAATGAGCGTTTCAATACTCATCATTGTGAGCAAAGCCCTGTCTTTGTGATGAGTAAGCATATCGCCATGTTTCGACAACTGAATAGTATAAATCGAACGGTCCACGAAAATCCTTGTCAAACTATAGGAGGTGGTAGCAACAATCATAATCGGAAAAATAAGCGTGTAACCGCCTGTAATTTCTGCAATAAGAAAAATAGCGGTCAATGGCGCGTGCACTACGCCCGCCATTAACCCTGCCATGCCTACAAGCGCAAAATCACTTACCGGAAGGCTTGCCATACCGAAAAAGTTAAAGGTTTTGGCAAAAAACAATCCGGTCATGGCACCGATAAACAATGTGGGAGCAAAAACACCACCAATACCACCAGCTCTAAAAGTAAGTGATGTAGCCACTACTTTCATAAGAATTATCCCCAGCAGCAAAATCAAAGCAACGCCCTCGCTACCTCTCAACCCGTAAAAAACACTATGATTAAAAATAAAACTCAAATCCCCTTTTAATGCAGTGTTTATAGCTTCGTATCCTTCACCGTAAAGCGCAGGCATAATGAAAATCAGTAACCCTAACGCAGAAGCGCCAACCAAAAGCTTGGTAAGCCATCCGGGTATTTTATCAAAAAGCTTGCCGCTGAGAACATAACCTTTGATATAGTAAATAGAGATAAGGGCACAAAAAATGCCCAGAGCAAAATAATAAACCGTGTCAGAAAGATTGAAACGATAAACTACCTGAAAAGGATACAACACATTCTGACCCAGAAAAGCATATGATGTCAGCGCTGCCACAATAGAAGCAAGCAATAATGGAACCAATGAACTCATAGTCATATCAAAAAGAATAACTTCGAGTGCAAAAACGATGGCAGCAATGGGTGCTTTAAAAATGGCAGACATAGCAGCTGCCGAAGCAAATCCCAGCACAGCAACCACCTGCTTATAATTCAATCCGAGGTTTTTTGCAATGAATGAGCCGAAAGCCGCACCGGTTACCACAGTGGGTCCCTCCAATCCGACAGAACCGCCAAACCCGACTGTAATTGTACTGGTAATAATGGAGGAAAACATATTGTGCGGCTTAATGATACCGTGGGTTCGTGAAATGGAATAGAGTACATTAGGAACACCATCGCGTACCGGTTTACGCAGAACATATTTTATAAAAAGTACAACCAGCAATAGTCCTATGGCAGGATAAACGACGTACAGGTAATTGGAATAGTCTATTTCGAAACCTCCGGTAAGTAATTTTTTTATGAAAAACACAAGGTTTTTCATAATGACTGCAATCATTCCTGCCAAAAATCCCACCACAATACTGAGTACAACCATCAACTGTTTGTCAGGAATCTTTCTGCTGAGAATAAGTAGCCGGTCTGCGAGTTTTCTTTTTCTTTTCATGGTTAGGAAGCAAATGTAAAAAGAATCAGCCTTTTTTGGCACTTCGGAGATGCTTTTTTTTCATTCCGGAAAATCCCGTTTGCTTTAGTCATGTTTTCAGGTTGCCTGAAAAACAGTAAACGCCATTTTTTATTTTCAATAATAGTTACCAATTGATAAAATGGACTTCAAATCCTGTTGCTTTATAGGATTCAATCACCTGCATTCGTGAAGCTTCTGCCTCCTTCTTGGTTACAAAAGCATTGGAAGTTCGATGTCCGGCATTTGTTTTACTCCAGTTGGGAATAATTTTGATGAGTAGTCCATCAAATTTATAATTTAGATTATATGCCGACTTTTCTTTATGCACATTACTGATATAGAGATGATATTTTATATTCTTACCTCCTGTCGGATCACAATAGCAGGAAGAGAATACGTAATAATAATATGGACCATGGTTATAGGCAGGAATAATTGGCCTTACATTGGGTTTTACTTCTGCTGTTTTAGGATTCAGATTATTTCGGTAAACCTCGCCAATAAAATCGTAACAAACCGTAATACCTGCCACCAGCAAATCCATATCACCGTCATGATCAAAATCGCCCCAAAGGGCTTTGCCATTGCTCACACCTGGAATTCCGGTAACAATTTTCTTAAAATCAAAAGCACCCTCATTCTCATAAATTTCTGTATAAGGTCTTTCCATAGATTCACCTGTCATAACTATATCGGGATCCCCATCATAGTCGTAATCTGCCACGTCAATATTACACGATTTTAAAGAGCGAATAGAAACCGGAACATTGGAAAAATAGCCATTTTGATCATTGGAGTATATCCGGCAGTCAGGGAAACCCTCTTTGTCCTCTCCGCTGATGATAAAATCAAGGTCGCCGTCGCCATCAAAGTCAGCCCATTGTGCATCACTATTTTGTAGCTGAACGAAAGTCTGTTTCAGAAGATAATATTTTCCCTTTTCATTTATGTAAATAGCGGTAAACGGTCCGTTTCCATTGTTTCCGGTAATAAGGATATCCAGATCGCCATCGTGGTCAAAGTCGCCCCATCGGGCTACACCGTTGTAAACTCCGGGAACCTGAATAGGATATTCTGTAAAAATACCGTTATCGTTTCTGTATATGGTTGTAACCAACTTATTGTCGTATCGTTTTCCTGTAACCAAAATATCCAGGTCGCCATCGTGGTCAAAGTCGCCCCATTCCACAGAACCATCCGACAGCGGGGTAAACGACTGTGGGATAAATGTAAAATGTCGATGTCCATCATTACGATACAAGCGCATTACCGGTTGATTAAAAGCATTGAGGCCGGTCATCACAATATCCTGATTGCCATCTTTATTGTAATCGGCCACCGCTGCATCACCGCGATACAAAGCCGGAAAAGAGGAGCTATGAAGAGCAAAATGCTGATTTTTGAGAGAAGCCGTAAGTTGTGAAATAACAAAATGTTTGTCGTTCACATAATAATCGCCATCGAGAAAGACATCCGGATAGTTTTTGTTCACACTGAGCCAGCTCATTACCGGCTGCATAACCCCGTGAAGACCGGTATGCATTTTGGTAAAAACCTGAGCATTTATCGCCAGAGAGGCCATAAAAATTCCCAAAAGGAAAAAGTATTTTTTGTTCATAAGCATCCAACCGGTTTTGAATCAATAAAAATAGATAATTTTTTGTAATAATATGAGTTCGGCATAACAGGGCTATCGCTTACTAAATTTTCAAAACGGCTTCTCTGTAGAGATCATCAATAGCAGATATTTTCATCTTAGCTTTCTTGCTTTTCTTTATTGAGTCTTCTAATCGAATCATATTCAACGCTATTCGTCTGATTACAC
>JAJRQN010000137.1 GCA_024280235.1 Bacteroidota bacterium | reverse complement strand
TGTACGTGGTTTCCTCTTCTTCCATTACGGGAAATGAACTGAACGTAGCACAAGCCCAGCGCGAATATTTCCGGCGTATTCAGAAAATGCCGTTGAAAAATCCGTCGCTCATCGGCTTCGGCATTCACGACAGCAACACTTTTAAAACAGCCTGCCGCTATGCTTCCGGTGCCATTATCGGAAGTGCCTTTATCCGGGTTTTGGAACAACCGGGAGAAAAAACAAAAAACATTCACACATTCATAAAAAACATCCGCTCATGATCATACAATTAGAAAAAAACATTAGCGAAACAGATAGAGACCGGCTTTTTGAGAAGTTGAAAATGTTGAAAATTGATGCCCGCCCGGTAAAAACCAATTTCAAAGAGTACATTGTGGGTATTCCTTCCGGAGAATTTGACCTGCGGGAGATAGGCAATATGAAAGGTATAGCCGATATTCACCGGGTTTCAGACAATTACAAGATGGTGTCGCGGAAATGGAAGCTGAACAATACGGTAATTGATTTGGGCGACGGTATCACCATTGGCAACGGCGATCTGGCCATTATGGCAGGGCCGTGCGCCATCGAAAGTGAAGAACAAATTGTAAGTATTGTAAATCATTTGAAAAAAAACAACATACGTATCATGCGCGGTGGCGTTTACAAACCCCGCAGTTCGCCTTACTCTTTCAGAGGATTGGGCATCGAAGGGCTTAAACTTTTTTACAAACATTGTTCGGAAAACGGCATCAAAGTAATTACGGAGGTGATGCAGGTTTCGCAGGTAGAACCCATGTTGGATTACGTGGATATTTTTCAGGTAGGCGCCCGCAACTCGCAAAATTTCAATTTGTTGGATGTGTTGGGAAAAACCGACAAACCGGTTATGATTAAACGCGGCATTTCGGGGACTATCGACGAATTGCTCTATTCGGCGGAATATGTTTTTTCCAGCGGAAACGAAAAAATCATGTTGTGCGAACGGGGCATTCGCACTTTTGAACGCGCCACCCGCAACACCCTCGATTTGAGCGCAATCCCTATTCTGAAAGACAAAACCCACTTGCCGGTTATCGTGGACCCTTCGCATGGTGTAGGCATCCGGAAATATGTTCCTACCATGGCACTGGCCGGTGTTATGAGCGGTGCCGATGGCGTCATCATGGAAATCCACGAAACACCGGAAAAAGCCTTCTCCGACGGACAACAAAGTTTGTACTATCCGCAAGCCGAAAAACTTTACCGGCAGTTGCGTGAGACAAAAAAATTAAGAGACCATTTTCATTAAAAACTGTCAATCGAAAGCAGTATAAGCCGTTTCACCGTGCATGGCTTCATCCAGCCCAATAGCCTCTTCTTTAACCGACGCACGCAATCCGACCCACTTATCCACTGTGAGGAACAGGATAAAAGTACCGGCAACAGAATAGAGAATGGTAGCCAATACGGCAATAAGCTGAACCAAAAATTGATGGGGATTTCCGTAAAAAAGGCCTTTGGCACCACTTTGTACAAGCGGAGAAGCCAGAATGCCGGTCATCAAGGCTCCCACAATACCGCCCACTCCGTGCACACCAAAGGCATCCAGTGTATCGTCGTAGCCCAGGTTGGGTTTTACATAGGCCACCATTAAAAAACAGACAAGGGATACTACTATTCCAATGGCCAAAGCCCCTGAGACCCCGACAAAACCTGCCGCCGGGGTAATCGCCACCAGCCCGGCCACGGCACCGGTGGCCACCCCTACCAATGTTGGTTTTTTCCCGATGATCCAGTCCAGCAAAGCCCAGGTAAAAGCCGCTGTGGCAGCGGCGATATGGGTAACAAGAAAAGCATTGGCTGCCAGTCCGTCAGCAGCAAGACCACTACCGGCATTAAAGCCAAACCATCCAAACCACAACAGGGCCGCACCAATGGCAACAAAAGGAATATTATGTGGCGGTACGGCATGTCCCTGATAATCATGACGTTTTCCAAGCATAACAGCCATGACCAGCGCCGCTATTCCCGCATTGATATGCACCACGGTTCCACCGGCAAAGTCCAGCGCTCCCAGCTTAGCCAACCAACCGTCGGATGACCATACCCAATGGGCTACCGGATTGTAAATGAACAAAGCCCACAACACCGAAAAGATCAAAAATCCTTTAAACTTCACCCGCTCGGCAAAAGCACCAATCATCAAAGCCGGGGTAATCACAGCAAACATCATTTGAAAAAGGATAAAGACAAGGTGTGGAATGGTTCCGACCATGACCGGTACACCATGGATCATCTCGCCAGAAGGCTGACTATGTGAAATAAAATAAGGACTCAGGTCGCCAACATGAATTCCATGGAGAAAAAGCCACTTAAATCCGCCAATATAAGGAGACCAAAAGCCACCCGAACTCCCAAACGACAAACTGTAACCTACGGTTACCCATTCAATACTAATAACAGCCACAAGGATAAAACTCTGCATAAAAACGTTTAAAATATTCTTACGCCGCACCAGTCCGCCATAAAATAATGCCAAACCCGGAATGGTCATGAGCATAACCAGCGCTGTGGCCATGAGCATCCAGGCCGTATCGCCCGTATTTACCACAGGTTTTGTTGTCAGTACCGCTCCATGCGCCAGGGCCGAAAACGGAGTAACCATGAATATAATAAATCCCAAAAGAAAGGGGCAAAATTTTTTCATTCCTGTAATTTTTTGAAGTGAATCATTTTCATTCCCGTATAAATACCCGGTTGAGCCTGCCCAAACGACTATTTTTTACCGTTTTCCTTGTTATACAAAGCTTCAGGACCCGTTTCACCTGTACGGATACGATAAGACTCTTCTATGTCGGAGACAAATATCTTCCCATCGCCCATTTGACCGGTACGGGCCGATTTCATAATGGCGTTGACTGTCGCTTCCAAAAATTGATCACGCAATACAATGGAAAGCATGTAACGCTGGATAAAATGAGACTCAAATACCTGACCGCGGACAACCTGTTCTTCGGTCGATTTTCCAAGGCCGGTGATTTCCCAATAGGAAAACCACTCAATCCCCACTTCGTACAAAGCCTTTTTTACATCCTCAAACTTTGACTTCCTGACAATGGCTTCAATTTTCTTCATAACACTGAATTTTTTTGGTTAAATAAAAAAGGCTTATGATTTTGTTCATAAGCCTTTCACAATTTATAATAAACTGATCACATTATAGGCTTATAAACATACCGAACATTCAGATGCGTCATAGACCTGCCCCTCTTTATTTCAGAGGTACACCCACTTACCTTTCCATGGCGGTTAATCAAAATCAACATTCCGATAATTTTTTTCTTATGTTTTGACCCTTCAAAATTAAAACGTTTTTTAACTCATCCAACTTTTTTATAAACTTTTTATAAGATAATTTTTAATCAAAGGAGAATATACTAACTTTATTATACTGTTATTCAGTTTTTTATAAGCACTTAACAACTAATTCAAATCTTTTTTGAAAAATTTTACATAAAATTAAATCCCTTAGATAAAACGTTTGCAGGGAAATTTACATTTTACCTGTTATCTTTTTCACATATTGTTTTTATGGTATTTCTTACCTATTTTTATCATTGTTATTATTTTCACAAATTCCAAAAACATTAAATTTCCAATTATTTTATATATATTATTCCGAAATGAATTTTTTATTAAATCGATGAGAAATTATTTTTCAATTAAAAAAAACATTTCTATTACCTTTTTTTATATATATTCATATTTTTTATGATTTTATTTAAGATTAAAATTATAAACTCAGGATACCTACCTCTTAAGGGAAGAAAAGCATGGCACAAAGTAAGCAGCGAAGACTGCGCAGGGTTTCTCTGCTTCTACATGATGCTTTAATAAGATGGTGTTTATGAAACCGGACTTTGGAAAAAACTCTTTGCCCTATTGCATAGCGTTCTGGCAAAAAAGTTCAGGACAGGAGATGTAACAGCGAGCATCCATTGCTTTCGGATGGCACCCGCCTGACTGGATTCAGTTTGGCAGGCCCGCCTAAACGACACAGTCGGGCAGGAATCCGAAAGAGCAGAGAATATGCCGACCATGATTCTGCCACCCTATCTCTGCTCCACACAAAAAAGAAAAACCTACTCTGTTTTTTAATGATATTATTTTCTGATGATCGACTGGGAATACGACTTTCCGCCGGCGTTCAGTTTTACAAAATAAACGCCCGGTTTAAAGCCGGCAAAGTCTATCATAACATAACCTCTGACCTGCGCCGATGCTTGTGCTAACATACGACCG
>JAJRQN010000136.1 GCA_024280235.1 Bacteroidota bacterium | reverse complement strand
TTTGGACGGATTGAATTTCAGCCGTGCCTGGTGTTTGTACGGACTGGCCAAACAGTATCCGGAGTTTTATCATCTCATTGCGGTGGGCAACACACAAATGAAATTCTCGCTTCCCAACCTCATGGGCGACAGCTATATGGGTGGCCATTGGCTGGCTTCGTTTGCCATTTATGCGCTGACACAATAAAAAACCTAAACAGGTTATTATAAGTGATATGTCAAAGCAATGCCTCCCGTATCTGAAACTCCCAATGTCAGGTTGGTGTTTCCTTGCATAATGTGGTAAACGGTTTTCCCCACGGCAAATCCCAGCGCAGCTCCGATAAAAACATCGGAAGCCCAGTGTTTGTCGTCATTAAGTCGCGAAAGCGCCACACCGGTAGCAATTCCGTAAGAAAGTATGCCAACCCAGGGCTTGTCTTTATAAAAAGAGGCGAAGACGGTGGCCACCGAAAAAGCCACCGTGGTATGGTCCGAAGGCATGGAGTTGTAACTTAACGGTCCAAACGGGCCTGTCCACAATCCCGGATTGGGAGGCTCATCCTGATAAGGTCGATGGCGGCCAAACATTACTTTAAGCACTTCCACGCTGAAAACTCCCATAACAAAAGCCTGCGTCCCTGCAAGGGCTGCTTGTCTTGCTTTAGTGTTTCCGGCGGAGAGACCATAAAGATAAAATCCGCCCAGCAAAGGAAGAGTATAAAGTCCGCTGCCCCAAGGTTCAAAACCATATTTTGATATTTGGTCGGTTGTGTAGGTCCGGTGTCCTTGAAAAAAATCCCGGATCTGCCCATCGTAAATATATAGAACCGTACCGCCAACCACGACACCACCAAAGGCCATCCACTCCTTTTTATTCCAGTGTGCCGGCCCGGCGGCTGTTTTTTTTATGGCCGTCCAATACGATTTAAAATATTCCTTGTCGGGTTTGTAAGAATATTGGGGGAAAGCCACTGTCAGATTCTGCTCTTGCCCAAACAGTTGAGTTGAAAAGATCAGTGTGAGGAATAAGGTAATAACAGATTTATTGAATCTCATACACGCTAACTATATCATTTTATCAGGGGAACAAACATAAGCAAACCTGTCAATATTCGGGTATTGCCGGCCGGTTAAATAATACCGGAATTTTTGATAGTCATCCCTTGAACCGGGACAGACTATCTGATATGGCAAACATTTAGTACCCGATCTTTTCAGGATGGTATAGTTGTTGCAAGCTATGAGGGATAATATTATTATAGAATTTTAAATCATTTTTTATGAAAAAATCATTATTGTTTCTTGCCTTATTTGTTGGCTTAATTGTAGTTAACGTAAATGCTCAGGATACGCTTTACCTGAAAAACCATAAGCCGTTAAAAGTAAAAATCCTGAAAAACACTTCAAAAATGATAAGTTATCGCTTTTCGGACTATCCGGATGGCGTGATTTTTTCAGTAAAACCGGCTAAAATATCCAAAATCGTTTATAAAAACGGATATATCCAGGACTTTGGAACGGAAAACCCCAGAATGAACAGGCCTTTTGGTGTCAGTACGGGATTATGCCTTGCTGCCACTGAACCGGGAAACCTCGGGTATGGAGGCGGTATGTTCCTGCTCGCTTTTGATTATTTCATTATGCCTCAGATTGATTTGCAAATGAATCTTGGAACCGAACTTTCAGAGTATTATTATTACTCGATGGGAGCCACTTTTCACTTAAATTCTAACAATTCCCATGCGCGATTTACTCCTTTTACCGGTGTGTTGTTTGGCTTGGATTACGATTATACACGGCTTTTCTTTGTTCAGGTTCCGGTGGGGGTGAGTTATATCAACCATTGGGGGCTATCTGCCTCTTTTAGTTTGAATTCGATGTTTTATTTTAAAGACTATCCCCTGTTAACAGCTCAGCTGAACATCGGTTTGCGGTTTAAATAGAAACATACTGGTACGTAATAAGCCCTTAGTGGCGAAGCTCGGTTTTTATTTTATAGCCATAGCTATAAAATAAAAAACAGCTGAAGTTCAATGAAGTCAGGATGTTTCTCGTAGTTTCACGATTTATCTTTAAACAACTTCGTTATTAACGTACCGATTGTGTCTGGTTGTGTTAGTAAGTGAAACATTATGATATTCACCTGTTTTCGACATAAAACTTTAGCTAAAAAGGGTACTGACAATTTCTTCCTGTATTTCCTCAAATCCCCTATAATAAATGCACGTGTTTTTAATAAAATTGCCGGAAAACCATGTGCTTTTATCTTTATGAATCAATATGATAATTTATACATCAATAATTTAAGCGTTTTTCAGCAAACCCTAATTATTCCGATAGTACGTCGGCGATTATGCGTCGTCTATGGAAAAATTATCTGTGACCGAAGCAAAGGCTTATATCGAACCCGGATTATTAGTAAATGAATTTATATGGTTTTTATATTTTGTTGGGTTTGAAAATACCAGCCACTTTTTTATAAGATATTTTCAGCTTTGTGCTAAGCAGATGATTGTCTGCGGCTTCATCTGCTTCTAACTGTTTCACAAGTTTCAAACCTTCCCTGTATCCAACATCAAAAATCTCTTCGGCTTTGTTAAAATCAAGTGTGGTATAACGACGTGTTCCGGGTGGATCGACAATGTAATCACAAAACTCTAATTCGTTGCGGATGGTATTGTAAATGGCGAGATGATAGGTGCGTGCAGCAATATCCTTCATGCGTCTGAAGTTTTCCTTTTCGGCAATGTGATTTACATGTACACCAATCAGCTTGTTGCATTTGTCTTTTAATATCTCCGCCGCCATATTTTTTGTCAGGCCGCCATCTACATAATATGTGTTGTTAATGATTACTGGTCTGAACAACAGTGGGATAGAAGCAGATGCAATTGTGAACTTGATGAATTCTCTTTCCGAAATAATTTCATTAAGGCCACTATTCAGGTTGGTAACCGAAAGGAAAGTAGGGATCTTTAAAACCTCAAAATCATCTATCGGTGCTATTTCACGAAAAATATTTTCTACTTTTCGCAAATTAAATACACCTAAACGGCGGATATTAATGTTGGTAATATGGATGGGCTTTATTTCATTTTTTAAAATAGAGAGCATCTCCATAACGGGAATACCCAATCCGTAGCCTACTGCTATCATGGCACCCATGCTGGTACCTGAAATTACAGAAGGGGAAAATCCATTCTCTTCCATAGCCAGTAAGACACCAAGATGAGCAATGCCACGTGCTCCGCCGCCGCTGAGTGCCAATCCGTATGAAGGCCGTTGTTTCATTATTCTGAAAAAATTTATTTCTCAAAGATAAGGAAAATACACGGCAATGTTTCGAGTAAAATGTTTAGGCAGAATATTAATTTATGGCCTGTGGGATTGTTTGAATCATTGGTGCTAATACTGTCGCATTGGCGTTCTTATCAGAAAGAATAGGGGTAAAATCGTTTATCCGCAATGGAAATAACGGGTTACCAATTCCATCACTTTTCCTTCATCGTTTTCAATTTCTTTGCGCAGATTTTCGTCGCCGAAAGCCTTGAGATAATCAATAAGATAATTCAGCAACCCTTCGGGAAAAACATTGTATTTTGTATAAACGGCTTTTTGTTGTTGCAGCATTTTTGCGGAAGCAACGCACGAAGTTGGAAGTTGCCCCAGCTTTTTTTGTGCCGCCTTTTTTTCTTCTTTAAAAATATCAATGTCAACGTAAGTGTTTTCTGCTATCTGTAATGGATTTTTCAGTTCAAAACCATGACGTGCGGCCACCGTTATTCCGGCAAGTAACAGATAAACATCGGCCGAGCCATCGGCATTACGTATTTCGATGGTCTGTTTGTTTGAGAAATCTTTCTTTTTCCCGTTTTCCAATGGGTTGACTTTGTGAATCATATTCATGGGGCGTGTCCATCCCAACGGCACACGCACCAGTACCGAACGGTTGCGGTCGCCCCAGCAAATATTGGTAGGTGCTTCCTGATGAGGAACCAGCCGGAAATAGGAAGTCGGATTCATATTCCCAAATGCGGTCAACGATGGAGCCATTTCCATATAGCCGGCAATGACTTTCCTGGCCACATCGCTCAAAGCCCCCGCTTTAATCATAAGGTTTTTATCCTCTTTCATCACACGGCTGTGGATGTGCAGCCCGCTGCCTGCTTTGCCCACCGTGATTTTCGGAGAGAAAGTAACGGTAACTCCTCTTTGAGATGCAAGAGTCCGGATAATCCATTTGGCAATAACCAGCTGATCGGCAGCGTCTTCCACATTGGTGGGCAGAAACTCAATTTCATTTTGTTCATAAACCATTCCATCGCGTGTGAAGTTTCCTACTTCCGAATGGCCGTATTTAATGGTTCCTCCCGACTCTGCAATGAGTTTCATGGCTTCGGTACGAAAAGCGCTCCATTTGGAGAAAGGTGAAGATTCATGATAGGCTTTTTGGTCATCTGCTTTGAACAGGCCGTCATCGTGGCTGATGATATAATATTCCAGCTCTCCCATAGCTTCAAATGAATAACCGGTCTTATTTTTGAAGGACTGATGTGCTTTTTTCATAATATGTTCCGGGGCACTTTCGAGCGGTTCGCCGGAACTGTTGTAAAAAGAACAAAGAATGTTTAGTGTGGGAATTTCTGAGAAAGGGTCAAGAAAAGCGGTTTTATACCGTGGAATCACATACAAATCGCTTGAACTTGCTTCCACAAAAGGAAAAAGACTGGAACCATCCACGCGTTCGCCGGCAGTAAGAATATTTTCAAGATGTCCGCGACTGCCGATGATGAAATTCAGCGTCTTGAGGCGACCATCCCATCCCACATAGCGGAAATTGATCATTTGTATGTCGTAATCCTCAATGAAACGGATGAGGTCTTCTTTGGTTAGCTGTTCGGCCGGTTTATTCAGATACTGAATCACCGGATTCGGATTCATGGCTATTTTTTTGTCCATTTGTTAAAAAATTTTGGCGCACAAACATAGGAATATTTTAGCTTGCCACCAGCGTTTATGATGAATATGGACGCTGACAAAAGACTTTACCCCCAAAGTAGGAGGAAAAATTTACATAGTTGTCATTATTTATATTATTTCTTACTAATTTTGCCGGCCTAAAAGCAGGCTGATGCAGGAATATATAAATCTTGGAATTGTTACATTAATTACTTTTTTCTTCAATATGCCCTGGGGCTATTGGCGGGCATCGGTAAAGAAATTTTCTCTGAAATGGTTTCTTGCCGTACATTTACCCATTCCGGTTATTGTGTTTCTGCGTTTTTATTTTCATTTGGGATTTCAGCTCTATACTTACCCGTTTTTGGTAGGCGCTTTCTTTTTAGGTCAGTTTGTGGGTGCCCGGTATTACAAGAAACGGAAAGCCACAGAACGTATGAAAACAGAACCGGAAGTCTGACAAGTATCCGGGTTGTTTAATACTTTGTGAAATATTCTTAAAGTTTCTTTAAAAATGTTGGTTTCAGGTGTTTTGATAATCGGAATACCGCTATATTCCTTATTTTTGCCGAAAATATAGCAAATGAGGAAACTATTACTTTGGATATTTATTGTTCTCGGAACACTATCCGCCAAGGCGCAGGATACACTTACGTTCCTTCAATATAATTTATTGAATTACGGGAATTTTCCCAGCTATTGTCCTTCAAGTATTAATAATGTCAGCCGTAAAACAGGATATATCGGTATCATTGTGCATTATGTGAAGCCCGATATCTTTACGGTAAATGAAATGACGACAAAACGTTCTTACCACGATTCTCTGCTGAACAATGGTCTGAATACTGATGGCGTTGATTATTACGCCAAGGCTTCCGATACGTTTTCAAATGGGTATCAGTATACCATGAATGTGCTTTATTATAACAAAAGCAAATTGGGCGAGGCCGGACATACCATTGCCCAAACTTATATCCGCGATATAGATGTTTATAAACTGTATTATAAATCAGCTAACCTGAATCAGGGCGATACCACTTTTATTTATTGTGTGGTAGCACATCTGAAAGCCGGTCGCGATTATAACGGCAGCACTGCAAATCAGGACAAGCGAAAAGATATGGCAAAAAACACCATGGATTATATTGCTGCTCATCATCCTGACAATAATTACCTGCTTATGGGTGACTTTAATTTATACACAGATCAGGAACCTGCTTTTCAGGAGTTTATCAATTACAAAGTCGCTGCCATTCGTTTTAACGATCCGGTAAACCAAATTGGCGACTGGCACAACAATTATAATTACCGGATGGTTCAGAGCCAAAGTACACATACCACCAGTAATGGTTGTGCATCGACAGGTGGGCTTGATGACCGCTTTGACTTCATTTTACTTTCCAATAACGTAAAAAACGGAACTAAAAAAGTTAAATATGTTCCTGGTAGTTTTCATGTGGTAGGACAGGATGGAAAACATTTTAATAAGGCTGTAAATGATGCTCCGGAAAACACCTCGGTTCCGGCCAATGTGTTAAATGCGTTGTATCAAAACTCAGACCACCTTCCGGTTACCTTGAAAGTATCTGTAAATCAACCTGTTGGTATTCGGAAAGCTTATTCGGTTATTGATAAGCTGAGCTTTGTAAATCCTGTGAAAGATGTGTTGAGCATTAAAGTGAATGCCGACAAAGCAACAACCCTGCAGGTGGATGTTTATTCCCTGGTGGGGAAAATAGTGTTGCAACGCCGGTTTACCGTTGGCAGAGGTTTTTCGCATCAATCGATGAATGTCAGCAGCCTTCCCAAAGGGCTTTACATTCTTCGTTTTACCGAATCAAACGGCAATAGTTTCAGCCGGAAGTTGCTGAAGTATTAACATTAGGCGTTTTCTTGCTGACCCTAATTCTGATTTCTTCTTTGCCAAAAACGTCTGTTTGATATTTTTTTGTAATTTTAACTTTTCTGGCTTTTCAAGCTTTCTCAAATGGTTAAAGTTAAAAAGAAAACGTTACGTATTTCCGGTATCATTCTGTTATTCGTGGCAGCATTTATCTTGTCTTTCAACATTATTGCAGCCAAAATTATCGAAAAGAAAATTGATGGCTTTCTTGCTAATGCGCATTTAAAATATTACCACATCGAATATACGAGAGTCGGTTTTAACTTTTTGAATCGCTCAGTTAGTATCATAAATTTTAAATATTCTCCTGATTCTGCTTTTCTTGACAGCCTTGACAGGTCGGGTTTTAATACCATGGCTCCGGAAATTACTTTCGGCCGGCTCACTGTCTCCGGAATTGATTTTGAAGCAGCGATTAACGGTCATAACCTGATAATTAATAAGATAAAGGTAAAAAACCCTGAAATAAAATTGTACAAGTTCAATGGTAAACTTCTCCCGGCAAACGCGGAAAAAAAGAAACTTTCACTTGAAGATTCTGTCAGGCTGACCGGAATAAAAGGTATTTCGGTGGCAACCATCGCCATGAAGAAGAGCAAATTTGAAATTTACAATTATAAACAGAAAAAATATACACTAATTAGCAAAGATATCTCCATCGCCTTGCATGGGTTAACTCTTGAGCCGAGTGGCCATGCTAACACTTATTTTTACCCTGCACTGCACGATGCTTCCCTTGTGGCAAATGATAATGTGCTGGAGTTGGAGAATGACCTTTATGAAATTGAGTTTAAACAACTTACCATTGACCTGAAGGGACAGTCGTTGGTTTTTAAGGGGTTTCATTTAAAACCGCGCTATTCCAAAATCACCTTTTCGCAACATATAAAATCTCAAAAGGAACGTTTGGATTTGAAAGCTGAAAAGATTGCTTTTTCAGGAGCTGATTTTTACCGTTTTCTGTTGGAAAATGAAATCCGTATCCGAAAAATTCTCATTGCCAATGCCTCCATCGGCCTTTTCCGTGATAAAAGAGTGCCATTTGACCACAGCCAACGGCCACTTCTGCCAAACCAGTCATTGAAAAGGTTAAAGGGGAAAATTAAAATTGATACAGTTCAAATAGAAAATGTCCGTTTCGACTATGGTGAAAAAACCGATTTAAGAACGACCTCTTTAAAGATATTTTTTACCGGACTTTCGGGTTATATAACACACATAAATAACTTTCCCTATTTGTGGCGCAAAAACCCAATGCTGGTGAGCATAAAAGGAAGTATAATAAATAAGGCTTCACTAAAGCTGAAGCTGACTTTTCCTCTCGCGGCAAAAAGCGATACTTTTTATTTTGGCGGAGCTGTTTACGGGCCTGTTTTGCTCTCTGCTTTTAATCCGGCTATTTATCCTGCCGCAGGATTGAAATTTGACAAGGGCGTTTTGGACACGCTCACATTCGAGGGAGGAGCTAATCCGAAGTACTCTTCGGGAACCATGAAAATGCTTTATCACGATATGAACATACATGCCATGAAAAAGAAAGATGGCCAAATCACGAATAAATTTTTAAGTTGGGGGGCCAATTCTCTTTTACGAAAAAATAATCCACGAAAGGGAGATGGGAAAATCCCAAAAGTAGCGTCAATGTTTTTCCAGCGAAATATGGAAAAAGGTTTTGGAAACTTTTTCTGGAAGACGATTTTCAGTGGCATGAAAGCTACCATGTTACCGAGTATCAACACCATAAACCGGAAAAATCTGCAATCCGTTTCACAGTCCGGTTCCGCTGCGATTAATTCAAAATCAAAAGTGGAAAAAAAAAGAAAAAGTAAACCTGCTGAGAAAAGATAAAAAAAGCCGGAGAGTTGTTCTTATCCGGCTTTTTAAGTTTTTACTCCTCTTCGTTTTGCGAAGCTTCGTATTCTTTCAGTAGTTTCTCCTGAACATCGGTCGGGACCTGCTGATATTGATCAAATTTCATGGAGAAGACACCTCTTCCCGAAGTAATGGAACTCAGCGAAGTAGCATATCTTGCCATTTCAGCACCCGGCACTTTGGCGCGGATAATCTGATTTTTACCTTTGCTGCCCATTCCCATAATCATTCCGCGGCGGCCTTGTAAATCAGTCATAACAGCGCCCATCATATCTTCGGGAACAATGATTTCCACATCGTAAACGGGTTCCATAATTTTCGGGCCGGCATCTTTAAAAGCCATACTGAAAGCATTACGGCCTGCCAGTTTGAAAGAAATTTCATTGGAATCCACCGGGTGCATCTTACCATCGTAAACATACACAATAATGTCGCGGGCATACGAACCGGTAAGTGGCCCTTCGGTCATGCGCTCCATAATACCTTTCATAATAGCCGGCATAAAACGGGCATCGATGGCGCCACCAACAATACAATTGTTAAAAATCAGTTTACCACCCCAGGGGAGATCGTGCACTTCGGTTCCCCTAACAGGAAAGTCTGTAGGTTTTTTATAATCCTCTACAAATGGCTGAATGCGCATGTGTACTTCGCCAAACTGTCCTGAGCCGCCCGATTGTTTTTTGTGGCGGTAACTGGCATCGGCAATTTTGGTAATGGTTTCGCGGTAAGGAATTTTCGGGATAAAAACCTCCACCTCTAAGCCATTGGCTTTGGTGAGATACCATTTTACGGTGTTCACGTGAAATTCGCCCTGACTTTTTATAAGTAACTGTTTCAACTCGCGTGAGAACTCAATGCCAAGGCTGGGGTCGGTCTTGTGCATCTCATTAAGCAAAGCCCCCAGTTTTTCATCGTCAGCCGAGTTTACCGCTTTTATGGCGACGGTATATAACGGGTTGGGCAGAGAGAAAGGCTCGAAGCCGGCATCTGCATTTTTTGGGTCAAGCAACGAATCTCCTGTCTGTACATCTTTCAGCTTAATGGTTGCGGCAATGTCGCCGGCCTCCACTTTTTCCACTTTATCACGGTTCTTGCCGTTGAGGACAAATAACTGGGTAATTCGTTCTTTGTTGCCGGTACGGGGATTGATCATGTCTATCCCTTCGGAAATCTCACCACCGTAAACTTTAAAAAATGAAACTTCTCCGAGATGTTGTTCAATGGAAGTTTTAAAAATGAATAGTGCAGCCGGTTCATCTACCGAGTAATGAAATTCTTTGTCGTCTGTAGTTTTCCGGGCCGGCATATCGTTTGGTGCCGGACAAGATTTACTGATAAAGTCGAGCAGTCGTGTAATGCCGATACCGAGTTTGGATGAGGAAACCATAACCGGGAAGATAGCCCGTGTGATAATGCCAAGGCGCAAACCTTCGCGCATTTCATCAATAGTAAGCGTGTCGTTCTCAAAATATTTTTCCATGAGAGCTTCATCACCTTCGGCAGCATTCTCAATAAGTTTCAAATGCAAATCTTCCGCTTTTGCCATTTCTGCATCCGGAATATCAGAGATTTCAGGTTCTCCACCATCTTTTTTGTATTTCAGTTGTTTCATCAATACCAGGTCGATGATGGTGTCGAAATTTTCTCCGGGGTTTACAGGATACTGAACGATGGTAACTTTATCGCCAAAATAATCCTTAATGGAAGTTACCGCATCGTCAAAATTAGAGGTATGATGATCTAATTGATTCATAACAAAAACAACGGGACTGTTAGAAGCAACTGTTTGACGCCAGGCTGTTTCCGTAGTGGCTTCTACTCCGGATTGGGCATTAACAATAAGCAAAGCAGTATCGGCAACATTCAAAGCGGCAATAGTTTCGCCAACATAATCGGCAAAACCCGGAACATCGAGTAAATTTATTTTTTTATTGTCGTAAAAAGTGTGGAGTAATGCCGAATGAACCGAGTGCTCTTTTTCCTGTTCTATGATTTTATAGTCGGATACCGTATTTTTGTCTTCGATGGTCCCTTTTCTGTTAATTACTTTCCCTTCTGTCAACATGGCTTCGGCCATGGTAGTTTTTCCCGATTTGGCACCGCCGATAAGCGCTACATTCCTAATCTCACTTGTTTTGTAAACCTTCATATGTTTTAATTTTTAATCGAATAGTGTTAGTGTTGCTGTAAATTTTATTCTAAATACGTCCTGTTTACAATTCCTAAAGCATTTTGAAGCTTTTGAAAGTCAGAACTTCAAAACAGAAACTGAAAATTATCAGGCCGACAAATGTAAAAAAAATCAAATTAGTAATGAACTACTGTTTTTAAATTCACGCCAAAGATCATTATTTGTAATAGTTAAAAATTATTCTTATCCCGTTTATACCATACGTTTGATTTTTCCCGTTCTGATTTTTTTTGATGAACATTGGGAAGGTACTATTTGAGTTTTTTTGAAAAGAAAGATTCAAAAAAGTTGCTTTTATAGTTTCCTTTTTGTATTTTTACGCGCGTTTTCATGGGATAGGTATGTAGTATAGCGAAATTTAGAGCGTAAAAAAGTGGGAAGTGCATGTTCTTAAATTCTCTGATTGGGAAAAAATTCCATTTTTGGGAAATAACTTCAAAAATGATAAATTTCTTCAATGTGCGTAAAAACTTGTTAATAGCGGCATTGGGTTGATTTACAAATTTTTGGAATAATGTTTGTTGTTAGAAAAAAGTATTTGAAATTATAACGTATGTAAAAAACTCTACCGAGTAAATTTAATGAAAACATCTCCTAAAATATTGATGTTGTTTTTGGCTGTTATTTTCTTTGTCCCTTTGGGATTTGGGCAAAATATTTCTAAAATTATTTCCGGGAACAACAATAGGCCAACCAAAATAGATAAAAATTTACTTCCTGCCGGTTTTTATGCCGGTCTTCATTGGCAACAATTTGTTCATTTCCGGCATAATGAGAAAACAGCTCATAATTTTACCTATCACATTGATACGGCAGTTGTATATTCCAACTTTGTTAATCCTCAGCGATACATCTATTTGTACGATTCGGCTGGCAACAAGGTTGTTACTCTTCTTGAACAACTAAAGAACGAGGAATGGGCAGATATTTCCAAAGACTCCTCTATTTACGATTCCGTAGGGAACATGGTAAAGACGCTTTCTTTTACCTGGAATAACGGTGCATGGAAAAACTCATCTTTGAGTGTCAATAGTTATACCATTAATCATAATGTTGTTGCCAAAATAAATAAAACATGGGCTGAAAATCAATGGGTACCACTGGATAGCACATACTTTTCCTATGACATAAACGGAAATGTTGTAACATTGTTTAAAGCTTCATGGGCCGATTCCACCTCTTCCTGGCAAAATAATCTTTTTTTCATCTATTCTTATGATTCTTTGAATAACCTTAAGCTTTCTCTCACTGATTTATGGGTTGATTCGGTTTGGATAGATAAACAAATGGTAAAATATGAATATGATTCGGCTTCTAATCTCATTTTAGGAGTGGTTCAGCAGTGGGGAGACACGAACTGGGTAAATATTTATCAGGAAACATACAAGTATGATGCAGAAAGAAACCGAATTGCTTATACAGGTCAGTTCTGGAATGATTCCGTGTGGGGCAATGACCAACATTATGATTATACCTATAACGATCTTGGGCAACTCACCTCAGGTGTTGGCCAAAACTGGGTAGACAGTGTTTGGGTTAACTTTGAAAAAGGACAATATACTTACGACAATTATGGAGGAATAGAAACATTTTTACACCAGGAGTGGAACGATACAATCTGGGCTAACTCTTCATTGTCGCAATATAATTATGACAGTGCGGGAAATGCCTATTTAGGAAATTATTATATCTGGGATACACCAGGAAACATGACGCAAAATAGAGATGGTGTCTTGCAAATTTTTTACAACTACAGTAGTGCTATTGCCTATTTTACCGGATATCAGGTGGAAATAAAATATAATGCGCCACTTTCTACCGGGATAAGTAATGATTTGAAAGACTTTGTGGCACAATATACTTGTGCGCCCAATCCAGTTACTGATAATGCAACAATTCGGTTGGGACTTGATACCAGAGAGAACATAAGTTTAAATATATACAGCCTGACCGGCAAGAAGATTTCCACTCTTTACAATGGGATGTTAAATCAGGGGGTATACCAGTTCGATGTCCCTGTTTCTCAGTTGTATTCAGGAATCTATCTCGCATCCCTTAGGGTTGGTGATCAAATTAAAACAATAAAAATTGTTGTAAGAAAATAAATTTGCAGAATAAAAGAATGAAGAAATATAAACTATAAATTTTAAAATCATGAAAAAACTAATTCATTTTCTGACCGCATTTTTCCTTACTGCTTTGATGGTAGCGGGAACGATGAATGCTACGGCACAAACGCCGTTTGTAAGAGTTCTCCAGCCGAACCATGCTAATATTCAGTGGGCACAAAAGACGACACATTTAATTTCGTGGAAGGATAATTTTAGCCATACGGTCAATATTGATTTAATACGTTATTATAATGGTACACAGCATATCTACCATCTGGCGCATAACATTAGTGGTAGTACCCATTCCTGGTTTATAGATAAGGATATGAACGGTAATTCAATATCAGTGGGGACACAGTACTATTATAAGATTCAGGTGTCGAGTTCAGTAGATCCGTCTTTTTCAGATTTGAGCAATAGTTATTTTAAAATCACTGCTTCTGCTGCTCATACCAAGGTTAGGGTCCTTCAGCCGAACCATTCTAATATTCAGTGGGCACAAAAGACGACACATTTAATTTCGTGGAAAGATAATATTCCCGGAACGGTCAATATCGACTTAATACGTTATTATAATGGTGCGCAGCATATTTACCATCTGGCGCAAAACATTAGTGGCAGTACCCATTCCTGGTATATAGATAAGGATATGAACGGTAATTCAATATCAGTAGGAACCAGTTATTATTATAAGATTCAGGTGTCGAGTTCAGCAGATCCGTCTGTTGCAGATTTAAGCGATAATTATTTTAAGATTACTGCTTCTGCTGCTCATACCAAGGTTAGGGTACTTCAGCCGAACCACGCTAATATTCAGTGGGCACATAAGACGACGCATTTAATTTCGTGGATTGACAATATTCCGGGAACGGTAAATATCGATTTAATACGTTATTATAACGGTGCACAGCATATCTACCATCTGGCGCAAAACATTAGTGGTAGTACCCATTCCTGGTATATAGATAAAGATATGAACGGTAATTCGATATCAGTGGGGACACAGTACTATTATAAGATTCAGGTGTCGAGTTCAGCAGATCCGTCTGTTACAGATTTGAGCAATAGTTATTTTAAAATTACTGCTTCTGCTGCTCATACCTGGGTTAGAGTACTTCAGCCGAACCACGCTAATATTCAGTGGGCACATAAGACGACGCATTTAATTTCGTGGAAAGATAATATTCCCGGAACAGTCAATATTGACTTAATACGTTATTATAATGGTACACAGCATATTTACCATCTGGCGCAAAACATTAGTGGTAGTACCCATTCCTGGTATATCGATAAGGATATGAACGGTAATTCAATATCAGTAGGAACCAGTTATTATTATAAGATTAAAGTGTCGAGTTCAGTAGATCCGTCTGTTGCAGATTTAAGCAATAGTTATTTTAAGATTACTGCTTCTGCTGCTCATACCAAGGTTAGGGTACTTCAGCCGAACCATTCTAATATTCAGTGGGCACAAAAGACGACGCATTTAATTTCGTGGATTGACAATATTCCGGGAACAGTCAATATCGATTTAATACGTTATTATAACGGTGCACAGCATATCTACCATCTGGCGCAAAACATTAGTGGTAGTACCCATTCCTGGTATATAGATAAGGATATGAACGGTAATTCGATATCAGTGGGGACACAGTACTATTATAAGATTCAGGTGTCGAGTTCAGCAGATCCGTCTGTTGCAGATTTGAGCAATAGCTATTTTAAAATTACTGCTTCTGCTGCTCATACCAGAATTAGGGTAATTCAGCCTAACCACGCTAATATTAAGTGGAAACAAAAGGAGACGTATTTAGTTTCGTGGATTGACAATATTCCGGGAACGGTCAATATCGATTTAATACGTTATTATAATGGTGCGCAGCATATTTACCATCTGGCGCAAAACATTAGTGGTAGTACCTATTCCTGGTATATAGATAAGGATATGAACGGTAATTCGATATCAGTGGGGACACAGTACTATTATAAGATTCAGATATCGAGTTCAGTAGATCCGTCTGTTGCCGATTTGAGCGATAATTACTTTAAGATTATTTTAGCTCCCACCATCGATGTCTATCCTAACCCGAGTACCACTTCTGTAACTGTACAATTCAACCAAAACAGCAATGAGCAATACATACTGACTTTGTACAACCGTTACAACATGCGGATTTTGCGGAAACCGGTAAATACTTCCGCAACCAAGCAAGTTCGGATCAATACCTTTAACCTGCCCAACGGGATTTACTTTTTGCGACTGGTGTCCGGTAAAGAAGTGATCTCACGGAAGATTGTGGTACAGCATTAAAATGGAAACGTTTTTTCATGAATCTTGAGAGTAAAGCCCGGCATTTGCCGGGCTTTACTATTTTGAAGCAGTTGTATTATGGAGCTAACAGCTAAATGAATAGTCTGTTTTGGGGAATATATTCCCATTTTGGGAAAATATCATTATGCAACTATTCTGAAAGATTATCGTAAAAGACTTATGCTTTTAGATAAAGAATAAATAGGATTGTTATTGGAATAATTTTTGCTTTTGTAATTTCGTACTCTAAATCATAAAGCTATGAAAAAGAATTATTACTATCTGGTCATTTTGTTTGTTGCGCTGTTTTATACAACACAAATTACTGCACAAACCAATTTTATAAAAGTTATACAACCCGATGCCTCGGGTATTACTTGGTCAACAGGCACAAAACACCTTTTGTCGTGGACAGACAACCTCTCCGGGAGGGTAAATATTTATTTGATAAATTATGCATCATCGCCTTACGATACCACGTTGATTGCCGGAAACCGGTCGGGTAGTACGTATTCTTGGCATATATCCAACGGGTTACCTGCCGGAAGGTATTATAAAGTGTTGATAAGGAGTAAAACAGACCCCACTGTTTATGACAGAAGCAATCACTATTTTTCTCTGGTAAAAGGAACGGTGGGCGGTACAGTTCATGTGGAACAACCCAGTGCCGGTAATATTGCTTGGTCGTTAGGGAAAAAGTATATGATTTCATGGACCGATAACCTGGCAGAACGGGTTAATATATGGCTTGTAAATTATGGCCGGCACCCTTATGATACTACCGTTATCGCTAACAATCGTAGTGGAAGTACTTACTCTTGGACAATTCCGAATTCTACTGCAGTGGGTAATCTTTATAAGGTGCTTGTAATGAGTACAAAAAATGAGGCTGTTTATGACCGGAGTGACCATTATTTTTCTATAGTTAAAGGAACAGCCGGCGGAACTATTCATGTGGAACAACCCAGTGCGAACGGAATAAGATGGGCATTAGGTACACGTCATTTAATTTCATGGAAAGATAATTTGGCTGAAACAGTAAATATTAAACTGGTTAATTACGGAACCCATCCATACGATACGATCAATATTGCCCATAACCGTCGCGGAAGTACATACTCCTGGCATATTTCTTCCTCTATTACACCGGGTCGTTATTACAAAGTTTTGGTGGTTAGCACCAAAAATAAGAATATATATGACAGAAGCGATTATTATTTTACGTTACAGAAAGGTACGGTTAATGGTGCCATTCATGTGGAGCAACCCAGCGTGAACGGTTTGGTTTGGTCTTTGGGGACACGTCACCTGATTTCGTGGACAGATAATCTTTCCGCAAGGGTAAATATTAAACTGGTCAATTACACGTCAACGCCTTATGATACTGTTTCAATTGCCAATAACCGGCGGGGAAGTACCTATGTGTGGCGAATTTCTACCGGATTGCCTGTGGGGAGATATTATAAGATTTTGGTAGTCAGTACGAAGAATAAACATCTTTATGACCGTAGCGATTATTATCTTAAACTGGTTAAGGGAACTGCTAATGGAATCATTCATGTTGAGCAACCCAATATTAACGGAATTATCTGGTCTGCCGGATCAAAACATTTGATTTCGTGGACCGATAATCTTTCCGAAAAGGTGAGTATTAAACTGATCAATTACGAAACCTCCCCTTATGATACTATTTCAATTGCCCATAACCGGCGAGGGAGCACCTATGTCTGGCGAATTCCTTCGTCAATAGCCAAAGGAAATCGTTATAAGATACTGGTTATGAGTACAAAAAACAAGTCTGTTAATGACCGGAGTGATTATTATTTTAAAATTATTAAAGGGACGGTGGGCGGAAAGATATACGTAGAACAGCCCAGTGTCAGTGGTATTGCCTGGTCAAAAGGAACCAAACACCTAATTTCGTGGACCGACAATCTTTACGAAAGAGTGAATATTAAACTGGTCAATTATGAAACGCATCCGTATGATACCATAACCATAGCTTCTAACCGGAGGGGAAGTACTTATGTGTGGACAATTCCGAACTCACTGCCTGTGGGAAGCCTTTACAAAGTATTGGTGATGAGTAGTGTCAACCGTTCGGTTTATGACAGAAGCGACTATTACTTTAAAATTATTGAAGGTACAGCCGGAGGTACTATCCATGTAGAACAACCTAATGATTCCGGTATTAAATGGGTTGTAGGTTCAAAGCATGTTATTTCGTGGACCGATAATTTGAGCGAAAAAGTGAACATTTTCCTGATCAATTATGGATCAAGCCCTTACGATACTACGCAAATTGTTTCGAATCGCAGTGGTAGTACGTACGACTGGCATATATCTTCGTCACAGGTTACGGGAAGTCGTTTTAAGATATTTATTGTCAGCAGCAAAAATCCATCTGTAAACGATAGGAGTGATCATTACTTTTCTATTGTGAAAGGAACACCTGGCGGATCAATTACTGTAATTCAGCCAAATGATGCAGGAATTAGTATCACTAAGGGAACAAAATATCTGATTTCGTGGAATGATAACCTATCTGAAAAAGTAAATATCCGATTGATTAATTACGGCGTTACTCCGTATGACACGACGGTAATTGCCAATAACAGAACGGGAACTACTTACAGCTGGCAAGTTTCCTCATCGCAAACTACCGGTACAAAATTTAAAATTATGGTGGTAAGTAGTATTTATTCTTCGGTTTATGCCAAGAGCGACCATTACTTCTCCATTGTAGCTCCAACGCCTGCCATCGATCTCTACCCCAATCCCAGCACCACAACGGTAACGGTGAAGTTCAACAAGAAGGACAATAGAAATTATACGGTAACCTTGTACAATCGCTACAACATACGGATTATGCTGAGAACGGTGAATACAACTTACCAGAAAGAAGTCAGAATCAATACTTTTGATTTGCCTGACGGAATTTATTTCCTGAGACTGGCTTCCGCTAAGGGAGTTATTTCGAAGAAAATTATTGTTCAGCATTAAACGATGAACATACATTTAATGCAAAAAGCGGGGAGCCTGTGTGGTTTCCCGCTTTTTGTTTATAGAAACGAATAATCAGTTATTCGGAGAATGCAGTGTTAAACCCTGATTCGCGGATATAATCGGGAGCTATCTCACATGAGTCGTAACGTCGTAAATGGCTGGTACTGATAACGCGGGCGACATCGTCAACGTAAGATTCTCTTCTCTCCGAATACATTTTCAGTGCCTGAATTAGACTGTCCGGCTGGTTTGTTACCATACGTGCTTCGCGAAAAGCTATAAAAGGTTGTCCGGTCGCCAACAGTGTGTAGTAGGCGTCGATAGCCTGCTCCAGGTCATTAAAACGTCGGAGAAAAATCTTTGTTCCATTGCGTGTCGAGTCGGCTGCCATTCGTTGATGTTTTTGGCTAAACGACCATATCCCAAACGGATTATTTCCCTTAAGAAAAAAACGGGAGGTGCCCCATCCGCTTTCAATGGCGGCCTGTGCCAGCACAATACTTACCGGAAAAGTGTGCATGCGTATATTGAGGTCAGCGAGATTATTCGTTTTAAACTTTTTCATCTGACGCTTTAAAAAAACTTTTTCAGTTTGGGAGATTTTTTTCTTTGCCATCAAAATCAGTACCTCTTTTCTGTTCATGTCAAGATTGGTTTTGGCTACTAAGACGGCCGGAAGCATCATATCAAAAAACTTCCTTTTTTTTTCGTCAACAGAAAGGTTGGCCAGTGAAATGGTTCGGGTATAGACATAGGGAATAACCTGTGGGCCTTTGACCGGCAGAATATCTGTTGGCGTTCGGATTGGTTTTTTGATAACATAAACATGATCAACCAACTGTTTTGTTTCAGAAAGATGGCAGGCACTGAAGAGTGTTACTGAAGAAAGAAAAATAAGAACTATTATTTTATGTAAAATCTTTACATGTTTTTCCATAGAATATTGAAAAGTTAAGAAATAAGTAAGGACTATTGGATGTATTATTTTCTACCTGTCATCGACTTGGGAATACGCCCCTGATTGACGGTTTTTGAACGCAGGCGGCGACCCACAATTTTTTCCACAATTTTACCCACCCGCAAAATACGGTCGAGGTCCAGATTGGTTTCGATGCCCATTTCATCCATCATAACTGCCATATCCTCCGTACTGACAAGTCCTACGTCGTTGGGGTCGTTGTAGTAATAATCGCCGGTTCCGGCAACGGGAACGCCGTCCACAAAATTAGCCGGCTGTCCGCCAATACCGCCAAGGGTAGATTCAAAGTTGGTCATTCCTGCCTGTAAAGCGGACAAAACATTGGCCAGCCCCCAGCCACGGGTTGTATGAAAATGGGCGATTTGTTTGTGAGGATTGTCCACACTGTCAAGGAGCATGGAGAAATAGCGGTAAACCCTGTCAGGAGAAGCAGAACCGTCGTGGTCGGCGTGTTCCACATCGTTGGCGCCAATTTCAAACCAGCGTTTGGTGAAGTCAATAGCGTCTTCAAGTCGTGTAGGACCTTCGATGGGACAACCCCAAATGGTACTCACCGTTCCGTTGATTTTTATACCCGCATCTTTGGCTTTGGGAATCCATTCCTCTGCCATTTTCCAATATTCTTTCAATGTCAATCCTGAATTTTTTATTTGGTGAGACTCACTCGTAGAAACCATAAGCAGGATCCGGTCGGGGCCGTAGCCCTCTTTTTTGGCTTTTATGGCACGTTCTATGGCACGTTCGCGGATGGTTACAGCTGTCAACATCACATTACCCAGCAGGTCTTTTACCTTTTTGCTGGCTCTGATTTGTTTAAAAAGCTCATCAGCATCTTTAAACTGGGGCATTCCTTTCGGATTGCCGAAGTTAGTAACTTCCAAATGTTTTACACCACTCAGTATCATCTGTTCCAGCACCCATACTTTAGCTTCGGTAGGAATAAATTTCTCCTCATGCTGAAAACCATCCCTTACGGTAATGTCGCCAATAACTACTTTCTTAGGATATTGCATATTGAATTTTCTGATAATTTTTACAAAGAGATAAGTTTTAAATTTGTCAATGGCTAAAATACAGGAAATTGACAAACCGGCCGATACAAAATGGCATAAAATCTTATTAAAAAATCATAAAACCTGATTTGTCAAATTGGTGGACTATATTGAAATGAAAATGATGCCGGAAAAATCAGAAGCTTAAAACACTCCCGATTCAAGCATAATCAGTGTACAATCCTGAATGGTTTCAACTCCTTGTGCTTTCGCTTTTTGCAGGAATATATCATTTTCTGTACCCGGGTTGAAAATGATACGGTTGGGTTTCAGTGCGAGCAGATAATCGTAAAAAACTGCCTGGCGTGATGGTCCAATGTATAGCGTGATAGTGTGGATATCTTCTATCTCCGGATAACCGGTAACAAAAGGAACTCCTGCTACCTGTCCCGGTCGTGGGGCCAAAGGCACAACCTCATGATTGTAGCGTAATAGCTTTCGAATAGCTTTATTGGAATAGCGATGCGATTTTTCGCTTGCGCCGACGACAAGGGTCTTCCTGGACTGTTGCATAAATGTTCTGTTTAACAATTAACGGCAAATATCGGAAATTATTGCAGACAAACAAATGAAGTTCAGTCATAATGACAGCGAAAGATGATTCGTAACTGACAGAAAGTCTGAAAGTTATAAGGGTTGCTGTCCTGGCCGGCCATTTGATAATTAAAAAGAAAAAAACAAAAAGGAGGAAAAATAATATGAACTTAAATCAATTCACTATAAAATCGCAGGAGGCATTGCAAAAAGCACAGGAACAGGCCATGCAACATGGTCAGCAGGCCATCGAAAGTATTCACCTGTTAAAAGGTATTTTGCTGGTCGATGAAAATGCCACACCTTTTCTGCTGAAAAAGCTTAATGTGGATTATCCGGTCTTTTCACTGGCTGTGGATCGTATAATCGACTCGTTGCCCAAGGTGTCGGGCGGACAGCCTTATTTGTCTAATGATGCCAATCAGGTGTTGCAGAAAGCCCCTGCTTATCTTGCCGAATTTAAAGATGATTTTGTTTCGGTTGAACATCTGCTACTGGCCTTGCTTGAAGTGAAAAGTACAGCTTCCGACCTGTTAAAAGACAACGGAATTACCAAAAAAGCGCTGATTACCGCCATCAGGGACTTGCGTAAAGGTTCTACTGTAAACAGCCAGAGCGCCGAAGAACAATACAACTCATTAAACCGCTATGCCCGCAATCTGAACGAAATGGCTGCCACGGGGAAACTTGATCCGGTTATTGGTCGTGATGATGAGATACGCCGCGTGTTACAGATTCTTTCTCGGCGTACCAAAAACAATCCTATTCTTATTGGAGAACCCGGTGTGGGAAAAACAGCCATTGCCGAAGGCATTGCCCACCGTATTGTAAATGGCGATGTGCCTGAAAATCTGAAAACCAAACGTCTGTTTTCGCTGGATATGGGAGCGCTGATTGCCGGAGCTAAATACAAAGGCGAATTTGAAGAACGGCTTAAAGCCGTCATAAAAGAGGTGGTTGATTCCGATGGCGAAATTATTCTGTTTATTGATGAAATCCATACCCTGGTGGGTGCCGGAAAATCGGAAGGAGCCATGGATGCTGCCAATATTTTGAAACCCGCCCTTGCCCGCGGAGAACTGCGTGCCATAGGTGCCACAACTTTAAAAGAGTACCAGAAATTTTTTGAAAAGGATAAAGCACTCGAACGCCGGTTTCAACTGGTGATGGTGGATGAACCCGATACCGATTCGGCTATTTCGATCTTGCGCGGGCTGAAAGAGCGTTACGAAACTTATCACAAAGTGCGAATTCTGGATGAAGCCATCATTGCTGCTGTAGAGCTGTCGCAACGGTATATTACTGACCGTTTTTTGCCTGATAAAGCTATTGACCTGATCGATGAATCGGCAGCCAAACTACGGCTGGAGATCAATTCCCTGCCGGAAGAACTTGAAATTGCCGAAAGACGTATCCGGCAGCTGGAGATTGAAAAAGAGGCTATTAAACGTGAAAAAGACAAACTGAAACTCAACCGCATCCTCGAGGAGCTTGCTAACCTGAACGAGACACGAAATGACTTGCAGGCAAAATGGAAGGCAGAAAAAGAGGTGGTGGACAAAATTCAGCAGCTGAAAAAAGGCATCGAGGATTATAAATTGGAGGCAGAACAGGCTGAACGCAATGGCGATTTTGGGAAAGTAGCTGAACTGCGTTATGGGAAAATCCAAAAAGCCGAGGCCGATGTGGAAACTTTGAAAGCTAAACTGAAAGAGGTTCAGGGCGACAAGCCCATGATTAACGAAGAAGTTACCGCTGAAGAAGTGGCCGAAGTGGTGTCAAAATGGACCGGCATACCCGTAAGCCGTATGTTGCAAAGCGAACGCGAAAAGCTGCTTCATCTTGAAGATGAACTGCATA
>JAJRQN010000135.1 GCA_024280235.1 Bacteroidota bacterium | reverse complement strand
CAGACAAATTTATGACCTTTTAAAATTTAAATATGTTCCCTTCCATAGGAAAAAATCTGTAGTCCTACCTGAGGAAATTTTAAAAAATGACTCATCTTGAAATCAAAGAATTGCAGATTTTTAGCTGCAATGTGGGTTAAACAACTTCAATAAATAATTGCGCTTCAGGGACAATTCCGAAAGCGCAATTATTTTTATCAGAATTAGATTTGGAAAACCAACATCCTCACATCCAAACATCCAAACATCCTCTATCTCAGGATACCTTTCCCAATTACCAGTCTCTGCACCTGATTGGTTCCTTCGTAAATCTGGCATAACTTGGCATCACGCATCATCTTTTCAACGAGATATTCAGTAGAATACCCCTCTCCGGCCATTACCTGAACAGCATCGGTTGTTACTCTCATGGCCACATCCGAAGCGTATAACTTACACATGGCCGACAAGAGGTTTTTCGATTTCTGACCGTTATCGTAAGCCCATGCAGAATGCCATGTAATCAGACGCGCGGCTTCCACTTCGGTTGCCATGTCGGCAAGCATAAAACTTACCCCTTGATTTACAGTAATGGGTTTACCAAACTGGATACGGTTTTTTGCCCAATCACGAGACGTTTCAAAAGCAGCTCTCGCATTGCCTACACTAAGCGCGGCCACGCCGGTACGTGTACGTTCAAAAGTTTTCATTGCAAGGATAAATCCCTGTCCTTCACCACCAATGAGATTTTCTTTGGCAACTTCCACATCTTCAAAAATAAACTCTGTTTGTACGGAAGCACGCTGTCCCATTTTCTTCAGGTTGGAAACTATTTTCACACCGGCCGATTTTGTCGGTACCACAAAAGCGCTCAGGCTGCGAGCACCTTTTTCCGGATTCACCATAGCAAAAACCGTGATAAATTCTGAAACAGCCCCATTAGTGATAAACCGTTTGTGCCCGTTCAAAATATATTTGTCACCCTTCAAAATGGCAGTTGACTTAATACCAGCCACATCCGAACCGGCATTAGGCTCTGTAAGCGCATAGGCAGCAACACCTTTTGACTCAATGATTTGGCCGAAAAACCGTTTTTTCTGTTCATCGCTGGCTCCCAACAAAAGAGGCGTAAGAGCGAGTGTGTTTGCATCCATGCAAATTCCAATTCCTACGCATCCTGCTCCTAACTCTTCCGATGAAAGTGCACTTTCAAAAATATTATGACCGCGTCCGCCGTATTCCACTGGTATAGGGCCATTCATCAAACCCTCATTATAAGCTTTTTTTACAACATCCCAGGGAAACTCAGCCGATTCGTCATATTTTCTGGCGTTAGGAATCATTTCACGTTGGGCAAAATCCCGGACTTTCTCCCGTAGTTCAATCTGTTTGGGTTCTAAAGAAAAATCTACCATTTTTTAAAATTTATTTGTTAAACAATTTAGTTTTCTGTAAACGTTTTTTTAAGAGAAACAAAAATAAGCTTTCCCTGGAATTTTTCTTATTTTAGTGGAGAATTTTTACAGAAGCGATTTGTCTTATGAAAGAAAATATGTATGTAAAAGGATTTAAAGTGTTTCTTCAGCTTGAAAAAGGCTTGTCCGAAAACACTGTTACAGCCTATCTGCATGATGTCAACCTGTTGTTTTCTTTTCTTCAGACAATAAAAAACAGCCTGAGTATAAAAGATGTTCGCTCTGATGACCTGAGGGATTTTTTAGAATACATCAACGATATGGGGCTGGGAGCTTATTCACAAAGTAGAGTTATTTCAGGTATTAAGTCGTTTTTTAGTTTCCTTATTCTTGAAAAAATCATTGATGCCGATCCTTCGGCGCTACTCGATTCGCCCAAGCTGGGAAAGAAGCTACCAGATGTTCTGAGCGTGAATGAAATGAGGATGTTGATACAATCTGTTGATCTGTCTGAACCACTCGGAGAGCGTAACAAAGCCATTCTGGAAACGCTGTATGCCTGTGGTTTGCGTGTTTCGGAACTGACCAGCCTGAAACTTTCCGATTTGCATTTTAATGAAGGTATCATTTTCGTTACCGGAAAGGGTAACAAGCAACGCATTATTCCCATTGGCGAAAGTGCCCGAAAGCAATTACAGACATATATTCAACTAATCCGCATCCATACTGTCCCCCATAGAGATGCGGAGAATATTGTCTTTTTAAATCAGCGAGGTGGCAGGCTGAGCCGGCAAATGATATTTCTTATTATTAAGCGGCAGGTTGGAAAAGCAGGGATTCACAAAGTGGTTAGTCCTCACACTTTCCGCCACTCTTTTGCCACACACCTGATAAGAAACGGTGCCGATCTGCGGGCTGTTCAGGAGCTGCTTGGGCATGTATCTATAAGTACTACAGAAATCTACACGCATCTAAACGACACGGATCTAAGAAATACCATTTTGAAATTTCATCCATTGAATAATAAAAATGACACGAAATAATTCCGATTTTCCTCCTGTTGAAAACTCCTGCTTGTTTGAAGAAAGTTTTCGCAAAATCCTTTAAAAATATTCCTATATTTGGCCGACTGAAAACTGTTCAGACTTATTTCATGTCTCATGAGTAAATTACGCATTTTAATTGTAGAGGATAATTCCGCCGATGATAAGCTCTTGCGGTACGAGCTAAGTCGTGCCTTCGACTTTGAAGCCATTACAGTTGAAACGGAAGCAGGATATAATGAAAAACTGGATAGTTTTCAGCCCGAGTTGATTCTGTCTGATTATTCCATGCCTGAGTTCTCGGGAATGCGTGCACTTGAAATCCGAAACAAGAAAATGCCTCTCACTCCTTTCGTTATTGTAACGGGATCAGTAAATGAGGAGGTTGCTGTAAAATGCATTAAATCAGGAGCTTCTGATTACGTTACTAAAGAGCATTTGATGCGTTTGAATGTGGCCGTAAGACATGTTTTGGAACAACAAAAAACACTTGTCGCCAAACAAGAAGCCGAACATAGTTTGTTTAAAAGTCTGGAACGTTATAGAAAATTCGTGGAAAATGACATTTCAGGGGACTATGTTGAGACCGCAACCAAAGTCATCTATTGCAACAAGAAGATACTCGACATCTTTGAGTTTGAGAACCTTGACCAACTCAATGCTTATGGCTCGGTAAATCTATATGATGACATCAAATACCGAAAAGAATTTGATAATATACTTCTTGATAAGGGTAAAATAGAAAATTTTGAAGCCCGAATGCATACACGTACAGGCAAGAAACTTGTTATTCTTGAAAATGCTTACGGCGAATTTGATGAAAAGGGTAATTTGATACAAATTCAGGGCTACCTTATCGACATCACGAAGCGTATTGTTGCCGAAGAGAAGTTAAAACATTCGGAGAACCTTTTCCGTACTATGGCCGAAAATACATCGGCCGGAGTGGTTATTTATGACCATGAAAGATTTTTATACGCTAACCAGGCCATTACGCGGTTGATAGGATTCAGCGAAGCGGAACTGAAATCCATGCATTTTTGGGATGTGATTCACCCTCTGGATCGTAAGCTGGTAAAAGAAAGAGGAAGAAAACGAATAGATAAAGAGAAAGTACCAAAAAATTATCAATTCAGACTATTGACCAAGTCGGGTGAAACACTGTGGATTGACTTTACAGCCAGTTTTCTGAACTTTGAAGGCAAAAATACCGGTCTGGGAACAATTCGCGATATTACTAAGGAAAAACAAGCCTTCGAAGAAGTCAGAATGCTCTCCATTGCAGTGTCACAAAGTCCGCTTTCGGTTGTTATTACCGATTTGAATGCTAACATTGAATATGTGAATGACAGCTTTTCCCGAATTACCGGTTACAATATTCAGGATGTCCTTGAGCGCAACCCGAAAATATTGCAAAGTGGCAAAACATCCGAACACGTTTACCGTGAACTGTGGAGCACCTTGACAAAGGGCAAAACATGGCGTGGCGAATTTATCAACAAACGTAAAAACGGGGAAATTTATTATGAATATGCCGTGATTGCTCCCATAAAAGATGAAACGGTAAAAATAACTCGTTATATCGGCATGAAGGAGGATGTTACGCCACGCAAAATAATGGAGAATGAGCTAAAACTTGCCAAGATAAAGGCAGAAGAGGGTAATAGGTTGAAGTCTGCTTTTCTTGCCAACATTAGTCATGAGTTACGTACTCCGCTAAATGGTATTCTCGGTTTCTCCGAACTTATACAGGAGCTAAACGATGTGGAATCTATTCAGGAAATGAGCCGTTATATCAATGAAAGCGGACAGCGGTTACTACGTACTCTGGATATGATAATAGCCATATCAAGACTTGACTCAGGTACTTATGAGATTAAAAGCGAAAGTATTGATGTTGTTGCCGAATTCCGTAATATTTATAATAATAAGTTAGTGCTTGCCGAAAACAAGAATTTAAATCTAACTTTTGACACAGCATTTGACCATTTCAACTTATTGGGTGATCGAACAATTATCTCTACTGCATTTGAAGAAATTGTGGATAATGCCATCAAATTTACGAACAAAGGAGAAGTAAATCTAAAAGTTACCAGAACAACAGAAGATAACAATGAATATATTAGCTTTGAGGTAAGAGATTCGGGAATTGGCATTTCAAAAGAAAACAGAGAAGCAATTTTCGAAGACTTCCAGCAAGCCAGTACCGGCTACGGAAGAAAATATGAAGGAAACGGATTGGGTTTAAGTCTGGCCAAAAAATACATAGAACTTATTGGTGGCTTACTCAAATTGAAGTCTAAAGAAGGATACGGTTCTGTATTCACAATTTATATTCCTATCAAACAGGATATTAACAATGCTCATTTATAATAACATTAAAATATAATCACACAAAGAAATGGAAAACTGTTACCCTCAAAAAAGAATTCTGTATGTGGACGATGATTTCCAAAGCCGATTGCTGGTGGAACATCTTATCGGAAAATTTTATGATCTTACCATATGTTCCACAGCAGAAGAAGCTTTACAGATACTCCAAAAAACCAGATTTTGTTTATTGTTATTAGACATCCGGCTTGAAGGAGAGATAACAGGCATTGAATTACTGTCAGAGATTCGAAATATTCCCGGATACAAAGCTACTCCGGCTGTAGCGGTTACAGCTTACGCTTTTGAGGAAGACAAAAAATACATTTTGTCGTCCGGTTTTTCCGAATATATTACAAAGCCCATTATTCTCAATCGATTTAAAGAAATGATAAGACATTATGCCGAAGATCAGGAATTTATATCCTATTAATCGTAATTTATTGACCAAACGCGTTGCAATTTTATATTAGATTCCTAAATTTTAGATAGAAGTTCTCCGGATACTACAAAACACTTTGTTTCATCTCATCTGTTTATAATTTTTTGGTATTGATATTCAGTATTTTATAGGCTCTATTTAACATAATATTTTTCCCATTTGTTCAGGTTTGCATTATAATCATTCTCCTGTGTGTTCCCGCCTGAGACGGGGCCATGGATATTTCATGTGTTTATAATTTTGTAATTAACTGTCATTTAACATTATATATTTGTTATCCCCGCTTGCTGTTGTACCAACAGGCGGGACAGGCAGATTAAGCAGATTAAGCGGATTTTTATTTTTCGCTTGCGAAAAACATCCGTTAAATCCGTTAAATCCGATGATTATTTTTTGGGGATAATCATTCGCCTGTGTGTTTCCGCTTTAAGCGGAGTCATAAATGTTTCATGTGTTTATAATTTTTTGGTATTGATATTCAGTATTTTATAGGCTCTATTTAACATAATATTTTTCCCCATTTGTTCAGGTTTGCATTATAATCATTCTCCTGTGTGTTTCCGCTTTAAGCGGGGTCATGGAGGTTTCATATGTTTAAAAATTTGTAAGATATTGATATTAAATACCTTGTCATTATAGCCTTGGATTGAAATCCAAGGCTACATTTGAGTCGTCCGCTATGCGGACTTTAATCATCCCCCTGTGTGCTTAAAATTTAAACATGAGTGTTTCATCTGTTTATAATTATGTAATATATTGATCTACTGCATTTTGTTTTGTCATAATTTTCGGCTTCGCCATCGAAAATCACGCCAAAACGGTCATACCTTTTTTTCTACCACGGGTTAAAACCCGTGGCTAACAAAATAATGCTCCCAACGGAGCTTCATGTGTTTATAATTTTGTAATTAACTGTTATCTAATAATATATATTTATCATCGGATTTCACAGCTTGCTCCGATTATTTCGGGGGATTAAGCGGATTTTAGTTTTTCGTAAGCGAAAAATATCCCTGTCTGGCTGAGCCATTCAGGCGGGACCGCCCTAATACAAACGAATGTTTAAAAATTAAATGTAAGTGTCTCATCTGCTTGATTTTTTTTCTTTCTGTTTATCAAATATTTATATTTCACAATGACTCTGGTGAGCGTTTGCAACGCCTACTATTGTGAAACAAGCATTTGCAACCTTGCAACTTTGCGTGAACGAAAAATTAACGGTTTATTGGTTATTATAGTCGCAGAATACTAAAAGTTCCGTTGTCTTCTAATTTAATGAGCGTTGAGGGACGTATGGAACGGATGCGCGACCGGTAAATATCCACCACATAATCTACTTTCTCTTTTATGATTTCTGAAATTTGTTGAAAAGTCTGAGGAGAAGGCTCACCCGATATGTTGGCGGAAGTAGAAACAAGCGGATGACCAAGTTTTTTAATCACTTCCACGCAATAATCACCTTTTACAATACGAATAGCGATGCTTCCATCCGGAGCAATCAGTTTCTTCGGTAGTTTTTTGGCATTATTAAACACAATGGTAATGGGAGAGGCAGCATTTTCGATAAGATCGTAAGCAATGGATGGAACATTATCAACATATTGCGTCAATTTATCAACGCTATCTAACAAAATAATCAAACTTTTTTGTTCTTCGCGGTTTTTTAGTTTGAATATCCTTGCAATGGCTTTTGAATTGGTGGCATCACAGCCAATGCCCCAGATGGTATCCGTTGGATAAAGCAATATTTTCCCGTGCTTTAGCAGATTAACTGACTTTTCTACTTCCTCTTTTATTTTTTCAGACATAGTAACAATTGTTTTATGGCAATGGTTTCTGCACATTTAAAATGCTTCTTTGGACAAACTTTTTTCCCATGCAGTCCACACGGACGACAAGTCAGCTTTTCGTTGGTTTGGATGATATTGGACTTATCCGAAAGTGGTCCAAAACCAAATTCCGGTACGGTTGAGCAGAAAACTGCCGCCACGGGAGCATTCATGGCCGAAGCCAGATGCATGGGAGCCGAGTCGTTGGTGTAATTCATCAACGCATCACGCATGAGCGCCGCCGATTCCAAAAGTGTAAGCCTGCCGGCCAGATTCATACTGTTGACGTGGCCGGAGTTTCTCATAATCCGCTCTGTTTTTGTTTTTTCATTTGGGGAACCCAAAAAGTAAACAATAAGCTCATCATCGAGTTGGCTGACGAATTCCGTCCATTTTTCCTCCGGAAACGCTTTGGTAAACCATAAACTTCCGGGAGAAACAGTGATAAACCGTTTGGTCTTATATTGTGAGACTTTGGCAAAATCGTGTTGTGAAGGATAGAGTTTAGGTTTTAAAATGGTTGTATCTGTATAATCTTCAATAAGTTTCAGGTTACGTTCAATTTCGTGTGGAGTATCGTTCTTAGCAGATATTTTGTGTGCGAGACGATGTGTAAAAAAAAGAGAAAAGGGATTTTTTTTAAATCCTGATGTCTGCCCCGCTCCCGATAGCACGGTGAGCAGCCCGGTTGAGGCAAACCGTTGTGTATTCACAACCAAATCATATTTTTGTTCTCGGACAATGCCTGCAAGTTCCCAAAGTTTTTGGTATTTCTTGTCGGATTTATCCCACACCATGACATGTTTCAGTAGCGGATGATAGCGCAACAAAGCCTCATTTCCCTCTTTCAAAAGAAAATCGATTTGCGCATGGGGAAAAAAAAGATGCAACTTCTCAATCAGTGGCGTAGCCAATACCACATCGCCCAGTGAAGCCGTTTGTATGATTAAAATCCTTTTCATTTCCAATAAATTATACAGCTACCTCAAAATGACGTAACGCTTCATTTAGTGATGTTTTGGTATCGGTGGAGGCTTTTCGTTTTCCGATAATCAGCGCGCAGGATACCTGGAAATCACCAGCTGGAAAATGTTTAGTGTAAGTACCGGGAATCACCACCGAACGCGGCGGAACATAAGCCTTATACTCAACAGGTTCGTTATTGCTTACATCAATAATTTTTGTACTTTGCGTAAGTACGACATTGGCGCCAAGCACAGCCTCTTTTCCAAGCCTTACGCCTTCCACTACGATGGAGCGGGAACCAATAAAGCAATTGTCTTCAATAATCACAGGAGCAGCCTGAACAGGTTCCAGCACACCGCCAATACCCACGCCTCCGCTCAGATGCACATTTTTACCAATTTGCGCACACGACCCCACGGTAGCCCATGTGTCCACCATAGTTCCGCTGTCAACATAGGCCCCGATATTTACATACGAGGGCATCATCACCACACCGGGAGCGAGATAGGCACCATAGCGGGCAATAGCATGTGGAACAACACGTATATTCTGAGCCGCAAAATTTTTCTTCAAGGGAATTTTGTCGTGAAACTCAAACATGCCGGTTTCCATGGTCTCCATTTTCCGCAACGGGAAATATAAAATAACTGCTTTTTTTATCCATCCGTTTATTTTCCACTCCTCACCCACAGGCATTGCCACACGCAATCTGCCTTTGTCCAATGCCTCAACGGTATTGAAAACAGCCTCTCTGACCTTTTCAGCTCCAAGCAAATTGCGGTCTTCCCACGCGTTATTTATCAGTTGTTCAGCACTAACCATATCATTCAATTTTTGAGCCTAAAATAAACATTTCCGCAATAGACCGAACAATAATTTTGTTCCATCAGAATATTTTTGTAAATTTAGGCCACTCAATTCGACGAAAACTCTTTGCTGCTATGAATACTCCTGTTACCAACCGGCCCCGGTTCTTCAAAGTTATGCTTTTTATTCTGACATTTTCCGTGTCCGGACAGATTGTTAGTGCTGCGGGACTATGGCTGCCGGCCGGAGCAAGGCAGGCCGGGCTGGATCATTGTTCTGTCGCCATCAGCGATTTTTGGAGTATCCAAAATAATCAGGCGGGAATGGCGCTGATAAAAAGTTTCTCAGTAGGTGTTGCTTTCGAGAACAAGTTTCTTATTCCTCACACGGGAACAGGAAATCTTGCCGTTATTTATCCGTTGAAATTTGGGAATATGGGACTCAGCATGAGCTATTTCGGCTATGCTTTGTATCACCAAATGAAAATAGGGCTGGCTTATGCCCGCGCTTTTGGTCCCAGGCTGAGGATTGGCGTTCAGCTCGATTATCTGCAGACCGGACTGGGCGATATTTACGGTAGTCGAAGTAACGTTACTTTTGAGCTGGGCATCCAATCGGATGTTAACGATCAGCTTACCCTCGGCGTTTACGTCTTTAATCCTGTACCGTTAAAACTAGCAGATTATGCCAACGAGAAAATTCCTGCCATCTTTCGTTTTGGTCTTGCTTATCATTTTTCCGGCAAATTCTTTGCCACCGCCGAAGTAGAAAAAAACACGGCCTATCAGCCTGTTATCCTGCGGGGCGGCATGGAATACGCTTTTAAAAAACAATTCTTTTTCCGCGTTGGCTTTGGAACCTCAGGCGATATTTTTTCTTTCGGATTCGGATGGCACAAGAAACACATGCAGTTCGATATTGGCAGCACCATGCACCAGTCGCTGGGTTTCTCCCCGCAGGCATCACTTGTTTTTGGATTTTAATATGAAACGACAATTTACATATTGTCTTTTTTTGTTGTCGGTATCTTTTTTCCCGATGATTATGCATGTGGAAGCCCAAAACGGGGACACGTTGCATAAATCGACAGAGTTCCTGACCAATCAACTTGAAGACATTGCAAAATCTTCCGACCGCATGCAGGATTATTCCGATTTGGCTGACGAATACATTTTCCTGGCCAAACATCCCATTAACATAAACGGTAAGCAGGTGGACAAGCTACTGCATCTGCATCTGCTCAACGAAGTACAGATAACCTCTTTGAAAGATTATATACACAATAACGGTGCTATTCTCAGTATTTATGAGTTGCAATATATCTCAGGTTTCAACGCACAGACAATACAACAGTTAAGTCCGTTTATAAAAACCGGGACTCCTGAAAAAGCAAAACCATTTTCATGGAAAAAAGCTTTCAGATATGGCGATCATCAGGTATTGATACGTTACGGGCAGATTCTCGAACCTGTGGCGGGGTACAAAATTCCTGCCGATTCGGCCTATCTGAAACCCGGCTCCGTATATTTGGGAAGTCCGCAGAAACTGTATCTGCGCTACGGGTTCCGTTCGGGTAATCATCTGCGTTGGGGATTCATCACCGAAAAAGATGCCGGAGAAATGCTCTTTCCGGTGCATTTAAGCGACAGTGTGAAACAGCTCCTCGGCAGTCAGAAACCACATTTCCCGGACTTCTTCTCCGCTTTTGCCTATGTGTCGGATATCGGGATTTTAAAAAAAGCCATTATCGGTGATTATCATCTTGAATTCGGTCAGGGACTATGCCTTTGGTCGGGGCTTACCTTCGGGAAATCAGCAGAAACAAATTCCGTAAAATATTATGGTTCAGGTATTAGACCAAATACATCGGCAAATGAAAACCGGTTTTTTCGCGGGGCAGCTTTTACTCTTGGAAAGAAAAATATAGCAATCACGGCATTTTATTCACACAACAAAGTGGATGGGAGTTTCTTCATTTCGCCTTCCGGAAAGGATGAAATCACAACCATTCTCGAAACGGGAAACCATCGTACTATCAGTGAGTTACTTAACGAAAACAGGCTGACCATTGATGCCTTTGGCGGACATATTGATTATACTTACCGCTTCTTGAAAATTGGGGCAACTTATTACCAAACAAGGCTGAGCCTGCCGCTGGAACCAGACCGAAAACTTTACCGGCGGTACTATTTCCGCGGAAAACAACTCACCAATGCATCGGTCGATTTGAATTTACAATTTTCGCGTATTTCATTTTTTGGAGAACTTGCCGCTAATCCCGGGACAAGCTTCGCCGGAATTGCCGGTATTAATGCCTACCCTTCCGACCGGCTGACACTGACCATAAGCTACCGTAATATTTCGCCGGATTACAAAGTCATCTACGCGGAGCCGTTTATGGAATCGGGAACTGTAAACAACGAAAGAGGGTTGTATTTTGGTGTAAAAGTATTGCTCTCCGGAATATTCAGCTTTTCTGCTTATGCCGATTACTTCACTTTCCCATGGTTGAAATTTCAGGTAAATGCTCCGTCCACAGGGAAAGCTTTTCTTGCTCAGCTTGACATGAATCCGGAAAAAAGTATCAGCATGTATTTTCGCCTGCGCTATCAGCAACGAGCCGAAAACATTTCCAAACCAAATGATTATCATCCTTTGCTCGCTGTGAAAAGCTACACGGATCTTCGTTATGCCCTGTCGTATGCCGTTTTTCCTCAGCTTATTCTGAAAATGCGTGTGGAATATGTTCGCTTTACGAAAGCTTCCGACATCGAAAACGGCTTTTTGATGTATCAGGATGTTTTGTACCGATTTACAAAATTCCCGTTAAACATGAGCTTCCGTTATGCACTTTTCAATACGGATGGTTGGAACAGCAGGATTTATGCTTATGAAAATGATGTGCTTTATGCCTTCACCATTCCGGCATATTATGACAAGGGGCAGCGGGTTTATTTGCTGTTGCACTACCGGTTTAAAAGGCATCTCAACATTTGGTTCAAAATTTCCCGGACTATCTTTTTCAACAAAAACAGCATATCTTCCGGCCCGGAAGAGATAGCCGGAAACCACAAAACCAGCATTAAGCTACAACTACAATTAAAATTATGAGCATAAAAAAAGGAGCCGCAATTGCGGCTCCTTATCAAAATCATAATGTGGTAACACTAAAGATATTGTTCGAGTTTGTTTACCAAAACCTGTTTGGGAACCGAACCTACCTGTTTATCCACTACTTCACCGTTTTTGAAAAACAAGAGTGTGGGAATATTTCTAATTCCATAACGTCGTGCAATGGCAGGATTATGATCAACATCTAATTTACCAACCATCACTTTGTCGCTATACTCTTCGCCAATCTCCTGAACTATGGGGCCAATAACCCGACAAGGGCCACACCATATTGCCCAAAAGTCAACAATAACAGGTTTATCGGAATGCAATACCAACGCATCGAAATTTGCATCTGTGAATTCTAAAGCCATTTTTTCTTTATTTTTTAATTGAGTGCAAAATTAAGAAAGTATTTGAATACGGAAACGCAACTTTTAAAATGAAGATGATTTTTTCATTAGTCATTGTAAAATTTCAGATACTGCCTTTTGAATAAGGCCCGTTTCACTTAGGCAAGCCTTATTTACCCACTTTATAGCGTATCGCTCCAAGTTTGTGCAGGTTCATTAGGAAAAGCCGGGCATCCACTTTCGTGGATTTACTATTCATCACCAAAGGCCTCTTTCTGTCAGCTGTAACCAGTGAAATCAGCAAGTGTGTGTCTCCCGGATAATCGTGTCTCATCTTTATCATTGTATCAATAAATTCATCGGTAACAATTTTGGGATTAATAAATAAGGTAAGCTTTTTGAAGTTTTTGTTCATAGCGTCTTCCAGCAGTGAAATTTCCCGAATATTGATGTTCAAAGAATTCTCATCATAGCGGTTTGGCTCCACCATAGCGCGTACGAGCAGATTATTACCAACTACGAGCATATGTCTCATTTTCAGATAGTTTTCTTTAAAAAGTCTGAAATCTATTGAACCGGAATAATCCTCAAGTGTTACCACGCCGAATAGAGAACCGTTTTTAGTTGTTCTCTGCAATGTTGATGTTACCATTCCGCCAAAAACCACCTCCTTTTTCTTATAATCGGTCAGGTGGTCGTGAAGTCGGGCAATATCTACATTACAGATATGTTTCATGGTCAGCTCAAAAGCGTCCAGCGGATGGCCGGAGATATAAAAACCGGTTACATCTTTTTCGTGTCGTAACTGAACAGCTTTCGGCCAGGGTTCACAGGAAGGAATTGGCGGATCCTGCACTTCAAATTCATCTGAATCGCCAAAAAGAGAGACCTGGGCGGAGTTCTTTTTTTGTTGATATTTTGCTGCAAACCGGATGATTTTCTCGATAAACTCCGGATCATTTTCATTTTCTTTGTAGAAATACTGTGCACGGTGTGTTCCTTCAAAACAATCAAAAGCTCCTGCTTTGGCCAGCGCCTCGAAGCTCCGTTTATTTACCGATTTCAGGTTTACCCGCTTGGCCATATCGAAAATACTTTTGAAAGGCCCGTTTTCCTCCCGTTCTGCAATGACATCCTCTACGGCACTACCTCCCACCCCTTTGATGGCGGCCATCCCAAAGCGAATGATACCCTCTTTTGTTACGGTAAAATTCTGTGAGCTTTCATTGATATCCGGTCCGAGTACCTGAATACCCATTCGTTCCGCTTCTTTTGTAAAGAAAGTGATTTTATCAATATTGTTCAGGTTACGACTCAGCACGGCTGCCATAAATTCGGCAGGATAGTGTGCTTTCAGATAGGCCGTCTGGTAAGAGATGTATGAATAACATGTTGCATGAGATTTGTTAAAAGCATACTTTGTAAATTCTTCCCAGTCATGCCATACTCTTTCAGCAATTTTTTGAGGAATGTCGTTTTTTTCACAGCCGGTCAGATATTCTACTTTCAGCTTGGCCATCTCAGCCATTTTTTTCTTGCCCATAGCTTTACGCAACGAGTCGGACTGCCCGCGAGTGAAGCCAGCCATGAGGCGAGAGAGTAACATCACCTGTTCCTGATAAACAGTAATACCATAGGTCTCTTTCAGTATCTCCTCCATCTGAGGCACATCATACTGAATGCTTTCCAATCCATGTTTACGCTTGATAAACTGAGGAATATATTGCATTGGCCCCGGCCTGTACAGTGCGTTCATAGCAATCAAATCTTCAAAACGTGTTGGTTTCAAATCCTGAAGATATTTCTTCATTCCGTCCGACTCAAACTGAAACAGGCCTGTTGTTTCGCCTCGTCCGTATAGTTCATAAGTCTCTTTGTCGTCTAACGGAATGTTGTCGATATCCACATCGATATCCTTTGACCGTTTAATATTTTGTAGCGCATCACTGATGATGGAGAGCGTTTTCAGTCCGAGGAAATCCATTTTCAGAAGGCCTATATCCTCAACAAAATGTCCATCATACTGTGTGGCATACTCCAAAATCGAACCTTTCACGGTAGAGATGGGAACAAATTTATCGAGTCTGTCGCGGGCGATGATAATACCGCAGGCGTGTGTTCCGGTATTGCGGACAGAGCCTTCTAGTGTCAGCGCATTTTTCAGTACGGAGGAAACTTCCGGCTTCCCGTGTTCCAATTCATGTTTCAGCTCAGGAACTTCTTTTATGGCATCGTTGAGGGTAACACCCGGCCGTTCAGGAATCATTTTCGCTAACCTGTCAGCCTCTTGCAACGGCAGTTTTTGCACGCGTGCCACATCGCGGATAGCAGATTTTGCTGCCATACTTCCGAAAGTAATCAGGTGTGCCACACGCTCTTTTCCATACTTTTCCGATACGTAATGCAGCACTTTTTCGCGGCCATCGTCGTCAAAGTCGATGTCGATATCAGGCATTGAGATACGTTCGGGATTCAGAAATCGTTCAAACAGCAGTTTATACTCCAAAGGGTCTATCTGGGTAATCTTCAGACAGTAAGCTACCACAGACCCGGCTGCACTTCCCCTTCCCGGTCCGACAGAAACACCCATTTTACGAGCCGCTTCAAGAAAATCCCAAACAATGAGAAAATAATCGGGGAATCCCATGGTTTTAATAACCTCCAGCTCGAAATCAATGCGCTCGGCGATAGCATCTGTTATTTCAGAATAACGCTTTTTGGCACCTTCATAAGAGAGACTGCGCAAATAAGCATTGGCATCTTCAAAAGGTTCGGGTATCTCGAATTCAGGCATAATGGGCTTATGATTAAGCTTATAAACCTCTATTTTATCGGCTACCTCCTGCGTGTTGGCAATGGCTTCGGGGACATCGACAAACAAAGCATTCATCTCTTCGCGTGTTTTAAACCACTCCTGCCGTGTATAATGCAGACGGTTCGGGTCATCCAGATCGCGCGCGGTTCCGATACATATCAGCCGATCATGTGCGCCTGCATCTTCCGCATTTACAAAATGCACATCATTGGTAGCAACTACCTTAACGCCATATTTTGCCGAAAGCTTCAGTAATTCTTTGTTGACATATTCCTGATCTTCATAAACACGACGGTCTGTTTCAGGGTCGCCGCTTTTGTGCCGCTGCAATTCAAGGTAAAAGTCCTCTCTGAAAATATCCTTGTATTCGATTAGCGCTTCTTCTGCTTTTTCCAAACCTTCGTTAACGATTTTCGAAGGAATTTCACCACCAAGGCAAGCCGACAATGCAATCAGCCCTTCGTGATGTTGCCGCAACAAATCTTTGTCAATACGCGGTTTGTAATAATAACCCCGTGTCCAGCCATCCGAAACTAATTTGATAAGATTCTGATAGCCTGTAAGGTTTTTGGCCAGCAACACGAGATGCCAGCCGGAGCCATCCACCTTGGATTCTTTTTTGTCCATGCCACGGCGTGCCACATATACTTCACAGCCAAGGATAGGTTTTATTCCCTCTTTTACGGCAGCCTGATGGAAACTTTTCACTCCAAACATGTTGCCATGGTCGGTGATAGCCACCGTTGTCATTCCATCTGCTTTGGCTTTCTCCATAAGCACCGGTATTTTCGACAAGCCATCCAGTACGGAAAACTGCGTATGAACATGCAAATGGGTAAACATCGGGGTTTCGGAGTTTACCGGAATGTTTTTTTCAACAATTACCAATTCAGCAGGCACTTCGGTAGCAACTTTTTCCTCATGGTAAGCTTCTACTTCCAGGCCGATAGGTTTTATCGGCTCCGGATGAAGTGTCCGAAATTCACGGACACTCTCTTCAGAAAGCACCAGCATCCCGGCTTGTATCACATTCAAACGGATAAGTTCCAAAAAACAGCGTGCCGTAGCCTGCACATCTGCCGAAGCATTGTGGGCAGCATCAAAATTCTCACCGAAGAGTTTAAAATGTAATTCCGAAAGTTTTGGCCATTTGAATTTTCCACCTCTTCCACCCGGAATAGCACAATATGCCGTGGAAGTTTCTTTGGTATCGATAATAATTTTTTCAGTGAGTGGACATTCCATAGTTTTACGCAGACATTCCACCTGGACGATGGTATTGTCGAATGAAACATTATGGCCGACCACAACTTTTACACTTTGCAAGGCTTTTACAAATTCGCTAAGTACACTTTCCAAAGATTCTCCTTCGGCCATAGCCCGTTCTGTGGAGATACCGTGTATTTTCTCAGCGCCACGCGGGATGACAAAGCCTTCCGGCTTGACAAGGTAACTTTTTACATCAACCACCCCCCCTTTTTCATCGTGAACCTGCCATGCCAATTGCACCAGCCTCGGCCAGTTTTCAAAATCAGTTAAAGGTGCGTTGTCGTTAACAGGTAGTCCTGTGGTTTCTGTATCATAAATTAAAAACATAACTTTATTCAATGTATTGGCCTGATTTGCTGATTAATATAAAAGAATATCTCTTTAAACAAAATTAACCAAATAGCTGTTAGCACAACAGGATGTTAATAACTTTCGATAAGATTTTGCAATGAATTGAAAAACAAAGATTAGAGGTGAAAAGACAAAATCAACATTTGAAAAGATATGAACAATTATAGTTTTACGTATCTTTACCGCGATGAATAAGAACATTACAACAGGCATGTACGGAAAAAACCACAAAGATGAAAGTCAAACAGGGGAAAAAAAGGGGGACCACCTGATTTTTCTTATTTGTATTTTGCTCGCTACCATCTTTTGGTTTCTTATAAAACTGTCGGACAATTACTCTGTTAGTTACCAGATGAAAATAAAATACACACATGTGCCGGCGGGGAAATTGATAACTGCTCTGGACGACAGCGATGCCATCGTTCGGTTCAAATCAAACGGATACAATCTCGTGGACCTTTTGTTACACGGCAGCCTCGACAGCCTAAGCATCAACATGAGTGAATATGATATTAGAAAAGAGACGGGAAATAAATATGCCATTAGCACGAGCAACATAAGGGAAAAAATAGCACAGACACTTGGCGTCAACGACCGCGACCTTGAATTTGCAAAGCCTGTACTTCGTTTTTATATGGAACATCTTCGTAAAAAAAGGCTTAAACTACAGACCCATCTTGATTTGAGTTTTAAAAGTCAATTTAATCTTTTTGGGTATAAAATTGTTCCAGCTTCTATTATGGTGTATGGCCCGAAACAAATTCTTGATACATTAAAAGCATTAAGTACGGAGCCTGTTCACTTGGAAAATCTCGAAAACAATAAAAAGGTACGGATAGATGTCCAAAACCCTTATCCCCAGATGCTTAAGATGCGCCCGCAAAAGGTTATAATCAACCTTGATGTGGAGAAATATACTGAACAAAGAATAATAGTACCGATAGACGCATCCGGCGTTCATCCTGAAATCAGAACTTTTCCAACAACAGCCACCGTCAGCTTCAATGTCTTTATTCGGGATTATGAAAAGATACATGCAAACCAGTTTAAGTTAATTCCCAATGTTAAAAATATTGATTTGCGGAAAATCAAAACACTCCGTTTGGAGCTAATATCCTCACCAAAAGATATTAGCAACATACGGATTATACCGCCTGAAGTAGAATTTATCATTGTAAATTAAGTAAAGTTATCATGCTGAAAGCAGCTATCACAGGAAACATTGGCAGCGGCAAAACAACAGTTTGCAGGATATTTGAAAGCCTCGGTATTCAAGTGTTTTACGCAGATGCCGAGGCCAAAAAACTCTATCTTCAGCCTGATGTTATCTCAGCCGTGGAAAACACATTTGGCAGCGATGTGTTTGATGAAAACCGGCAGTTGATCAGGCAAAAACTTTCCGCCATTGTCTTTCAAAATCCGGATGCATTAATGGCACTGAATAATATCATCCATCCAAAACTTATGGAAAAATACCGGATGTGGTTGGATGAAAATGTGCTGCATGCCTATACTTTGCACGAAGCTGCCGTGATTTTTGAAAATGGTCTGGAAAAACAGTTTGATATTATTATCAATGTATCTGCACCGGAAAATATCCGGTTTAGGCGAATTAAAAACAGGGATGGTTTTCCTGATAAAGAAATTATAAACCGCATGCACCGTCAATGGCCCGACGAAAAGAAAAATATGATGGCGAATTTTATCATCGTCAACGATGGGAGGCAGTTTCTTATTCCGCAGGTCATGGAAATTCATAAAATATTAACAAATAAACAGATAAAAAGATGAATCTTGAAATATTAACAAATCAGGTTGTAAAACTGAGCAAGACAGTCGGTCAAATGATACACGACGAAGTGAATCGGCTCCGCGAAACCGATGTAGAATACAAAGGCATACACAATCTGGTTTCGTATGTGGATAAAAAATCGGAAGATATTTTAATTACCGAACTCAGGAAGCTGCTACCGGAAGCGGGTTTTATAGCCGAAGAAGATGACAAACTAACGCAAGGCGAACGTTATAACTGGATTGTGGATCCGTTAGATGGCACCACCAATTTCATTCATAAGATTCCGCTTTATTCCATTTCCATTGCGCTGAATGATGGTAATGAAACCATTTTAGGTGTAGTTTACGAAATCAACCTGAAAGAGTGTTTTTATGCATGGAAAAACGGACCTGCCCTGCTCAACGGCAAAGCGATACATGTTTCGGATACCGATGTTCTCGACAAGTCACTCATCGCCACCGGATTCCCTTACTACGATTATTCACAATTAGACCCTTATCTCGCACTTTTCAAGGATCTTATGCAAAGCAGCCGGGGCGTACGTCGGCTCGGTTCTGCCGCTGTCGATCTTGCTTACGTTGCAGCAGGACGCTTCGAACTTTTTTACGAATATGGCCTTAACCCGTGGGATGTGGCCGCCGGCGCATTGATTGTAAAACAGGCCGGAGGACACATAACAAGGTTTCACGGCGATGCTGACTTTGTTTTCGGAAAAGAAATTGTGGCTTCCAACAACACTGTTCATAAAGAATTTTTAAAAAAAATGAACCGTTACTTTTTTTCCTAATTTTACGTGCCTAAAAAGCAAAGAATGATTAAATCCAAATACCTCAAAAAAGACAGCCCGACCCGAAGTATCCTGAAAGCCCTAAGCTGGCGTGTCATTGCTTCGGGAGCTACTTTTGTCATTGCCTATGTGATTGTAAGAAATTCGTCAGGCAAAACCGACTCTGAAGCCTTGCAGTTTGCCAGTGCAATAGCCAGTGTGGATGTGGTGGCCAAATTGATACTGTATTATCTGCATGAAAGACTGTGGACAAATATTTACTGGGGCAAATATTGGAGCAAAAAAGTATGGCGCAGGAAATACAGAAATATGCATAAGAATCTGGAAAATATACAAAATCCAAAACCATTAGAAAAATAGCGCTATTTTATTCACTATAAATATATTATGACTGTTTTATCCCGTAAGCGAAATTGACGTAACAACTGATAAAACCATGAAAAACAGGCGTATAAAACTTGTCAGCAATGATATTACGAGAATGGAGGTCGATGCTATTGTGAATGCGGCTAACCGTACTTTGCTTGGTGGCGGTGGCGTGGATGGCGCCATCCATCGTGCTGCCGGACACGAATTATTAAAAGAGTGCATGCAGTTAAATGGATGTTCCACCGGTTCGGCAAAGATCACCAAAGGTTATCAACTTCCTGCAAAATACGTTATCCACGCAGTAGGCCCGGTGTGGCGCGGCGGAAATAATAATGAACACAAATTGCTCAAAGGCTGCTATGAAACAGCGCTGAGACTATCTGTAGAACACAATTGTAAAAGCATTGCTTTTCCCAATATTAGCACGGGAATTTACAGGTTTCCCAAAGAAAAAGCCGCAGAAATTGCTATCCTTACCACCCGAAATTTCCTGTTGAAAAATAGTTTACCTGAAGAAGTATTCTTTGTTTGCTTCGATGCGGAGAATTATGCCATTTATGAAAGGCTGTTGAAAGAAGAATAGGCTTTACCACCATTTCGCAGGCTCTTCCGAAAGTTGTAACCTCCAACGTAAGCCCAACGTAAGCTCTTTCGGATTTGTAATCCGAAAGCATTAATATCCAAGTAGATGATTAAACATATCTTAAATTTTTTCAGGACACTTTTTATTCGCAAGATATTCCCTGAAAGAAAAAACCTGTGCCGAAAACTCCTTTCGCAGCAGCTGATTTGCCAAATCGAATACTTTTACCTGTGCATTTTCAATAATGTTGGAATCGGCGGAACAGATTACACCCTTTTGTACCGTTATCAGCTCATGGTCAGGTGAAAAAGCTGTCTCCGCCTCCCCTATCAGTTCCAACTTCAGCATTTTCCGGCGTGTCATTTCACACATTTTTCCGCTGTGGCTGATGGGCGTATCGAAATAAAAATGAATGTGGGAAACATTCTTTTTGCGAAGAAATTCCAAAATCAGCGTCATGGATCTTTCCAATATTTCCCATTTCAACTTCTTACGATGCAGCTCCGACACATCACGCAGAAAGCCATCCATCCCCACAAACACCGGATTGCCATTCAGATAGCTTCCTACCGTACGACAGACATTAAATCCGTCAAGAGTAACTTCGGCATGAACCGGAAGAGCATTTATCATTTTTTGCTGTCGAAGAGAAATCTGCCTTTTAGTGGTTAGTCCGCGGTAAAGCATTACCCTTTCGTGAGAAGCCAGCGCAAAACGGTCGCCCACAATTTTCAGTATGGACTTTTGCGGATAATCACGCTCCAGCAAATAGCGATAATCGCATACCGCCCGGAAAAAATGCTCCGAAAGCTTCATAAATCAACGTCTTTGTCTATTTTTGTAAAAATAATAAGAAAGAGAACATGTCGAACCGAAAAATACGTATCATCAACGGACCAAATCTGAACCTGCTGGGGACACGCGAACCGGAGATTTACGGAAATACCACATTTGAAGAACATCTTCAGGATTTTCAGAAAGCGTTTCCGTATTTGGAAATCGATTATTTTCAGTCTAATGTGGAGGGTGAACTCATCAACAACCTGCATGAAGCCGCTCGGGAAAAGGATGGTGTCATATTAAATGCAGGCGCTTACACACATACTTCTGTTGCGCTGGGCGATGCTGTCAAAGCCATTGGTATTCCGGTTGTTGAAGTGCACATCAGTAATATTTTCTCCCGTGAAGATTTCCGGCATGTGTCTTACATCGCGCCTTACTGCAAAGGTTCCGTTATCGGTTTTGGAATGAACTCGTATCGAATGGCTTTGCGCTATTTTGCAGAAATGGTTTAAGAAAACTTTTCCTTTTTCAGTTTATCAAAAGTCTTTATTCCTTTAAAAAAATGTGCAAAAATCAGGCTTCCCCTGTACATTCCTGAAACCTGTCTTTGCTGCTTCAGCTGTGAACGCTTCCGTTTAAGCATTCCCCAATGTCCGTAAATATAAAAATGGGCTTTGACAATGGCAACGACATCCTGAAAATTTCCCTGCATCAAAAAGCGCAGACCGGCCAGCCCATCAAGGAATAAACGGGTTATCAGTACCTTATACAATCTGTTTTGGGGAAGATTTTTGTACAGTAACATAAAATTATTCCGGAAATTCAGATAGGTTTTCAATGCCGAATTTTTGGGCAACGTCCCACCTCCCACGTGATAAATCACCGAAGCCGGTTGCACCATGATT
>JAJRQN010000134.1 GCA_024280235.1 Bacteroidota bacterium | reverse complement strand
GAAAGCCTGTCTAAATAGGTATTTCAGAATGTTTCTTAATAAAAATTTCATAAAAACGAGCCAAATAATTCCATATTTTCGCCCCAAAATTAAAAGGAACCTAATTTTAATTAAAAATTTTTGTTTTATGAAACGTACAAATTTACTTTTGACGCTTTTGGTCAGTTTGCTCTTCGCAGGGGCAACATTTGCCCAGGGCGTTGTACAGGGTGTCGTTATGGACGCCAACAGCCATGAGACCCTTGTGGGGGCCACTGTGGTTGTAAAAGGAACCACTGCGGGCATTACCACCAACTTGGATGGTAGTTTTACTCTGATTGCCCCAGCCGGTAATCAAAAGCTGGTATTTAGTTTTGTAGGCTACGAGCCAAAGACTATTAACCTTACAATTAAAAATGGTGCTACTTACAATGTTGGCAAAGTCAACCTGAAAAGTAGCTCTATTGGTTTGCAGGAAGTCAATGTACTGGCTTCAATAGCTGTGGACAGGAAAACACCTGTTGCTGTTTCCACTATTAACTCAAAATCTATTGCCGATCAGCTGGGAACAAAAGATTTACCTTCTGTTATGGTCAACACTCCTAACGTTTACGTTACACCAACCGGTGGCGGGTATGGCGACTCCAGAATTAATGTTCGTGGTTTTGACCAAAGGAATGTTGCTGTTTTGATTAATGGTATCCCCGTAAATGATATGGAAAACGGTTGGGTTTATTGGTCAAACTGGGCAGGATTGGGCGATGCAACACGTACTATTCAGATTCAACGTGGTTTGGGAGCTTCCAAACTTGCTATCAACTCTGTTGGTGGTACTATTAACATTATCACCAAAACATCTGACATGAACAAAGGCGGGTCAATTTATATGTCCACTACAGATTATGGTCTTATGAAACAGATGCTGACCCTCTCCACCGGAAAACTGAAAACCGGTACTTCCATCACTTTTGTTGGTTCACACACCGCCGGCTCTGGTTACATTGATGCCACATGGACAAAAGCATGGTCTTACTTCCTGTCGGTATCTCAGGAAATCAACAAAAATAATCAGTTGGTTTTCACCTTAATTGGTGCACCTCAGCAACACGGCCAAAGAAACGGCTATTATATGCTGACACAAAAAATGTTTGACAAGTACGGTCCCAAATACAATGAAAACTGGGGATGGCGCGGTGGCGAACAGTTGAACGAACGTGTCAACTTTTACCACAAACCACAAATGGCTTTGAACTGGTATTGGAAAATTAATGAAAAAGCCCATTTGGCTACTTCTGCTTATTATTCTTTCGGAAAAGGTGGCGGATCCGGTCCTTTGGGATACGGAAGCTACAAATACGAGCCTATGAAGACTTCCTATGGTCAGTACGACTGGGATGCTATGTCTGATTTCAATGCAAACAATATTGATACAGCCAATGCACGTAAACTTGGTGCTTATTCAGTTTATAATAACGACACCACTTTTGAAGCCCGTTCACAACACATTATCCGCAACTCTAACAACAACCATCAATGGTATGGTTTACTTTCCACTTTGAATTACAACTTTAGCGATATGCTGACGTTGACTGCCGGTATTGACATGCGTCATTACAAAGGTGAGCATTACCGTGAGGTCAGAGACCTCCTTGGTGGCGATTACTGGTCTGACCGCGCTTTTGGAGCAACAAAAGTAGGTGATAAAATTGCTTATTGGAATGATGGTATCGTTTCTTATACCGGATTGTTTGCACAGTTAGAATACACAAAAGGTATTTTTAATGCTTATGTTGCCGGTACTTTCTCCAACACCTGGGATACTCGTGTGGATTATTACAACTATACTCCCGGCGTTGGCGAACGCAGCAAAACCCTATCCAATGTTGGCTATGACTTCAAAGCCGGTGCCAACTTAAATGTTTCAGAAAGAAGTAACTTCTTCATTAATGGAGGTTATTATTCACGTGTTCCATTCTTCCGGTTTATGTTCCTCAATTATAAAAATGATGTGAACAAAGACCTGCAAAACGAAACAATTTCAGCAGCAGGAGTTGGTTACGTTTATAAATCACCTAAATTTACTGCAAGAGTAAATGGTTATTATACCGTTTGGGCAAACATTTCATTGTTAACCGGTTTTGTTGCCGACAACGGACGATATGTTAATGCTTTCATGTCTGACCTGAAAGAAATTCACTCAGGTATTGAAATCGAAGGCACATGGCATGCAAACCGCTGGTTAAACCTCGGTGGTATGATGAACTTTGGTAACTGGAAATATGCTGATGACGCTACTGCCATTCTGTACGATGACCAAACTCATCAGGAAATCGGACGTGGTACAATTTATACCAAAGATTTGAAAGTTGGCGACCAACCTCAAACTTCCTATGGTTTAAATGGGGCATTGCATGTTACAAGGCATATTACTATCGGTGCTCACTACCTCTACTATGCCAATCTTTATGCACATTTTACACCTGAAACACGTAAAAATCCCAATGACAGAGCGCAGGCTTTTAAACTGCCTAATTACGGAAAATTAAACATGCGTTTGGGATGGAGTTTTAAAATTGCCGGTATGGACTCTTACTTCAACTGGAATGTTTATAATGTTACTAACAATGTAACCTTAGTTGAAGCTGAAGACAAATATGACAATGCTACCAAAACCCACGTATTCAAAAAAGGATTCTGGAGTTGGGGACGCAACATGAACTTCTCACTGAAAGTCAGATTCTAAGCGTTGTTCTAAATACTTTTAAAAAGCCTCTTCACATGAAGGGGCTTTTTTTATATCTTTATTGCAGAAATTGATAAGCCATGAAAATATTACGCACACTTTCCCTCCTATTCGGTCTGCTCCTTCTGTTCACAGGTTGCGACAAGTCGGTAAAAACCTCTGAAAACTCCCCCCAAAAACCCTACGTCGTCATGCTTTCACTCGATGGTTTTCGTTGGGATTATACCAAAGATACACATACGCCGGTGCTGGATTCGTTGAAGAAAGCAGGTGTTTTTGCAGAGATGATTCCCTGTTTTCCAACAAAAACTTTCCCAAATCATTACAGTATAGCCACCGGATTATATCCTGATCATCACGGCATTGTGTTAAATAGCTTTTATGCAACAGACTTAGGAAAAAAATACAGCATTTCGGATCGCCAATCTGTGGGAAACGGCATTTTTTACGGAGGTGAACCCATTTGGGTAACAGCACACAAACAGAACATGCACAATGCCACCCTTTATTGGGTTGGCTCTGAGGCAGCCATTGAAGGCATCCGACCTGATATTTGGTATCGTTACAGCAATACACTTTCTTTTTCTTCGCGTATTGACAGTGTGGTACGCTGGCTCTCATTTCCCGAATCCAAACGTCCGCATCTCATCCTCTGGTATTATCCCGAGCCGGATGGTTACGGGCACCGGTACGGACCCGGTAGTCAGCAAATAAAGTCCATGGTGGAACAGTTAGACCGCTGGCTGGGACAATTTTTTACTGCCATGCGTAAACTTCCCATTTACAACCGGCTAAATTTTATCATCACTTCAGACCACGGTATGGGGCCTATCTCCAATAACCGCGAAATTATTCTGGATCACTACATCGACACTGCCAATCTTAATATTATGGATGGAGGTAATCCCGTCTATAATCTCGGTGTAAAACCCGGTAAACTACAAACCGTGTATGAAAAACTAAAAAAAACAGCCCACATCAAAGTGTGGAAACACGACAGCCTGCCTGCCCGACTACACTACGGAACAAACATACGCACACATGACCTTACCGTTGTGGCCGATTCAAACTGGAGCATTTATTGGTCATGGCATATTGGTCACGGCAACGGAACCCACGGATACGACAACCAATGGCGCGCCATGCATGCTATTTTTTATGCTGCCGGACCTGCTTTTAAAAAAGGGTATCAGCAGAAAAGTTTTGAGAATGTGGACATCTATCCGCTCATCGCAAAAATATTGCAACTCAAACCGGCAAAAACAGATGGTAATTTAGATGATGTAAAAGGTATGTTGAAATAACATTACTTTGTGAAGCTGTTTAAAGTATCAAAACCAAAAATATTCTTACTTTTGATTCATATTTACCAACTAAAATCTATTGCTTTATGAAAAAATTCACATTTACAGTTATTCTAATGTTCATTGCCTTAATGGTTTTCCCGCAAAAGAAGTATGAATACAAAGTCATTACCAGCGTAGAGTCCGTTGTTCCTATGGGATTGGGAAGGTCTCGAATTATTGAAACCAAACAGGAGTCAAATGCCGCCAATTTTACCACCGAGCGGACCGAAGGAAAGAAAAGTAAACAAAAAGAGGTAAAACGAAGCACGGCAAAAGTGGATCATTTTGCCGAAACCAAACTTTTGAACTTTTACAGTGGTGTGGGGATTAACTTCCAGAATATCGCTTCAAATGATGCCTTGATCACCTCCACAATTAACAAAATCATAAATGAGGGCTGGGAACTTGCTTTTGTTGCCAGCGGAGTGGAAAGCGATGCCGGACGACAGGATGGCAAAGGAATTTTTATCACAAGATATATTTTCAAAAGGCCGGTAAAGTAGCAAAAAACTGTTGCGAACAAAAAAAAGGCACTTGTTCTCATGCAAAGACAGTGTCTTTTTGGCTTAACCTTAAATTCGCTTACAACAGAAAGAACTTTGCGAATGTTAGGTTTAATATTATCATTTTACCTTTTCTTTCATCAAAGCAAAATCGAGGACTTCCAGCATATTATCGACATAAACAAACTGCAATCCTTTGATATATTTTTTCGGAATTTCGTCAATGTCGTTTTCATTTTCGCGGGAAAGCAGAATGGTCTTGATTTTTGCACGTTTGGCTGCCAGAATCTTCTCTTTTATACCACCCACCGGCAACACCTTTCCGCGAAGAGTAATTTCACCTGTCATAGCAAGATAAGGTTTCACTTTACGATGAGTGAAAGCTGAAGCCAAAGCCGTAAGCATGGTTATCCCGGCAGAAGGGCCATCTTTTGGCGTGGCACCTTCGGGGACATGAATGTGCACATTCCACTGACTGAAAATATCAGGATTCAATCTCACGTAAACAGCATGAGCTTTGAGGTATTCGTACGCCAGCGAAGCGGATTCTTTCATAACATCACCGAGATTTCCGGTGAGCTTCAAATGATGACCATCGCCTTTGCTCAGACTTACCTCCACGAATAATATTTCGCCACCTGCCCGCGTCCATGCCAATCCGGTTACCACTCCGGCTATATCATTACTGACCAGTTTGTCGCGTGAAAAACGCGGTTTCCCAAATATTTCCGTTAAATCTTCCGGTTTCACTTTGGCGTCATAGTCTTCGCCCATAGCAATAAATTTGGCACGGTTGCGAATAACTTTGGCAATTTGCTTTTCCAGCCAACGCACGCCGGCCTCTCTCGTATATTTATCAATAATAGTTTCGAGTGTCTTTTTAGGAAAACTCAGTTGCCCTTTTTTTATTCCATTTTCTTCAAACTGTTTATGGATAAGATGCTTGCGGGCAATTTCCACTTTCTCTTCCAACAGATATCCGCTCAGCTCAATAATTTCCATACGGTCAATCAGCGCCGGATGAACTCCTGAGAGGCTGTTGGCCGTAGCAATAAACATTACTTTAGAAAGGTCGTAATCCTGTTCGAGATAATTATCATAGAAGGTATTGTTCTGTTCCGGGTCAAGAATTTCGAGCAGAGCAGCCTGCGGATCGCCACTGAAGTTATTGCCGCTTACCTTGTCAATTTCATCTAACATAAACACGGGATTAGACGATTGTGCTTTCTTCAGATTTTGCAGAATCCGGCCTGGCATGGCACCGATATAAGTCTTCCGATGCCCGCGTAGTTCCGACTCATCGCGCAGTCCACCCAGCGACATACGGATATATTTTCTTCCCAAAGCGCGTGCAATGGAACGTCCCAGCGAGGTTTTTCCCACTCCGGGAGGGCCTACAAAACATAAAATAGGCGCTTTCATATCATCCTTCAACTTCAGCACAGCAAGATATTCTATGATACGCTCCTTGATTTTCTCAAGTCCGTAATGATCTTTATCGAGTACTTTCTGTGCCCATTTCAAATCCAGATTATCTTTGGTAAATTCATTCCATGGCAAATCCACGAGAAACTCAAGATAATTCATTTGAATGGAATATTCGGCAGCATTGGGATTCATCCGCTGTAGCCGTGAGAGTTCCTCTTCAAAACTTTTGCTGATTTCGTCAGACCAGCTTTTTTTCGCTGCTTTCTCCTGCAATTGTTGAATATCCTGATCGTGCGGGCCACCACCGAGTTCATCCTGAATGGTTTTCAATTGCTGGTTCAGCAGGTAATCGCGTTGTTGCTTGTCCAGATCGACCTTAACTTTTGTTTGAATCTGATTTTTCAGTTCCAGCACCTGAAGCTCCTTTGTAAGCAGTTCCAGCACTTTGTTGGCCCGCTCTTCAAGGTTAGTCATTTCCAGCAAAACCTGCTTTTGCTTGTTATCCACGTTCAGGTTTGAGGAGACAAAATTTACAAGAAAAACAGCACTTTCAATATTATTAATGGCAAAAGCAGCTTCCGAAGGGATCACCGGTGATTTTTCAATAATTTGTACCGACAAATCTCTAATGGAAGATATCAGCGCATGGAAAATATCGTGTTCGGGAGGTGTAATATTCGGGTCGAAACTTTTCACACGAGCAACAAAATAAGGTTCCGACTGCAACATTTCTTCTGTAATAAACCTCCTTTTCCCCTGAATAATGGCTGTGGTATTCCCATCGGGCATTTGCAATATTTTAATAATGCGCGCCACGGTTCCCACTTTATGCAGGTCTTCAGCTTTCGGATCTTCTGTTTCTGCATCTTTCTGTGCAACCACACCAATAATCTTATTGCCCTGATAGGCATCCCGTATCAGCTTTATGCTTTTGTCTCTGCCGGCGGTAATCGGAAGGACGACACCAGGAAACAAAACCGTATTTCGTACAGGCAAAATGGGTAGTTCATCGGGAATTTCTTCCTCATTCATCACTTTCTCATCCTCAGGAGACAAAAGGGGAAAAAATTCTGTATCTCCATTCATTATTTCCTGTAATGCAAAAATATCTTTCATATCAATCCTTCCGGTCAATTTGTCAGCCTGGCAATAAACATCACCGGCACAAGTTTTATCTCAGAGTTGTAACACCCTGGTTCATATATTTTAAAAAGGCATCTACTGCCTACTATCGTTCAAAAAGCAATGACCATACCACAAATAAAAAAACGCATTTTGGCAGCCGGACAGCACGGGTTATCTTCTGCTGTTGTATGTTATTTCAAAAATCCGGGAAAGAATTTTCTCCTCGGTTTTATCAAACACTTTATTTCGACGTGCGAAGACAGCTTTAGCTACCTTGAAAGCCTTTCTCAAATCATAATGCGTCAGACCATGTTTCCCGCCCCACGAAAAAGAAGGAATAAAATTTCGCTGATAACCATCGCCGAAAATGTTGGCATTCACACCCACCACAGTTCCGGTATTAAACATGGTGTTGATACCGGTTTTGGAATGATCGCCCATCATCAGACCGCAAAATTGCTCTCCTGTATTTTCAAAATGTCCTGAGGAATACGACCATAATTTAACGGATTCATAAGTATTCTTCAGGTTAGAAATATTGGTATCTGCTCCGAGGTTGCACCACTCGCCCAGCACAGAGTTGCCGAGAAAACCATCATGTCCTTTGTTGGAGTACCCGAAAATAACCGAATTGGAAATCTCCCCTCCCACTTTGCAATAAGGTCCGATGGTGGTTCCGCCATAGATTTTGGCATCCATTTTCACAGTGGCATGTTCACACAACGCAAAAGGCCCGCTAATTTTGGCGCCCTCCATGATAACCGCATCTTTTCCGATATAAACAGGCCCGTCAGTGGCGTTCAAAAAAGCAAACTCAACACGGGCGCCTTCTTCCACAAAAATGTTTGATGCATCACCCTTAACAAAATTCGTCTTACTCAAAGCAGCCGACTTTTTTCCTGCAGTCAGTTGCCGGAAATCCTCGCGAAGTACATCATTATTCATGGAAAAAATTTCCCATACATGTGACAGCTGACGGATATCCTGTTCATATTCAATTGGTTCCATTACGGAATCATCAAACTTCTCAACTTCTCCCTCAAAAGCATACCGGGCAATCAACACATCGCCATGTATTAGCTCCTGCTTTTCTTCAAGATTCATGATTCTATCAACAAGGGCCTTGTCAGGCAAAATGGATGCATTGATAAGAATATTTTTTTTCTGTGTTTCCGGTGGAAATTTTCTTCTAAGATAATCGAGAGTCAAAGAAGAAGTATTTTGCCCAAGAAAATACTCCCACTTTTCACGTATCGTACTCATTCCGATGCGTATATCCGCTACGGGGCGTGTAAACGTAAAAGGCAGAAGTTCGTCTCTTACCGTACCATCAAAAAGGATATAATTCATAAGATTCAGAGGTTTTGTGAAAGGGCTAAGATACGACTAAAAAAATTGCCGGCAAATAGAAAAGGGAATTATTCCATAGCAAATACAACATAAATTTTTTGATGTCTCCAGCAAAGAAAGGGAAAAGTAAGTTCTTTTTTTGAAGCTGTGGATTTATTCGCAGGTAATCTCAAACCAAAAAACCCTTGCCGTACTCGACAAGGGTTCTCTAATAAACCTTTTCCTGATTATTTTTTCTTTTCCTGAAATTTTTGGTAACGACTGCGGAATTTATCCACACGACCGGCAGTATCCACCAGCTTCATCTTGCCGGTAAAAAATGGATGCGATTTGCTGGAAATCTCCAGTTTTACCAGAGGATATTCCTTACCATCTTCCCATACAATGGTGTCTTTCGTGTTTACCGTTGAACGGGAAATGAAAGTATAGTCGTTAGACATGTCTTTGAAAACAACCAGTCTGTAATTCTTAGGATGAATATCTTTTTTCATTTTTCTATGTTTTTTCCTATCAATTTTGGGGGTGCAAAAATATCTCAATTACCTTTAATATCCTAATTTTTCCCTGATATTTTTTTTGCTTCTCGCAAAACAATTTTTGAAGACAGATAAAACATCAATGGAAGTACAAAAACAGGTCATTTCAGTTCCTGCAAAAAAGCCATTGTATCCACACCATCGGCATAATCCCAAAGCTCCGGCGACTGGCTTTTGCCAATGGGCACAGTGTTTGTGAGAAAATCTGCTTCGGATACCACACACTGTATCTTCTCATTGTTAACCAGCAAATGATTGCGTAATGCTACAGGATCCGAATAATGTTCATAATGCAAAACGCTCACAGGAGAGGCAAATTTCTCGTCTTCCACAAGCAACAGGTTTCCCGTATCGAAATGTTTCCGGCCATTTACAAGAAAAATAGCCTTGTTGTATTCGTAATTGTTAAAATACTTGTGGTTTTCATTTATCTGCTTCCACGACTCAAAACTTTTCATCAATAGTTCAAGATTATAATCCTGCGGGACAAACAGTTTAGCCACATTACGGCATCCCATCCCATAGTATAAAAAGACATCAGCAGCAAGAGTATTCAGATTTTGATCCGGCTCATTTCCTGTAATGACGGCCACTCCGTTACGATTTTTACGGATTATGTGTGGATATTTGCCGAAATAATATTCAAAATAGCGGGAAGTATTGTTGCTGCCTGTGGCGATAATGGCATCAAACCCCGTCATCTGTCCTTCGGTAAAAGTGATGTATTTACTAAAACCGGGTTCTATGGCCATCAACACCTCCGCTACAGCCGGCAACAGTTTTTTATCGTCCGAAGAGAGCCGCGCAAGGATGCGGTGGCCACTCATAAGTACACTTAAAAAATCGTGAAATCCTACTGCCGGTACATTTCCAGCCATAATCACACCCACCGTTTTAGGTTGAAAAGTTGTATCGGAAACAAAAGTGTAGGCGGACAACCATTTTCTCAGTTTCTCTTCCCGTATACTCTCTCCAAGAGCGAGCAAAGCCGTATAAACAAAATCTTTGGTGAACCAGGCATTATACAAAGCCGCTTCATCTACTTCTTTCCGAAGTAATTCCATTTTTGCTTTTTCAGTAGCTGTAAAAGAGGCGCTTTCATTACCAAAAATATTCCGTAACGCACTTCCCAGCCTAACAAAAGCCGCTATTCTTTTCTCAGGTTCCATTCTGTTCTAATTTCCGGCAAAAATAGCAGGATTTAGCAAATGCATCACCGTGGCAGGATTTCAAAAATTCGGTGTCATCCATTTTTAAGTACTTTTGGAGAAAATTAAACTTATGGATGATGTTTATCGGTTTTTAAGAAAAACCTTTTCGGACAAACGTTTGGCGGATGAGTTTATGGCAAAGAGTGAATTTCTTGATATTAAAGCTCACACCACAATTCTGAAAGAAAATGCGTATGTAACAGTAATTCCTTTTGTCTATGACGGAAGGGTAAAAGTTATGCGCAATAATGAAGAAGGTAAGGAAATCCTGCTTTATTATATCAACCCCGGAGAAAGCTGTGCTCTTTCTACCGTTGCCGGACTTACACATACGAAAAGTGTGGCCTATGCAGAAACGGAAGTGGATACCAAATTGTTTGCTGTTCCTGTCAGCGCCGCAGAAGATATGCATGCTAATTACCAGCAATGCAGAGATTTCTGTCTTCATCTCTTCCGCGACCGGTTTAACGAGCTAATACTTTTCATTGACTCCATTGCTTTTAAAACCATGGATTTCAGGCTTATCCAATATTTAAAACAGAAACAGAAAAAAACCGGAACAAACTCCATTTATATCACACATCAGCAGATGGCCGATGAACTGGGAACAGCACGGGAGGTAGTTTCGCGTTTATTGAAACAGCTGGAAAAAGGGGGGAAAATACGCAATCACCGGTCAAGCATTGAAATATTGGAAGCTCTGTAACTTTTATCACCGAATTGTTAAAAGTCTTAGTATACTTTTGTAACGAATTTAAAAACATATCATTATGAAACAGAACGTTGGAAATACAGACAAAGTTGTCCGGATTATTTTGGCTATTATAATTGCCGCCTTGGGAATTTATTTTAAAAGCTGGTGGGGACTCATCGCCTTGATCCCTTTACTAACTGCATTTATCGGTTTTTGCCCGTTGTATCCGATTTTTAAACTCAGCACAAAAAAATAAACCGATAATCCCATTTGGTAATTAATATCGTCCGAAGAGTCTTAAAAAAACGCTGTTAGTTAAATGCTTGCAGCGTTTTTTGTTATATTTGCCTGAGAATCACAAAAGAATCTGATCTTATGAAGAAACTCCTTTTCTTTTCTCTAACCCTCATTATTATGACTTCCTGTGCCAGCTCTTCAAAGTTATTACAAGACGGCAGGTATGACAATGCTGTCAAAAAATCTATCAGGAAAATTAATAAAAACCAAACGAATAGTCAGGAGATCAGCGTGCTGCGAAAAGCTTTCAAGCTGGCCAATAAATCAGATGAAGATGCCATTAAGCAACTCAAATTGTCCGGGCAACCTGAGATATGGGAATCTGTATATCATCATTATCGTCATTTAAATCAACGTCAGGAAATGGTTTCCCGGCTTCCTGATGCTATTCTGAAAAAAATTAATTTTAAATCAAGAGATTTTATTCCGGACCTGACCATTGCCAAACGAAATGCAGCAAATTATTTTGATGCCAAAGGCAAAGCACTTTTGCGCTCCGGTAACCGTTTTGATGCACGTAGCGCTTGGGAATGTTTCCAAAAAGAGAAACAGCTTTTCCCGGAGACACCGGATATTGATAACCTTATTTACAGTGCTAAACAGAAAGGAACAACTCAAATATTATTCAAAATCAAGAACAACAGCCAAAGCATTTTGCCCCGGAATTTCGACAAGGCAATTAATATGTCTGATTTCGACAAGCTGAACAGAAAATGGTTGAACTTTACTGATGAAAAGGCTGAAGGACAGACTTTTGATTATGTAATTACATTAAATATTCAGCATATTGATGTGTCTCCCGAAATGATTGACCGCAAGTCCCGTTTAGTTAAAAAGAGAATTGAGGATGGTTGGAAATATGCATTGGATACACGCGGAAATGTAAAAAAAGATTCCGCCGGCAATGACATTAAGATAAGGAAATACAAGACTATCCAATGTCAGGTTATGGACATCCACATGGCGAAAAGTGTACGCATGTCAGGACTATTAGAATATCTTGATAATCATAACAACAAGCTCATGAATACGCGTCCCATAGCGAGCCGGTTTAACTTTATTTATGATTATTCTATTGCCCGTGGTAATACGAAAGCACTGACACAGAAGACTCTGGACAGAATCCACCGGGGACCATTACCCTTTCCGTCTAATCTTCAGATGATTTCCGATACACAACAAGCCTTAGTAGTATTGGCTGCTGAATATCTACGTGAGGATATACGTTCCTTTAATTGATGGTCTGTTACGTAGTGGCTGTCAGAAACGTAAATCTCTTTCGATTCAAATAGGGGAGCTTATCTCCAAATAAGCCATTTACACAAGTGAATTTCTCAGTGGCACAAGGCATTTTTCATCCATTTCTTTTGAGCCGTTATCTTTTCCTGAATTAATCAGTTATCCCGTTGTTAACATACTTCGTTTAACAACTAATTTCATTCAACCTTGTTTCTTTGAAACAAACATTTATTTTTGCAGCAAATTGGGAAAGATGTCTGCAGAATACAATGATGACAGCATAAGATCACTCGACTGGAAAGAGCATATTCAGCTCAGACCCGGAATGTACATTGGAAAACTGGGTGATGGCAGTTCGCCGGACGACGGAATTTATGTTCTGCTAAAAGAGATTATGGATAACTCCATTGACGAGTATATCATGGGGCACGGGAAAGTCATCGAGGTAACCATTAACGAGAAGTTGGTAACTGTGCGTGATTTTGGCCGTGGCATGCCTTTAGGAAAAGTAAAAGCTTGTGTAAGCCAGATAAATACAGGTGCAAAATACGATTCTAAAGTTTTTAAGAAGACGGTCGGGTTAAACGGTGTAGGTTGTAAAGCGGTGAATGCTTTGTCCACATTTTTCAAAACACAATCTATTCGCGATGGGAAAACAAAAATTGTAGAATACCATCGCGGTAAGCTGATGAAAGATGAGGAGATACAGCCCTGTAAGTTAAAACAGGGAACGGCCATCAGCTTTGTACCGGATGAAGAGATTTTTGGAAACATCCACTATATTTTTGAATATGTGGAGGAGATGTTGTGGAATTATGTTTTTCTGAACAATGGACTTACCATCGTTTTCAACGGACAACGTTTGCAGGCCAAAAACGGATTACTCGATTTGCTGGAGCATAACCTCAATGGCAACGGGCCACTGCGATATCCCATCATCCACATCAGCGAAGATGATTTTGAGTGTGCATTTTCCCACAGTTCACGTTCATACAGCGAAGAGTACTACTCCTTTGTAAACGGGCAACACACCACGCAGGGTGGAACACACCAAAGTGCTTTCAGAGAAGCAATTGTAAAGACCATCCGTGAGTTTTACAAAAAAGATTTTGAAACCAGCGACATCCGTACTTCCCTGTTTGCCGCCATCAGTATCAAAGTTCAGGAACCTGTTTTTGAATCACAGACCAAGACCAAGCTGGGTTCGCAACACATGGAACCGGGAGGACAAACTGTAAGAAATTATATTGGCGACATTGTCAAACGCAACTTAGACAATTACCTGCACATCCATTCTGAGACTGCCGAAGAACTCTATCGAAAGATTCTGCAATCAGAAAAAGAACGCAAGGACATGGCCGGCATCAAGAAGCTGGCTCGTGAGAGTGTAAAAAAAGCCAGTTTGCATAACAAAAAGCTGCGCGACTGTCGCGTACATCTCAACACAAATCACGAAAAAAGATTAGAAACTACGCTGTTTATCACCGAAGGCGACTCGGCCAGTGGTTCTATTACTAAATCACGAAATGTGCAGACACAGGCGGTCTTCAGCCTGAAAGGCAAGCCACTGAACAGCTATGGGCTGAGTAAGAAAATCGTTTATCAAAATGAGGAGTTTAACCTTTTGCAAGCTGCTTTAAATATTGACGAAAGTCTTGAAAATTTGCGTTATAACAATATTGTAGTTGCCACTGATGCCGATGTGGACGGTATGCACATCCGGTTGCTGTTGCTTACCTTTTTCCTTCAGTTTTATCCCGACCTTGTAAAAACAGGACATCTGCATATCCTGCAAACGCCACTTTTCCGCGTCAGAAATAAAAAAGAGACCATATATTGTTACTCTGATGAAGAGCGCCTCAAAGCTATCCAAAAGTTAAAACCAAATCCTGAAATTACCCGTTTTAAAGGATTGGGCGAAATATCACCCGGCGAGTTTAAATACTTCATTGGCAAAAGCATACGTCTTGACCCCGTAATTCTGAAAAGAGAATCTTCTGTGGCTGAAACGCTTGCATTTTATATGGGAAAAAATACGCCCCAACGACAGCAATTTATTATGAACAACCTGCGTTTTGAGGAAGATGTGGTAGAAGTGTAACTCTGCTTTACAGAGGAACTCTCAATGCGGGGTTACCTTTTCCCGGTTTTCCAAAGCAGTAACGGCTCCTGTTAACGAAGCCACCGCAGAAATTACATAAAAAGTCAGACTAATGGATACAGCCATCTCTTTGTTAAGAGACAGATAGCCGGATACCGTCAAGAAAACCATTTCACGAATTCCTATACCGCCAATGGAAAAAGGCAACATGGCTGCTACCGACGAAATGAGAAAAATAAACAAATATGCATTCTGCTCACAGGTTATACCAAAAGCCAGCAAAATGCAAAATACCGACAAAACCTGAAATGTCTGTACCAGAAACGACCAGACAAGCAATTTTCCAATCAGGGTTTTAAGACGTGGCGTAAAGATTACAATAGCCGTGACAAAACCGGTAAAAACAACAGGAATTCCCACAAAGGTCACCCAGCCATAAAGCGGATATAGTGTTGTAAAAGACAAAAAAAGAAGTGCCAGCACCATCAATGCCGTAACACCACTGATTCGATCCATCAAAATGACAGTTCCGCTCACTTTTATTCCGTTTGTATGCATCTTATTTATCACTACCGTTTTGTACACATCACCACCAATTCCGCCGGGGAGAAATAAATTATAAAACATACCGGTCCAATATAACCGAAGATTATAGAAGGGAGTTATGGGGATATTGT
>JAJRQN010000133.1 GCA_024280235.1 Bacteroidota bacterium | reverse complement strand
CAGACAAATTTATGACCTTTTAAAATTTAAATATGTTCCCTTCCATAGGAAAAAATCTGTAGTCCTACCTGAGGAAATTTTAAAAAATGACTCATCTTGAAATCAAAGAATTGCAGATTTTTAGCTGCAATGTGGGTTAAGGAATAAATTGGATGATGCACGTTTTACATGATGATTTAAACGCCCATCCTAAATGAATAAAATGAATGGTCCAAGCGGATGCTTGAACCATTCATAATGTTTCATTTTTTTAGTGGACACTAGTGATTTTCATACCAAACGGAGGCTTGGCAAAATGAATGGTTCAACGGATGCCTGGCATATTATTTAGTTCAAGCGTCCGCTTGGACTAAACTTATTCCGAATAATCTTCCCCGAATCTGTCCTCTTAAATGATTTTACAAAAACGATTTCTTTTGGGATTTCAAACTTTTCCAAACACAGCTTTATCTTTTGACGCAAGTCTTCCATTTGGTTTTTTGTCAACGGTTCCGATTCAATCAACAACAACGGTCGCTCACCAAGCAGATTATCCGGCTGCGAACCGATATAAAAATCAGCAGAAATAATCGCCGAAAGCTTTTCCTCAATTTGTTCCGGAAACAATTTCACGCCACCGCTGTTAATGACGTTGTCCGTCCTGCCAAGAATCCGGAAGCTGCCATCACCGGCAAATTCAGCCACATCGTGCGTTTCCAAATCAAAAACCCCAATATGTGGTGCGGTAATCATCAGACAATCGTGGCTGTTTTTCTTCACCGAAACATCGGGAAGCGACACAAATCCGTCCGAAGTATTCGGGCCATTTACTTTTCGCAAGGCAATGTGGCTCATGGTTTCCGTCATGCCATAACTGTGCCACACCTGTGTCTTCAACGACTGAATTTTCTCCTCCAAAACATTTGATAACGCCGAGCCGCCAATCAACAACTTTTCAATACGGTTCAGAAAACCAGTCCCCTCCTCTGATTCCAGCAGCTTTTCCACCTGTGCCGGTGTCATAGCAGCAAAGTTTAGTTGGGGTGTCCACTCGCTCACCGGATTTAAAGCGGGTGGGATACAGTACAAATCCAGCTTTCCCGTGAAAGCCCGTACCATCATCATTTTGGCGGCAATATATTTCACGGGCAGACAAAGCAACACCTTGTCTCCGGGTTTCAGTCCGAAAAAATTGAGTGTCATACGCGCACTTTCTTCCATGTATTTTTTGGAAAGGGATATTTTCTTAGGCGTTCCCGTACTGCCCGAAGTCTGCACTGCAATGACTTTGCTTTCGGACAACCAGTCGATGATAAAGTACATCAGGTCCTCTTTCCACGGTGCCGGGGACCAATTGTCTTTCAAATGTATATACGCATACTTCAAGTGCCAGTCCGTATCAAAAGCCTGCATGTTGAGGCGCAATATTTTTTTTTCATTACTCATCAGGTAAACTTAAATTTTTGCTCATTCGGGTTTCTCCCCAAAGGAGAGACAGGTGCCATCCGAATGTTTCGTAACAAACCGGATTGAAAAGGTAATATTTGATAATTTATTTTTCAAAAATAGTTAAATCCCAATTATTTTCTTCCTGAAAAAAGAGTTGTGCTTTGTTGATATACAACGGTGAAGGAATGTTGTTGGTGAAAAGCTGACCTGTACCGAGACCTTGAGGCATGGGGTTTTCCGACAGAAATGTCCATTGTGCAATGGCATTCAGTCCGATATTTCCTTCCAGTGCCGAAGTAATCCACCAGCCTGCCCCAGCCCTTTCGGCTTCTTCAATTGCCATACGACTTTTGCTAAAACCACCGAGCAGCGAAGGCTTCAGCACCAGAAAATGCGGACGAACGGCTTCCAATATTTTCCGGAACGCTTCCCTTGTTTTCAAGCCAATGAGTTCCTCATCCAATGCAATGGGAACAGGCGAAACTTCACAAAGCCGGGCCATCATTTCCCATTGTCCCTGCCGTATGGGTTGTTCAATGGAATGAATGTTAAATTCCGACAGACGTTTTAACTTTTCCAATGCTTCTTCGGGCTTAAAAGCTCCGTTGGCATCCACACGCAGTTCCAACTCTTTCCTGCCAAATTCGTTGCGAATCATTCGCATCAAAGCCAGCTCATTTTCAAAATCTATGGCGCCTATTTTTAGTTTTATACATTGGAATCCGGCATTAATTTTTTCACGGATTTGTGTCTTCATAAAACCGGCATCGCCCATCCATATCAGTCCATTGATGGGAATACCTTTTTGCCCGCGGGTAAAAGCGGATGGAAATAAAATACGCTGCCCGCCTTTTTGCAGGTCAAGCAAAGCTGTTTCCAGTCCAAAACGAATGGAAGGGAAATCATCCAAACCTGGCTGCAACCAGTACTCCGGCAGTTCCGTACCATGACAAACCGCTTCCAGTGTTTGTTCATATTTTTCCCACGGGTCGGGACTCAGCCCTTTGATGGTGCTGCACTCGCCAACACCTTTTATCTCAGGGCTCTCCATATCCCATGCCATTAAATAATAGGATGTTTTTTGCCGTAACACACCACGCGAAGTGCCGGCAGGCTGCTCAAAATTGAATATGTGTTTTTTGTAAGAAAACCGAAGCATAGCAAAGTTTTGGTAAAAATAAAAAATATGCTGTTTGTACACACCGCTTCAAGCCACGTTTCAAGTCTTCGGACATGAAGTATATCCATTTCAGGGATACCAATATTTGCTATGTTTAGACATGTTTCATCGGGGAAAATAATTTTTTCACTTTTTTCCGGGTCTTTTTTTTGCCTTGCCTTTTTTCTTTTTCCGCACAGAGAAACCAAACTTCCCTACAAAATCTCCCAGCACATAATACTTCCCGTGCGCATAGGCAATGGGACGGGCTTTCGCCAAATTGAAAGCGCCGGTTTCAGCATCCAAGTATTTTTTATCGCCGTGAACCGCCACAATTTCTGCCAAAAACATGTCATGAGTGCCCAGCTCTTTTATTTCGGTAACAACACACTCCAGGTTCACGGGCGATTCGGCAATCATGGGCGCTTTTACTTTGTCCGCTTTGGCGGAATGCAGCT
>JAJRQN010000132.1 GCA_024280235.1 Bacteroidota bacterium | reverse complement strand
CAAGGTAATGTACCAATCGTATAAATTTTACCTTATTTTTGTCAATTGGAAAAAGTAGCAGGTAAATTTGCTTTATGCCACACAGAAGAAAAAGAGACCTTATCATCAAAGGCTTTTCCAAACTACTAAAAGAGGATAAGCTGAAGATTGTTGCCGAGTTAATGGACAATCAGCTCGAAACCATCGAACTGTTAAAAAGCTTCTGGTATGCCGATACGGAAAAGCAGAAAATATTTGATGAGTTCAGCGAAAATACCATCACCAACTTCTACATTCCTTACGGTATTGCTCCCAACGTCATGGTCAACGGCAAAACGCATCTTGTTCCCATGGTTATTGAAGAGAGTTCGGTGGTTGCCGCTGCTTCTTCTGCTGCACGATTTTGGTCAGAGCGGGGAGGTTTCCATGCACGGGTGAAAAACGCCGTGAAAGTGGGACAAATACATTTTCAATGGGCAGGTGATAAGGATAAATTTGTCAGCCTCTTTGATGAATTAAAACAGCGTTTTCGCAAGAATACAAAAACCATCACCGCCAATATGGAAAAACGGGGCGGAGGTATCCTCGATTTTGAATTGATAGACATGCGCGACAAACTCGAAAATTATTATCAGATAAATATCACTTTCGAGACCAAAGATTCTATGGGTGCTAATTTTATTAATTCTTGTTTGGAAGAGTCGGCAAGAACCTTGCAGGATTTTGTAAAAAACCATCCTTCTTTTGAGGAAAAAGAAAAAGAGATAACCATTATCATGGCTATTCTTTCCAATTACACGCCCGACTGTCTCGTGAAAGTATGGGTAGAATGTCCTTTTGCAGAACTGGAGAACATAGATCCGTCTCTGACAGGAGAACAATTTGCCAGAAAATTTGAAATGGCTGTTAAAATTGCCGAGATAGATCCTTTTCGCGCCACAACACACAACAAAGGTATTTTCAATGGTATTGATGCCGTAGCTATTGCCACCGGAAACGATTTCAGGGCTATTGAAGCAGCAGGACATGCCTTTGCCTCACGTAACGGCCACTACCAAAGCCTTTCGCATGTGGAGATAAAAAACGGCCGGTTTAAGTATTGGATTGAGTTGCCTCTTGCTCTGGGAACGGTTGGCGGACTAACCTCTTTGCACCCGCTTGCAAAGCATTCGTTGGAAATGCTGGGGAAACCGTCAGCAAAACAATTGATGATGATTATTGCAGCTTTGGGTATGGCTAACAATTTTGCTGCTATCCGTTCTCTCATCACCAAAGGTATCCAACAAGGTCATATGAAGATGCACCTGATGAATATTCTGAACCACTTTAAAGCTTCTGAGAAAGAAAAAGAAAAAGCCGTAACCTATTTTTCCAATCATAAAGTTTCGTTTGCCGAAGTGGGAGAATTTATTAAAAACCTTCGCCTTTCCTAATCATGCAGCAGAAACAGACATGGTATGCACACGGTAAGCTCCTGATTACAGGCGAATATCTCGTTATGCAGGGCGCTCGTGCTCTCGCAGTTCCGGTAAACCGCGGGCAACATCTAAAGGTTGTTTCCGCTTCTGCTGAAAATGGCGGACGGTTGCGCTGGACAGCTAAAAAACCGGATGGCTTATGGTTTCAGGCTGAATATTCACTGCCTTCATTGAAAATACAGAAAACAACCGACAAATTTCTGGCCGTAAAGCTGAGAGAAACCCTTATTGTAGTGCAAAGTTTATCTACCGGATTTCTTGATGGCCGGCAAAACATTGAAGCTGAAACACTACTGGAATTTGATACGGAATTTGGTTTTGGCTCCAGCTCCACACTAGTGTCTAACCTTGCAACATGGGCAGGTGTTGATGCTTTTACTCTTCAGCGAAAAGCTCTCGGCGGGTCGGGTTATGATGTGGCTTGTGCTCGTGCAGAGTCCCCTGTATTTTACCAAATTATTGATGAAAAGCCTGTTGTGGAATCTGTAGATTGGTTGCCACCGTTCAAGAATCAGATTTATTTTGTTTATCTCGGACAGAAGCAACGAAGTGATGAAAGTATTGCCCGTTTCAGGAAAGAGGCTGTTTACGGGAAAGATGAAATTCAAAGAATTTCATCCATAGGTAAGGCGCTGGTAAAAGCTGAAACTCTTGGGATTTTTGAGCAGCTTTTACAGGAGCACGAAGAAATTATGTCTGCCGTTCTGGGAATTGTGCCTGTGAAAAAACGTCTTTTTCAGGAGCATCAGGGCATTGTAAAATCATTGGGAGCCTGGGGCGGCGATTTTGTATTGGTTACAAGCCACGAGACGGAGGATGTCTTTAGGAAGCAGATGGCAAACCGTGGCTTTCAAACAATGTTTTCGTGGGATAAATTGGTATTATAGAAATATTACGGATTTTTTCAAAATAAACTTTATAATCCAAGCTTCGATATGGCAAAAGCATAAGCTCCCACGGCCACGGCTTCGCTGGTTCCCAGCCGGCTGATACCCACGGCAATTTTTTTCTGTGGACGGTAAATCTGTGTTTTATACGAAAAAGGAACCGGTAAAACGACAGGCTCATCTTTTAAAAATTCTATTCTTTCTTCCTGATCTTCCCAGTTAAAAGCTGACAGTTCCATCCGTGGCATACTGCTTCCATCGTTTTTTTGGAGAATGCCGTTCATTTGTCTGATCGTGGCCGGCAGAAACAACGGATGAGCACCTGACAGTCCGCCACCAATCACCACGCAACTATCCGTGAGGCTTACGGCATTGGACAGAGCATCTCCCAACGCAAGTCCGAATTTCTCCCAAACCCGCACAGCTGCAGTTTTGTTTCCTGTTTTTTGTCCCATGCCAATTTGAAAAATATCAATAGGTTCGGGCACGTCTTCCTCCCGAATGGATGCAGCTTCTGCAAACAGATGCCGGATGCCACGAATGCTAAGCACCTCTTCCACACTCTGTTCCCTGTCTATCCAGCCTCCCATACGGTTTATTTCGGCTGCCGCTGAATTATCTCCTGCATAAAGCTGTTGGCAGGTTACGATACCTCCTCCAAATCCGGTTCCGAGTGTTACACCCAACAGATTTTTGTATTGTTTTTGGCTGAATTGGTTTATCTCATTCAAAAGGCCTTGCATGGCTTCGCCTAAAGCAAACAAATCGCCGTCATTGTTAATAAAAACAGGAATATGAAATTTATTCTCCAGCATTTTGGCCAGAGGCACACCGCCACGAAAAAAAGGAAGGTTTTCCAAATCGCCGATGATACCATTCTCATAGTCAGCCGGCCCGGGAAAACAGAAGCTGATGGCATCGGCTTTTGTCTTCACTTGTTGTTTTAATTCGGAAAAACCGCCAATGATTTTTTTTAAAAAGTCTTCAAGATTTTTGGAAGGGGCAGGTAAATGAACTTTCTGTTTGAGAATATGTTTGCTTTGTACAGCCGAAAATACCAGGTTAGTCCCTCCGGCATCCAATGTTAAAATGGTCGTTTTCTCCTTACTCATATTTTTTAATTTTCAAGTTCAAAAATAGACAAAAAAGTATTTCCTCTAAATTCATAATTTCTGTTAAAGACGAGTAAATTATGGACGCTTTCTTATGAATTTTATACTTTTGAAGACACAATAAATTTAATCACAAAAAAGTCCTTTATCATGTTTAAAAAAATTACCCTTTTTCTCAGCCTGTTTCTGTTTTCTCTATTTAGTTTACAGGCTCAAAATCTATCCGATACATTACAACCCAATCCGGATGTATTGATTGGAAAACTTTCTAACGGGCTGACTTATTACATTCGGCACAACAATGAACCCAAAAACAGGGTAACTCTCCGCCTTGTTGTTGATGCTGGCTCCATATGTGAAACAAATGCGCAACAGGGGCTGGCTCACGTTACAGAGCACATGTGCTTTAACGGAAGTAAGCACTTTAAAAAGTCAGACCTCATCAGTTTCATTCAGGCCAGCGGTGTAAAGTTTGGCGTGCATTTGAATGCCCAGACTTCCTTTGATGAAACCATTTTTAAATTACAGATGCCCACTGATCGCCAGAGCCTGCTTGACAGCAGTATGTTGGTGCTTGAAGACTGGGCTCACTATGTTTTGTTTAAGGATACCACGATAGACAAAGTAAGAAAGGTCGTAAAAGAGGAATGGCGCGGCGATTTGGGTGCCGGCGAACGGATGAGAAAGCAGTTTCTCCCCGTAATTTTAAAAGGATCACGCTATGCCCAACGGGTTCCTATTGGAAAAATAGCTGTTATTGATACGGCACATTATGCCACATTGCGGAGCTTTTATCACGATTGGTACCGGCCTGATCTCATGGGCGTTTTTGTGGTGGGAGATGTTAATGTTCACGAAATACAAAAACTTATTGAAAAGCATTTTTCTAAGTTTACCAATCCGAAAAATGAAGTGAAACGAGTGATTTATGGCGTGCCTGACAACAAAGCCCCACTCATCGCTATTGCAACAGACCCGGAGGCTACTTCAAATCAGGTGGTGATTTTTTATAAACATCCCCGCATGGTTGGCAATACAATTGGGTATTTCCGTAATGAACTTAAAGCGCATCTTTTTAATGCAATGATGAGTGCGAGACTGGGTGAGATTGCTCAAAAACCTACTGCCCCGTTTATGTATGCCGGAGCCGGCTATGGCCCGTTTATCGGGCGGACTACCAATGCCTATACTGATTTTGCCATTGCCAAAGACAACCAGATTGGAGCTTCCCTGAAAGTGTTGCTTAATGAAAACAAACGGGTCAAAGAATTTGGCTTTACACCAACAGAATTAGAGCGTCAGAAGAAAAACCTGCTGCGACAATACCAACAACAATTTGCAGAAAAAGGGAAAATAGCTTCCGTAAAACTTGTTGGAGAATATATTCAGAATTTTCTTACAAAAGAGCCAATTCCCGGTATTGCAGAGGAGTATAAATTGGCAAAAAGTCTTGTGCCCGGGATTACATTGAAAGAAATAAATCAATTTTCTAAAGAGTTGATTCCTGACACAAACAGAGTTGTGTTGATTACTGCTCCTAAGAAAAAAGGCGACAATGTTCCTTCCAAACAGGAAGTGATGGCCATACTTCATGCAGAAAAAACGGTACAGTTGACACCTTATGTTGATAAGTTTTTGCGTGCTCCGTTAATCAGTCATAAAATAACTCCCGGAAAGATTGTTTCTGTGCAAAAGGTTAGTAACCAGTATGAAAAGTGGACGCTGAGCAATGGTATGGTAGTATTTGTGAAACCTACGACGTTTAAAAACGATCAGGTTCTTTACCATGCCTACACTTCGGGGGGATCTTCTCTTATCCCGAATGACAAAATTATTCTTACCCGTGTATTTAGTAATGTGATTCAGGAAAGCGGTGTTGGCCAGTTTAGCGGTGTCAACCTGGAAAAGAAACTCAGCGGAAAAGTGGTTAGTCTGAGTCCTTTTATGCATCAACTTGATGTGGGTTTTAAAGGGAGTGCCAGCCCCGGGGATTTAAAAACATTACTGGAATTGCAATATCTCTATTTCACCAGGCCACGTGAGGATAAGGAAATCTTTGCCAAAGTAATGCAAGACCAGAGAAACCAAATTAAACATTTGGGGACAAATCCGAGAATGGTTTACTATGATTCCTTATATCAGACTATCACGATGCACTCACCGCGTATGATTGTAATCCCTACGCAGGCTCAGCTTAGCAAGATAAAACAACAGGATATTTACCGGATTTATAAACAACAATTCGAACCTGCCGCCGGTTATCAGATTTTCTTTGTTGGAAATATCGATACAAAGACATTGAAACCCTTGGTGGAAAAGTATTTGGCCAGTATTCCAACCGGTGTAGGACCATTGAAATGGAAAGATGTGGAGCCGGGGTTTCCCAAAGGTAAAACACCTGTTACCGTACGCATGGGAGAGGCTCCTCAGAGTACGGTGGCGATTGTGATAAAAGGTAAGTATAAATACAGTTTTGAGCAAAACCTAAAAATGGATATGATGGTGCAGGCTCTGAATATTGAGTTGCTCAAAAAGCTTCGGATTCAGGAAAGAAAAGTCTATGGCGTTTACGTTGTGCCTTCGCTAAATAAATATCCCAAAGAAGAGTACTCTCTTTTTATGGGCTTCGGATGTGCCCCGCAAAATGTGGACGGTCTTGTAAAATCTGCTTTTGGAGTATTCAGCAAATTTCAGAAGGAGGGTGCTGATAATTCAACACTTGAAAAAGTGAAAGAGACCTCCATCAGAACCAGAGAAAGTGCTGTCCGTACGAATGAGTTTTGGCTAAAGCAATTAATAGATTCTGACTTTAACGGAATCAGGATTCCTTCAATTCAGGAATATAAAGTTGCCGTACAAGCTGTTACATCCACTGACCTGAAAAAAATGGCCAGGAAATACCTTTCAACGAATCATTATGTTCTCGGAGTACTGAAACCGAAAAAATAATTTGTGTAAAATAAGTGGTTACGGCATTTTCATGCCGTAACCACTTATTTTTTTGGTTCATTTTACTTCAGCTTTTAGCGTTTCTTCATTTTCTCAATCGTTTGTAATCAAATGTGTAGTCTTTCACATGCCGGCGTCCGGTGTCATTCCGACTTCGCAAAGCATATAGGGTCAGATTATTTGAGATATGACTACTTTTGCATTTCAAAATAAAAAAGGAAAAGATGAAACGAGTTCTTATAGCAACAGGTGGTGGCGATTGTCCGGGATTGAACGCAGTAATCCGTGCTATTGTCCACCGTGCTTCACAGGAAAAAGATTGGGAAGTGCTGGGAAGCATCCAGGCTTTTAATGGAATTTTGTGGGAGCCTACTGAAGTGGTTGTTTTGGATAACAAAAGAGTAAAAGGTATTCATTTTCAGGGAGGTACGATTATTGAGACAACCAACAAAGGTGGCCCTTTTGCCTGGCCGATAAAAGACAGCAAAGGAAAATGGACTACCGTTGACCGCTCCGATGAAATGATTCGTAAACTGCAGATCATGCACATTGATGCGGTGATCAGTATTGGAGGCGATGGCTCGCAACGCATCTCCGAGCAGCTATATCGCAAAGGGTTAAACATTATTGGTGTTCCCAAAACCATTGACAACGATCTCTCATCCACCGATTCTACTTTTGGTTTTCAGACTGCTGTGGAGATAGCCACTGAATCCGTAGATAAGCTGGTTACCACTGCTGCCAGCCATAACCGGGTTTTCGTGTTGGAAGTTATGGGTCGTGAAGCCGGATGGATTGCCATGAATGCTGCTATCGCCGGTGGTGCCGATGTGTGTCTGATACCGGAAATGCCTTACGATATTGAAGTTGTGAAAGATGCTCTTGAAAAACGTTTTGTCCACGACAGAGGATTTGGGGTGGTGGTCATTGCCGAAGGCGCCTATCCCCGTAATGGGAAGGTATCTGTTCAGCAAAATGATGAAGTCGGATACGAAAATCAGAAGCTTGGTGGTATCTCACACCAGTTGATTAATCAGCTCAAAGAAGCAGGCTTTAAACATGATATGCGGGAAACTGTTTTGGGACATCTGCAACGAGGCGGTGTTCCTATTGCTTACGACAGGGTTCTCTCAGCACAATTTGGAGTGAGGGCTTTCGAAATGGTACTGAATGGCAACTTTGGTAAAATGGTAGCTTACCGGCATCCTGAATTTGTTGCTGTTCCATTGAAAGAAGCCATTGCTAAACCTAACCTTGTAACTCCTGATAATGCTTTGGTGAAAACAGCCAAAGGGCTGGGCATTTCATTGGGCCAAAAGTAAAACGGGGCAGGATAAAAACTTCATAATTGTAGTTACATTTTGTGAAAAAAATTAATGTAAATTTGAGCCATTAATTCTTAAAAGAAAAAACATGAACATACCCGAAAATTTAAAGTACTCTAATGACCACGAATGGGTGAGAGTAGAAGGAGAAGAAGCGTACATTGGTATTACCGATTTCGCCCAGAATGAATTGGGAGACATTGTCTTTGTGGAGGTGGAAACCATCGACGAAACATTGGAGAAAGACGAAACTTTTGGTACTGTGGAAGCTGTGAAAACAGTCTCCGACCTGTTGCTTCCCGTTGGTGGAACCATCCTCGAACTAAATGAAAAACTGGAGGATGAACCGGAACTTATCAATAAAGATCCTTACGGTGAAGGCTGGATTGTGAAAATAAAAATGACAAATCCAGCCGAAGCCGATGATATGCTTGATGCAGCTGCTTATAAAAACCTGATTGAATCATAACAACCGGTTTATGCTCCGAAAATTCTGGCCTGCCCTCCTTTGGTCGTCCATCATCTTACTGTTGACAGGTTTGCCCGGTAAAGATTTCCCCAAAATAACTACTTTCTGGGGATGGTTGGAACCGGATAAGGCGGTACACCTCTTCATCTTTGGGATATTGGCTTTTCTTATTTTGTTTGGCTTTCGTGAGCAATATTTTAACAGTAGTAAACGTTATTTATTTGGCCTTGGCGCAATTATTGCTACAGCTGTTTATGGATTGATAACAGAAGTTATGCAATATTATGTTTTTGTCGGACGAGATGGAAGCAGGTTTGATTTTTTTGCTGATACAGTAGGCGCAATCATCGGTTGGACGTTGTTTATTTATCTGTATCGAAAAAAAATTAGAAGAAACGAAAGTCATTAAACAGAATTTAACTAATTTAGCGGCCTGAAAAAGTTATTCAGAAAAATATTTAATAAACAGGAAAACGATGGAATCCAGAAAAACACCTAAAGCTGACCTCGAAAGCAAGAAAGCCATCTTTTTTGAGATTGGGTTGGTTCTTGCTCTGGCACTTGTCCTTTTTTCTTTTAATTATAAAAGTTATGAAAAAAGAACATTTACCTTAATACAGCAGAAAGCAGACAATACTCCCGAGGAGATTGTACCTATTACCGAACAAAAGGTAAAACCGCCCCCGCCGCCCCCGCCGAAGACGGTTACACAGATTAAAATTGTGAACAATGACGTCAAGGTGAACGATAATATTGATATTGATGTTGATGCTAACATGAATACCAAAGTAGCCGACTATGTACCACCGCAAGAGGATGAGTCGGTTCCTGAGCAGCATATCTTTGTGGTTGTGGAAAAAATGCCTTCTTTCCCTGGTGGAATGGGCGCGTTAATGAAATTTCTTGCAACTCATATTCATTATCCCGAACTGGCCAAAGAGAGTGGTATTCAGGGACGTGTATTTATCAACTTTGTAGTAGAGCCTGATGGTCGTATTGATCATGTAAAAGTCCTCCGTGGTATCGGTGGCGGATGTGATGAAGAAGCTGTCAGGGTGGTAAAAAGTATGCCCAAATGGATTCCGGGGAGACAACGCGGCAAAGCGGTCAGGGTTTCTTTTAACCTTCCCGTGAAATTTACTCTGGAATAAAAAATTTATAATCAACAGGAAAAGCTCTCCAAACCGGAGGGCTTTTTTTATTGACCGAAAACGGGATGAAAATGGTGAAAAATTATTTCTGCTTTTGCTTTGCCTACAACGACAGTTAGCTTTTCCTCTCCGGCTTCCCTGATTTTTTTTACGGATTTGAATTCCCGCAACAGTTTTTGGTCAGTATTCTCACCAATCCCTTTGATTATAGTCAGCTCCGTATTTAACGTTCCTTTCCGGCGTCTTTTTCTGTGATGGGTAATTCCAAAACGATGCGCCTCATCGCGAAGTTGCTGAATAATGCGTAGTGTTTCTGACTTTT
>JAJRQN010000131.1 GCA_024280235.1 Bacteroidota bacterium | reverse complement strand
GTTCTTCAATTGGTTAATAGAAAAGACTGATTTTCAAAGAGCAAGTAAGGTCAGGTCAACTAAAGGCCTCATGGTTCACGTATTTGGTAAAATTGCTGCTGCTTTTATTAGCCTAATATTTTAACCCTTGATTCGCATTACGAATATTCAGAAGATAATTTTGTGGGAACAGCAGCTCAACAAGCATTGGAAGATTTGAGCTGGCAGATTGAATATATCTGAACAAAAGAGACTTTAGCGAAACCGGATTTTTGGGCAGAGAAGATAAATCAGAAGTTACCCCGAAATGTTATTTGTTGCATGTACCGCAAAAATTAAATCCCAATTCACACAATATTGCTTATCAACACACCATAGGCCAGATAAGCCCAAAAGCAGACAATAAAGAATTGATGTAAATCAATAAGGGAAAATTATCATGCCGAAAACAGGTTAATAAATACCCAATTCTTTTCCGGCAGCATAAATCTTTTCGATGGCTTCATCAATCTGATTGATGGAGTGTGTGGCCATAAGCGAAAAACGAAGTAGTGAGTCTTCCGGGCGTACGGCAGGTGTAATGACCGGATTTACAAAAACGCCATTGTCAAGAAGCATTTTCGAAATAATAAAAGCTTTGTCGTTGTCGCGAATATAAACGGGAATGATCGGTGTTTCCGAATTGCCAACATCCATGCCGAGGTCTTTGAACTTTTGTTTTGCATAATGGGTGTTTTCCCAAAGTTTTTTCACATGTTCCGGTTCGTTTTCGATAATGTCGAGGGCTGCAATTACGCTGGCAGCAGAAGAAGGAGGAAGACTTGCGCTAAAAATTAATGAGCGTGCATTATGTTGGAGATAATTGATTAAATCTTTGCTTCCGGCAATAAATCCGCCTATGGAAGCCAGTGATTTACTGAATGTTCCAACTATCATTTCCACCTCTCCATCCAATCCAAAATGGTTTACCGTACCGGCACCATTGTCGCCCAAAACGCCTAATCCGTGTGCATCATCAATCATAACAGAGGCACCAAATTTTTCGCCCAGATGAACGATCTTATCCACATGAGCAATGTCGCCTTCCATGCTGAAAAGCCCATCGGTAACAATCAGCCTGAGGAAGCCGTTATTAGCACTTTCACCGAGATTTTTCAGAACCTTTTCCAGTGATTCCATGTCGTTGTGCCGGTATTTTAAGATACGTCCAAATGAAAGACGGGTGGCATCGATAATAGAAGCATGACTTTGCTCATCGATAATGGCTACATCGTTTCTGCCAACAACAGTAGGAATAGCACCAAGGTTTGATTGGAAACCGGTGGAAAAGGCAATGGCAGCTTCTTTGTTTACAAAATGAGCCAGTCTGTGTTCCAACTCCACATGAATATCGAGTGTGCCGTTTAAAAAACGTGAACCTGCAGTTCCGGTTCCGTATCGTTTAATAGCAGCCATAGCCGCTTCTTTCACTTTCGGATGGCTGGTGAGTCCAAGATAACTATTTGAACCAAACATGGAAACTTTGTGTCCCGATATCAGCACTTCGGCATCCTGCCCTGACTCAATAACTCTAAAGTAGGGATAAAGCCCCAGTTTTTTATATTTCTGAGGTTCGGTAAATTTCTCAGCCCGATTTTGTAAATCGCTCATTTTGTTATATTTACATTAATAATACTGCTTATGGATAATAAAACAAAGCACTGCAAAGCTATTTAAATTTAGAATAAATGTAACATTCTTTCTCAAAAACCAAATTAATTATCTTTAAATATTTGGTAAAAAGCTTGTTATACAGGTATTACTTCTTTATTCTGAAAAGAGTTTCGGCTATCGTGCCGATTCAAATTGTTTCAGGAAACGAAGGTCGTTTTCAAAGAAAAGCCGCAGATCGTTCACCTGATATTTCAGCATGGTAATTCGTTCAATACCCATTCCAAAAGCAAATCCGGTGTATTTTTTATTGTCGATATGGCAAGCTTCCAGCACATTGGGATCAACCATGCCGCATCCCAAGATTTCAACCCAACCGGTATATTTACAGATATTACATCCTTTACCGCCACAAATATTACAAGAGACATCCATTTCTGCAGACGGTTCGGTAAACGGAAAATAGGACGGACGGAAGCGGATTTTAGTGTGTTCGCCGAAAAGCTCGCGGGCAAAATAGAAAAGCGTCTGTTTCAGGTCAGTAAACGACACATCTTCATCCACATAAAGACCTTCGACCTGATGAAAGATGCAATGTGCCCGTGCTGAAATAGCTTCGTTACGAAACACACGACCGGGTGAAATAGTCCGAATGGGCGGTTGCGTTTTTTCCATCACACGCACCTGCACCGACTAGGTATGCGTACGCAAGGCCAGGTCTGGGTCTTTCTCGATAAAAAAAGTATCCTGCATGTCGCGGGCCGGGTGTTCTTCGGGGAAGTTCAGCGCCGTGAAGTTGTGAAAGTCGTCTTCTATTTCGGGGCCTTCCGATACCGAAAAACCGATTCTGGAAAAAATGTCAATGATTTCGTTGCGCACAATGGACAGCGGATGTCGTGTGCCAAGCGGACTCGATGCAGGCAAACTCAGGTCAAAACTACTGCTCTGAGAAACCGATTGCTCGTCCAGTTTGTCTTTGAGGCTGATAATTTTATTCTGAACAGCTTGTTTCAAGGTGTTAATCAACTGTCCTGTCTCACGGCGATCTTCAGGTGCCACTGTTTTAAAGTCGGCAAACAGCGCCGGGACAAGTCCTTTTTTACTTAAAAATTTAATTCTGAATACTTCGAGCTGTTCTATATTTTCAGCCGAAAAAGCTTCAACCTCTTTTAGAAGATTGTATATTTTATTCTTCATTGCTGTTCGGTTATTTCATAATATCAATGGTCATGGTTACCGGTTCTAACGGCTTATCGTGGGCATCTGTTTTTACAGAAGCAATTTTATCCAACACATCGAAGCCCGAAAGCAGCTCACCGAAAACCGTATATCCACCATCCAAATGCGGCGTGCCGCCAAGGGTTTTGTAAGTTTCGCGTTCTTCTTTGGTAAAAACGTGGCCAGTGCTGGCACTCACCGCATCGAGATACTGATCATCCACCACTTGTCCCTGTACG
>JAJRQN010000130.1 GCA_024280235.1 Bacteroidota bacterium | reverse complement strand
ACAAAAAAAAGGTCCTTTCGTGTAATTCGTGAATAGATATTTATTTGATATTCCCTGCTTTTTCAACCTTTCATGTCTACACCCTGCAGGCCCGCATTCGACGGTGAAAGGTTAAGGGGTGCTCTCCTTTCAGGTGGCCTTGCTCCTGAAAGGCCGAAAAAAGAATCTGCACCAAATAGCACGAAATATTTCTTTATCATCCCCGTTTGCCGTTGTGCCAACAGGCGGGACAGGCGGATTGAACAGCTTGCCCCGATTATTTCGGGGGATTAAACGGATGATTTTCGCAAACAAAAAAAGGTCCTTTCGTGTAATTCGTGTAATTCGTGGACAGCTATTTGTTGGGTGTTTTCCTCACGCACACATGGGATAAGGCGGATTTCTGCACTGAAGGTTTCGGAGAAAGCGATTTAAAATCACTATGCAAACAGGGTCGGGATTGCAAATCCTGACCAGCAAAGGTTTTTTAGGAGCCTAAAATACATACCGTTGTAAAAAACAACCAAACACAAAGATACATGCATTGGTTAATGACACGGATATAATTCAACCGGAACTAATCATTGGGTTTCCACCGTACGGGAAAGACATTGCAGACTGCTTATAGCCCTGTTTATTGGCGATTGTTTTCGTTTGAAAAGTCCATAAGATATTTCCATATCAAACGTTTTTGCCAAAACAAATATATTTAAAAGTATCTGAAGCCGTTATTCTCCCGGACAATTATCTTTGTTGGTGAAGTAAGCCAGCTTCTCCAGTTTGCTGATCATGTCATACTGTTCCACATAAATATCTTTTGGAACTTTCAACCGGGCGGAAGTAAAATTCAGGATACCTTTTACGCCGGCGGCAACAATTGTTTTGGAGACTTCGGCAACAAAATCATTGGGAACTGCCAGCACACACAACTCAATCTTTTCCTGACGCATGATCTCTTTCATTCGGGAAATATTGTAACATTTCACATCGGGAAACTGCATACCCGGCGCCTGCCCTATGCGAAAAGTGGCCGCCACCTGCAATTTCGTTCCCTGATAATTAAAATAGTCGGCCACTGCCCTGCCGAGGTCGCCCACGCCGGCAAAAGCCACTTTCTGCACATGCAGGCAATCGATAGCCTTCCCAATACTTGCGATAAGCTGCTCAATATCATAACCTTTGTGGATATCTCCTGAAAATCCAATAAGCATCAGGTCGCGGCGCACATGTGCCGGATTAATCTTCAGCAGATGCGCCAGCTGATGCGAATGGATGTGTGTTTTTTCCTCTGTTTTCAGATTATGAAGTGTACGGCGATAGTTACTCAGCCGTTCAACGGTGTTGGCGGGTAAATTATTTATCATTGTAGTATGTATTCGTTTTTCGGTTTTTCATAAGGGTGCAATTTATAAATTATTCCCACATTAAGTCTCAGTATATTGTCCCATTTCAAATCAACATCAGGACTTGAAACGATGGATGTGAGGCCAAAATTAAAGTCGGGCCTGGCAGTTAAGGCCAGCTTATCGGTAATCTGATAAATCATTCCAAAAGCAAAATGAAGTCCGAAATCTGTGGGATTAAAAAAATCTTTGGCCGAACCATCATAGTTTACCATGTGATATCCTGCCGTAAGTGTTGAATCACCAAAATGCGGCAAATCGGCAGGGTCAACATAAATTCCCCGATACCCTTCTTTGTGAGATTTCAAGGCGATGGAAAGATAAATTCCGCCCTGTACAAAAAGACGAAACTTCTTTCCACTACTGAGATAGGTGATATTCAGAGGGAAAGTAATATAATTGATTTTGTAGGTCATATCGTAGGCATAAAAGCTGTTGTAACCTACATAACCGGTATCGGAAAGTATAAGAAAAGCCGATCTGTAGGAAGTCTCAAATCCCCGCGGGTCATAATAGGCACCAAAGCTCAAATTCAACACACGGAAAATGTCATATTGCACAAAAGCCCCCACATCAGCGGATATTCTTCCTTTGGGATTCATCACACCCCCGTTGCGTACATTGTTAAACTGCGGGCCTGCCTCCAGACCAAAGCTCAACCTGTTTTTGAATGTACTCTGCCCAAAAACCATAACAACAGCCATTGACAACAACAGAAATAATAGTAAAACTTTCTTCATGCAAAGAATTCTAAATCCAATAAACCTGAGAACAACAAACCAATTTCCGGTAACCGGCTTCCAATTATTCTCTTGACAGAACAAAAATAGTATTTATCACCAAAATCTGCTATTTTCCATAAAATAATTTCTATTTGTGAAATAACAAACAGACAATTAGCTTTTAACCAATATATTTAGTATATTGCACCAAATAAAGAAATCAAATCCGAATCATGAAAAAATATATTTCATTATCTGTAAAATGTCCCCATTGCGGCAAATCGCTTATGGACGATGAGGAGCTCCTTAACGGAAAATCCTCCATTAAGTTAAACATTCAAACGAACAGCAGCAGAGGCGTTATTTATCTGTGTTCCTATTATGAATGTTTTGACTATACAACAGAAGTTCCGTTAACCGAAAAGGAAGCGGTTGAATTCACCTGCCCCCACTGCAACAAGGAACTAAACACCAAAGAAGAGTGCAGGGTTTGCCACGCTCCTATGGTGTCACTGTTACTGCAAACGGGTGGCAAAGTCAGCCTGTGCTCCCGTACAGGATGTTCTAACCATTATGTGGCTTTTGAAGACTTGTCCACCGAATTGCAAAAGTTTTACGAGACATTCGGCAGTTGATACAGGAAACAAACCGGACAGTCAGCTTTCCCACTAACAAATACGCGGTAACTGTTGTCCCGAAAGCATGTCAATCATTCGTTTGCCGCCAACCGATGTTTCGAGCCAGGCTTTTCCGTTATGCTCAACCGTTATTTCACCGATAACAGCAGCTTTTTTTCCTAATGAATTTGAGTGCATACGCTCAACTATTCTGTCCGCATCTTCGGCTGCGACAACCATAATCACTTTCCCCTCATTGGTAACATAAAGAGGATCGAAACCCAACAGCTCACACATGCCTCTTACCGAATCTTCAATAACAAGTTGCGCTTCATTAATCCTGATGCCAAAATTCTTTTTCTGCACCAATTCCGATAATACTGTTGCCAATCCGCCGCGGGTTGCATCACGCATGAAACGAATATTTTCAGATGTATGAAGAACCAAAGAAATCAGGTCGTTCAGGCAGGCGCAATCCGATAAAACAGAGGTAAAGATATTCAAGTCGTTACGAGCCGCCATAATAGCCATGCCGTGCTCGGCAATCCCGCCATTGACAATAATTTTATCCCCTGGTTTGATATTTTTTCCGGAGCTGATAGCAAGGCGGTTAGCGTTAATCTCTCCCACACCGCTGGTATTGATAAAAATTTTGTCGCACTTGCCTTTTTCCACCACTTTCGTGTCGCCGGTAGCAATAGAAACACCTGCTTTCGCGGCTTCTTCAGCCATACTTTTTACAATCCTTTCAAGATCATCAAGTGGGAAACCTTCTTCGAGAATAAATCCGACACTTAAATAACGGGGAACAGCGCCGGAAACAGCAAGATCGTTCACTGTTCCGGCCACAGCGAGTTTACCGATGTTTCCTCCCGGAAAGAAAACAGGGTCCACCACAAACGAATCCGTAGTAAAAGCAAGATGATTTCCCGAAAGTTTCAATAAAGCCGAATCGCCCTGCTCGTGCAGGACAGGATTATCAAAATAGCGAACGAACATACTTTCAATCAGTTCGTGGGTCATCATTCCACCGCTGCCATGACCCATTAATATTTTATCATCCTTCATTCTGTTTGTTTTATTCCTTAACGATTATAAAGATAATAAGCCTGGCAAGCGCCTTCGCCGGATACCATACAGCTTCCCACCGGGTCGCGCGGTGTACATGCTTTGGCAAAAAGGGTGCAATCTTTCGGCTTTTTTAAGCCTTTCAACACCTCGCCGCAAATACAGCCTTTCGGCTCACGCAAAGCAACCATTCCTTCGGAGCTGATATTCACTTCTGCATCGTGAGCAGCATATTTCGGACGTATTTTCAATCCGCTTTTTTTCAAGATTCCCAAACCACGCCACCAGTCGTCGCCCAACACAAAGACCTCTTCCATCATCTGCTGTGCTTTCACATTTCCATCAGGCTTTACAACACGTTTATATTGAATTTCCACCTGTGGATTTCCGTCTTCTATTTGCCTGACCAACATCAACACCGATTGCATAAGGTCAACCGGTTCAAACCCGCTGATAACCACACCGAGACCAAATTTAACCGGAATATCCATATAAATTCCCTTTCCGGTTATGGTACTAACATGGCCGGGGCCAATGTATCCGTTGATTTTCACGCCTTCATCAATCAGAGCAGCCATAGCCGGCGGCATCACTTTGTGGGCACTGAAAACAAAGAAATTAGGAACACCTTCTTTATAAGCTTCAAGAATAGCTACCGCAGTACCAGGCGCTGTGGTTTCAAAGCCAATGCCAGGAAAAACGATTTTTTTATCAGGATTCTCACGCGCCATTTGCAAAGCATCCATTATGGAATAAACTACCCGGATTTGCGCTCCGCCGGCTCGCTCCTTTTCAAGGGTACTTTCCGACCCGGGCACACGAATCAAATCGCCATAAGTGGCAATGACAACATCCTTTTGACGGCAGAAAGCGATGGCTTTGTCTATGTATGAACGGCTGGTAACGCACACCGGACATCCCGGACCGGAAATTAACTCCACCGTTTCAGGTAACAAAGCCGGCAGACCAAATTTTTGAATTGACATGGTATGGCCGCCACAAACTTCCATGAGTTTAACAGGCCGCTTGGAAATTCTTTTTATCTCCCGTGCCAATGCCTGTACCGTTTCACGGTCTCTGTATTCGTCAATGTATTTCATATCAGCCGTTGGTTATTTTCCTTTTCCTCACGGTCCATGTCTTCATTTAATTTTTTGAAATCAGCAAAAGCTTTCAGGCTGGCTTCCGCTTCCTCCACATCCAGTTTTTGAATGGCAAATCCGGTATGAATCAACACATAATCACCCGGTTGCAGGGTTTCTGTTGAAAGCATTTGCAGATTAGCTTCATAAGTGGCGCCTCCCACAGAGCAAACAGCTGTCTCCCCGTGAATTTGTTCAATTTTTGCCGGAATACTTAAACACATATTTTTTAATTTTTAAAATTATTATTTCTTTTGAACACTCTGCGCCTTGCAGCCACTGCAAGTTGTCCCAGAGCAATACCACCATCGTTGGAAGGTACCCTCTTATGGCTATAAACCTCATATCCTTTCTGTTGCAACAATCTTTCTGCTTTTCCCAACAATATTTTATTCTGAAAACTCCCTCCGGATAGGACTACCTTTTTCAAACCTGTTGTTAATGCTATCTTTTCCACAACGGAAGCAATAACTTCAACCATTGTCTGATGAAATTTTCCTGCAATTATGGATAAAGGCATTTTATTCTCGAAATCCTGAAGCAATCCTTCAAAAACAGGCTTAAAAGAAACATAATCTCTGTGAATAACAAAAGGATAACCCTCTAATGTATAATTATCGGCTGCTGACTCGAGCCGCATGGGTGCTTCTGCATGAAAAGAAGTTCGAGAACATATGCCAGACAATGCCGCAACTGCATCAAACAAACGACCAGCGCTACTGGTTTCGGGACAGTTTATCCCATTTTTGAGCATGAGTAATACCTTGTCGAAAGTGTTTGTATCAATATATGAAAACCATTTTTGATGATTACGCTTTAGAAAGGCTGCTCCAAAATAATGATAAAGATAGGAAACAGCCATTCGCCACGGTTGCCTGATGACAGCATCACCGCCCGGCTGCTGTACATATTCAAAATGAAACGGTCGTTCAAAATCCAAAAAATCACACACCAAAACCTCACCGCCCCAAATTTTACCATCCGGTCCGAGGCCGGTTCCATCAAAACTAACCCCAATTACTTTTTCATCCAGATTATTTTCGGCCATACAAGAAGCAATATGCGCATGATGATGACTGACAAACTCCACAGGCAGTCCCATTTCTAACGCAAACTTCGTTGAATAGTAATCAGGATGAAAATCAACTGCCACAAGCGTAGGCTTAAAGCGAAACAGGTGGCCGAAACGCTGAAACGATTCAGAATAAAATTCCAAAGTTTCCGGATTCTTCAAATCGCCAATATACTGACTCAAAATCACTTTATTCCCTTTTCCCACTGCAAAACTGTTGATAAGTTCTGCGCCTGCTGCAAATATTCCTTCGGCATTCTGGCTAATGGAAACCGAAGCCGGCACATAACCACGCGATCGCCGGACAACCCGTTCCTTTTTGTTCACTACCATGACAACCGAATCATCCACACGGTTGTAAATCTCACGATTATAAGTAAGAACTGCATCTGTCAGCTTTCCAAACTTTTTGAGTGCTTCTTCATTGTTTATCAAAACAGGTTCATCCGATAGGTTACCACTTGTCAAAATAAGGGCCGACGTGTGCAATTTTTCAAAAAGCTGATAATGAAAAGGCATATAAGGAAGCATGGCGCCTACCGTGTTCAGGCCATTACTGACAGAGAAAGGCAATGGCTTTTTCCTTGTCAACAAAACAATGGGACGCCGCCAACTCAGGAGCAATTGCTCCTCCTCCGGCACTGAATTTAAATATTCATTAACAGCATCCATATTGGAAAACATAACAGCCAAAGGTTTCCCCTCCCTGTTTTTTTTGAGTCGTAACATGTGTACTGATTTCTCATTCAATGCATTACAAACCAAATGGAACCCCCCCAGCCCTTTCAAGGCAACAATACCACCACCATCAAGCAAAGAGGCAACTCTGAGTAAAACAGACTCAAAACTTCTCACGGTTTTACCATCAGGAAAATGAAGCAAATATTCAGGACCACAGTGGTTACAAGCTACCGGCTGAGCATGGAACCGCCTGTTCGTTACCTCCGTATATTCCAAACGACATACCTCACACATTTCAAAAGGCTGCATGGTTGTCTTATGACGGTCATAAGGAATGTCTTTTATAATACTGAAACGGGGGCCGCAATGGGTACAATTTGTAAATGGATAATCCAGGCGATGAGGTTGTGATTTCATGTCGGCAAGACAAGCATTACAAACAGCTATATCAGGGCTTACCTCCGTAATTTCATCCGAATAAGAATGGCTTTTACAAATGGAGAAATCCGGGAAGCCCTTCATCGTTTCCTTTTCAATATTTATGAAAGTAATCTCAGAGGCAGGTGGAGCATCATATCTGATATCCATAACGAACTGATTAATGGCATCCTGACTCCCCTCAGCCATTACAGTAACGCCATTATTGTTATTCTCTACATTACCACGAAGAGCATGACGCCGGGCAAGTTTATAAACAAAAGGGCGGAATCCCACACCCTGCACAAGACCTTCTATTTTTATTCTAACAGCGACCTCTGTCATCTTCAGCTCTAATTTATAGTGATTTTAAATTTATTAACCGTTAGGCACTTCACAAAATAACTCTATCTTTGCTGTGAATTCTTTAACAGAGCAAAAGTAATACAAAATAATTATTCATGGCAGAAAAATCAAAAATAAATCAAATTTTATCCAAATTTGAAAACGACGAAACGCGATTGATGGACATATTGTTATCCATCAATGTGATGCAGGGGTATATCAGCCAAAAAGATATGCAGGACATATCGGTACTTCTTGGCATTTCCATGGCTCAGGTACAGGAAACGGCAACCTTCTATCATTTTATTTCCACAACACCACGGGGAAAATACAACATTTATCTCGACAACAGCATCACAGCTGTTATGAAAGGCAGGGCCGAGGTAAAAGAGGCTTTTGAGCAATTTTGCGGAACTACGTTTGGAAAAGTCTCCGAAGAGGGCATGTTCGGCCTTTACGACACATCCTGTATCGGCATGAACGATCAGGAACCGGCAGCTATTATCAACGACAAAGTTTTCACGAACCTCACCCCTTATCGTGTAAAACATCTCGTAGAAGACATGCGTGCCGGCAAATCTCCGAACGACTTGATGTACGAAGATTATGGCAACGGCAACAACGCCGATCCCGATGTGAAAGCCATGGTCAACAACCATATCCGAAAAAAATCTATTATTTTGAAAGACGACTATCAACCGTTTAGTTTTCTGAAAACAAAGCTTAAGGAATACACTCCGGAGAGGGTCGTCAAAGAAATTGAAGCATCCAATTTGAGAGGTCGCGGAGGAGCCGGATTTCCCACCGGATTGAAATGGCGCTTTGGTCGCCGTACGGACGGGAAACATCGGGTTATCATCTGCAATGCCGATGAAGGCGAACCCGGCACTTTCAAAGACCGTGTGTTGCTCACCGAGTATCCCGAACTGATTTTTGAAGGTATGGTAGTTGCGGCATTTGCTACCGGTTCGGACATTGGGCTGCTTTATCTACGCTATGAATACAAATATCTGCTCCGGTTTTTAAACCGCAAGCTTGCCGAAATGCGAAAGAAGCATTTTCTGGGAAAAGATATTGCCGGCATAGGCGATTTCGACTTCGACATACGCATCCAGCTTGGAGCAGGAGCATACATTTGCGGCGAGGAATCGGCGCTCATCGAATCTCTGGAAGGAAAGCGCGGGGAGCCACGCGACAAGCCACCGTTTCCGGTGGAAAAAGGTTACCTCGGCTACCCAACCATTGTAAATAATGTGGAGACCCTCGCCACGGCAGTAAAAATTCTGCATCACGGCGCCGAATGGTATGCCGGTTTTGGCACAAAAGACTCCCTCGGCACCAAATTGCTCAGCATCTCGGGCGACTGCCGTTATCCGGGAATCTACGAAGTGGAATGGGGAACAACTATTCGCGAAATATTGGCCATGAGCGGTGCAGCTGACGTACAGGCAATTCAGGTGGGAGGCCCTTCAGGGATGATTATCGGCATGAAAGATATCAACAATATGGATAACAGTAAGTTGATGAAATGGTACAAACCTTCCGGCATGATGATTGCCGAAAAATTTTTCAACCGTAAGTTGAGCTATTCCGACCTGCCCACCGGTGGTTCCATTATGATTTTTAACAACAGCCGCGATTTGCTCGGCGAAGTGGTTATGAATTTTATGGACTTTTTCATTGAGGAATCCTGCGGTTCCTGCTCCACCTGCCGCAACATGCCGCTGATTATGAAAAATAAGCTTCAAAAAATATTGGACGGTAACGGTGTCAGTCAGGATATTTACGATCTGCTTAACTGGGGCAAAGTACTGAAGGCCAGCCGCTGCGGATTAGGACAAACCGCCGGCAACCCCATACTCTCTTCCATCTTCCACTTCCGGCATCTGTACGAACAGCGAATCCAAAGCCTGACACAGTTCGACAGCGGCTTTGATTTGGAAAAAGCTACGGAAAGAGCAGGCAAATTCGTTCACAAAAAACCGGTATTTCATCATTTTTAAAATCTTAGAAAAGATATGGAAAATTTAGAAAATAAAATCAAAATCAATCTTGACGGAAAAATAATTTACGCCCGCAAAGGCAGTACCATCGTAGAAGCAGCACGTGAAAACGGGATTTACATCCCCACATTCTGCCATTTTGAAGGAACCGACCCGAAAGCATGTTGCCGGATATGCTCCGTAAAAATCAACAACAGGCTGATGACTTCCTGTACTACACCGGTTACTGCAGGCATGGAGATTGAAAGCAATACGGAGGAGCTGAAAGACTTCCGCAAAAGTATTGTCGAGCTGCTGTTTGTGAGCGGAAATCACTTCTGCCCGACATGCGAAAAAAGCGGAAATTGCGAACTTCAGGCATTAGCATACCGGTTTAAAATGTTGGTTCCGCGCTTCCCGTTCAGTTTTCCACGCAAAGAAGCAGACGCCTCCAATCCGAAAATCATTAAAGAGCAAAACCGTTGTATTGCCTGCAAACGCTGCATCAAGACGATCCACGACGAGCAGGGCCGGCATTATTTTGCTTACAAAAACAGGGGGCAACATCTCGAAGTGGTACTCGACCCTGTACTCGGCGCTTCCATATCAGATGCACTCGCAAAAAGAGCTATGGAAAACTGCCCGGTGGGTTCCATTCTTTATAAGGGAAAAGGATTTGACCAGCCCATCGGAACCCGGAAATATGACAAACAACCTATTGGAAGTGAAATAGAAAATCAATCATAAAGACGTAACACATGAACAAAAAAATATTAGCCACGACCTCACTTGCCGGATGTTTCGGCTGCCACATGTCTATCCTTGATATCGATGAGCGTATTTTGGATCTTATCGAATTGGTGGAGTTCAACAAATCGCCTATTGACGACATAAAAAAATTCACCAAACCGGTGGATATTGGCATTATTGAAGGCGGATGCTGTAACAGCGAAAACGTGGAAATTTTAAAATATTTCAGGGAAAACTGCAAGATACTGGTTTCGCTCGGCGAATGTGCCATCATGGACGGGTTACCTGCCATGCGCAACGGCATTCCCATCGAAGAGTGTCTCAGGGAAGCTTACATTGACGGTCCCACCGTTCAGGAAAACCACGAGCACATTATCCCCAACGATGAAGAACTTCCGGTCATTCTCGACCAGGTTTATCCCTGCCACGAAATTGTAAAAATAGATTATTTCCTTCCGGGATGCGCACCCCGTGCCGACCTCATCTGGAACGCCCTTTATGCGCTCATCACCGATAGCCCCATGGAAATGCCTTACGAAGTTGTAAAATTTGATTGAAAAAGAAAAAATATGTCAAAGAAAATAACCATAGAGCCTGTAACAAGAGTGGAAGGACATGGAAAAGTTACCATCCAGTTGAACGATAACCATGAGGTTATCGATTCCAGATTGCACATTGTAGAATTTCGCGGTTTTGAGCGTTTTGTACAGGGCAGGCCTTACTGGGAAGCGCCTGTTTTGGTACAGCGGCTTTGCGGCATTTGTCCGGTGAGCCACCACATTGCAGCAGCCAAAGCACTGGATGTTATTGTTGGCGCCGGTGATGGCGATGGGCTGACAGCTGTAGGTGAAAAAATGCGCCGTCTGATGCATTACGGACAGTTTTTCCAATCGCATGTCCTCCATTTTTTCCATTTGAGTTCTCCTGATTTTTTGTTCGGTATTGACGGCGACCCGGCCATGAGAAACATTATCGGCATAGCCATGACCAACAAAGAGCTGGCCGTGCAGGGCGTGATGATGCGGAAATTCGGACAAGAGGTCATTCGCCTTACGGCAGGAAAGAAAATTCACGGAACAGGAGCCATTCCGGGAGGCATCAACAAAAATCTGAGTATTGCCGAATGCGACGAATTATTGAAAGGCCCCGACCCGCTAAACGCTGACAAAATGGTAGAGTGGTCGCTGTCGGCACTGGAGTTTTTCAAAAATTATCACAAGCAAAACCACACGAAAGTCGATGACTTCGCCAGTTTCCCTTCCAACCATTTAAGTCTTGTAAGAAAAGACGGTGCGCTCGATATTTATCACGGCGTGCTTCGCGCTGTGGATGCCAACGGAAAACGTATTCTTGACGATGTGGATTACCACGAATATTATAATTACATCGAAGAAGAGGTAAAGACATGGAGCTACATGAAATTCCCCTATCTGAAACATCTTGGAAAAGAAAAAGGCTGGTATCGCGTAGGCCCGCTGGCACGGCTGAACACCTGCGATTTTATCCCTGCGCCGCTGGCGCAGAAAGAATTTGAAGAATTCAAAGCCTACACCCACGGGAAGCCCAATAACATGAGCCTGCATTACCACTGGGCACGACTGATAGAAGTCCTGCATTCCGCCGAGGTCATTCGCGACTTGCTTCACGATCCGGATTTACAAAACGATGACCTCGTGGTAAAAGTTAAAGGTGAAAAAAAACATGAAGGAATCGGCGTTATCGAAGCACCACGCGGAACGCTGTTTCATCATTACAAAATAGATGATAACGACCTGATTACCATGGCTAATCTGATTGTCTCGACCACTAACAACAACGAACCAATGAACAGGTCGGTGGCCAGTACCGCCCGCGCTTTTATGAACGAGCATGAAACTATTACCGAACCAATGATGAATGCGGTGGAAGTAGCCATTAGAGCTTACGACCCCTGCCTCAGTTGCGCCACGCACGCCTTGGGACAAATGCCGCTGGAGATGACCATATTAGGTCCGGATGGCCATGTTTTGGATCACAAAATGAAAGATTGAGAACCATGAAAAAGATTTTGGTTTATGGCTATGGCAACCCGGGCCGGCAGGATGACGGCCTCGGTGTGCATTGTGCCAAAAGGGTGAAAGAATGGGCTGAAAAGCACTTTCCTGAAGCTATTGACGTGGACATGAACTATCAGCTAAACATTGAAGATGCAGAAAAAATATCTCATTACGATGAAGTTATTTTTGCCGATGCTTCGGCTGAAGATATTATTGAATTTGCATTCACGACATTAAAGCCTTCCAAAGCACAGCTTGAATTCAGCATGCATGCCATGGCACCGGCTTACGTACTTTATCTCTGCCACACTTTGTTCGGCAAACAACCCAAGAGCCATCTGCTGCACATCCGCGGTTACGAATGGGGCATGAAAGAGGAACTCACCGGCAAAGCCAAACAAAATCTTGACAAGAGTTTCCGGGCCGTAACAATGCTTTTAACAAATTATTTATCAGATAATTAAAATAAATATTATGGATATATCCACCACATACATGGGATTGAAATTAAAGAATCCGGTGATAATCAGCAGTTCACGCATTAGTGGCGATCTGGAAACTATCCGGCAGTGTATCAGTTATGGTGCTGCCGCCGTCGTCCTCAAATCAATTTTTGAAGAACAGATGAGCCTGCGTGTTGAAGCAAAACTAAAACAGGGCAATGAGAACGAAGTCTATTTTTGGTATTCCGAAGCGAAAGAAAAAGTATTGGATCTTTCAAAAGAGGCCATTCTGGAACATTATCTGCAATTTGTTAAAGCAGCCAAAAGTATTGACACTTCCATTCCCATCATTTCGAGTATTCATTGTAAAAGCGCCGACAACTGGCCGAAATATGCCCGTGAGATAGAGAAAGCCGGCGCCGATGCGCTGGAGCTGAACATTTCTGTTTTCCCGTTTAACAACAGCATGACCAGCATAGAAATTGAAGACCTTTATGTGAGAATATTAGAAACGGTAAAGAAAGAGGTCAACATCCCTGTCTCCATAAAACTGGGATCTTTTTTTACTAATCTTTGCACAATAATCAACCGGCTGGTAGCGGCAGGCGTGGATGGTCTGGTCTTGTTCAACCGCTATTTCAGACCGGATATTGACATTGACACATTGAAGGTGGTCAGCCGCGAGCATTTTTCGTCCCCGGAAGAGATGAGCCTTCCTTTGCGCTGGATAGCACTGTTAAGTGGTCATCACATCCCATGCGATCTTGTAGCTTCTACCGGCATCCATTATGATACAGCTCTCATCAAGCAGATTCTGGTAGGTGCAAAAGCTGTGGAGATTTGTTCCACGCTCTTCCAAAATGGTATTCCGCACATTGCCAAAATACTGGAAGGACTGGAAGAATGGATGAGGAAACAACATTTTGAGACATTAGATGACTTTCGCGGAAAATCGCTGGACTATCAGACCACCGATGCCCGTTTCGAGCGTATTCAATATATGAAAAGAGATTTTGAAGAAATATTTTGAAAAACTTCTGAAAAATGCACGAGTTATCCATAGTTATGAGTATCGTTGACACGGTGGAGAAAGAGCGCGAAAAGCAGCAGGCCGATACCGTGGAATCCATTGAGCTGGACATAGGGATGATTTCGGGTGTGGAAATGGAGGCCTTTTATTTCGCCTGGGAGGCCGGCGTAAGGAAGACCAAACTGGAAAAGACAAGATTGAAAATCAACCGGCCTCCGGCAAAAGCAAAATGTACGGAGTGCGGACAAACTTTTGTCGCCACAAGCAGTTTCGATGCCTGTCCGGAATGTGAAAATCCGTTTTGTGATATTCTTTCCGGCAAAGAATTAAGAATCAAAAGAATGACAGTAATAAAAAATTAAAATAATAATATTATGTGTATGACATGCGGTTGTGGAAATTCCACAGAAACAAATATTATGATTGCCAAACCGGGAGAAATAAACCCGGAAAATATCTCATTGATGATTGAGCACAAACATGGACACGAACATTCACATCATACTCATCACGACCATTCCCACTCTAAAACCGTGGTGGAGATGGAACAGGATATTTTGAAAAGCAACAACATGATTGCCGAGCGAAACAGAGGTTTTTTCGAAGCGAAGAAAATCTTTGCGCTGAACCTCGTCAGCTCGCCGGGCTCGGGAAAAACCAGTTTCCTCGAAAAAACCATCAGTAACCTGAAAGAGGAAATCCCGTTTTACGTTATTGAAGGAGATCAACAAACTTTTCAGGATGCCGAGCGTATAGAAGCGCTAAAAACACCTGTTATTCAAATCAATACAGGGCAGGGATGCCATCTCGACAGCGACATGGTCCATCGGGCTTTGAAAAAACTAAATCCCGAAGAAGATTCGGTTGTTATGATTGAAAATGTGGGTAATCTGGTATGCCCTGCCCTATTCGACCTTGGCGAAAACAGCCGCATTGTCCTTATCAGCGTAACCGAAGGCGATGACAAACCCATAAAATACCCCGACATGTTTCAGTCGGCAGATATTTGTGTCATTAACAAAATAGATTTATTACCCTATGTAAACTTTGACATAGAAAAAGCCAAAGAGTATGCCATGCGCGTCAATCATCATTTAAAATTCTTTGAGGTATCTGCCACCACCGGCGTAGGGATGAGGACATGGTATGACTGGTTAGTCACTTGCCGAACACAATAGACGAACAAATCCGATACAAATAGATCACCCTTTTCAGGAAATCTGGTTTTGGTTTACACCAATTGGGAACTTTGAATCATTTACTATTGTTCAAATATCGAACACCAATAACAGGTATAATATTGACAAACAGGTTATAATGAAATACAGGCATGTGACACCTCCATGACCTCACTTAAAACGGGAATACACAATTTGCCCCGCCTTGCGGGAGGAGAGTTTGGCTATCACTCAAAAACAAGTCATCTGATTTAACAGATTTAACAGATGCAACACTCATGTCAAAATTTTAACACCAGTATAGAATCCGGGGCTGGCCCGCTTGAATGACACAGTCGGGCAGGCCTGCCTGATCGGACAGGAAAGCAGGCGAATGATTATAGAAGCCCCCGGCAGGGGCGTAATACTTATAACCCCGACTTAAAAGTCGGGGACATAAAAAAATAAGAATCAGTTTTGGCGGGATTTTGGAGGCGAAGCCCAAAATCGTGACAAAACTTAAAAAGTTAAATATCAAATGAATACAAAATTATAAACAGATGAAACCTCCATGATTGGTTTAAAACACACAAGGGAATGATTATTTTAGCTGAAGTAACCCCAAAATTCCGAGGAGATGAAAGAAAGTATAACATTTGAACAAGTAGTAGAACGAGGATGTGGAATAGATATCCACAAGAAAGTTTTAGTAGCCACCATTAAAGGAATGGGAATAAAAGAAGAGACCAGAACCTTTAGTGGGTTTACAGCATCGATAGAGGAGATGCGAGACTGGTTAAAAGCGAATATGATAACCCATATTGCTATGGAAAGTACAGGAGTGTATTGGAAACCTGTATTCAACATTCTGGAAGAAGATTTCGAGATAATTCTGGTAAATGCCCGGCATATAAAGAATGTACCGGGACGTAAAACGGATAAGAAAGATAGTAAATGGATAGCAAAGTTGTTATTGAGTGGTTTGTTACAAGGGAGTTTTATTCCCCCTAAACCCATAAGAGAGCTGCGTGACTTAACCCGATATCGCAGGAAAATAGTTGGACAAATATCTTCCGAGAAAAACCGGTTACAAAAGATACTGGAAGATGCCAATATTAAATTGTCAAGTGTTGTAAGTGATATGAGTGGGGCTACAGCGACAAAGATAATAGCGGCAATGATAAACGGAGAGGAAGATATCGAAAAACTTTCAAGGTTGCGACACGGGAAGATGCTAACGCAGGGCTATCGCTTACTAAAAAGTAATTCACAATAGTTGTTTGAAAAGTTATTCTGTTTTGAGGGATTGTAACAGGAATTTTATTGTAATCTTATGCGTTAAAATACAATTTATTATGATTACATTAGACATTT
>JAJRQN010000129.1 GCA_024280235.1 Bacteroidota bacterium | reverse complement strand
TTAAAACAATATGTTAAATCAAAAAACAAACAATAAGTTGCTTTTGCAGCTTGAATTTACGCAGTTATTCTATCACATAATCAAAATCAATTTAGTTTAAAACCCGTGCTACAGCATCATGCCAGCGGGCAATTCCCTTTTCCATTTCTTGCGGACTTTTGAGGGGATGAAAGGTTTTTTCTACCTGCCATTGGCGTTCTATCTCCTCCACATCGTTCCAAAAGCCCACAGCAAGGCCTGCAAGATAGGCTACGCCAAGGGATGTACTCTCCAGAATAGCAGGTCTTTGTACATTAATTTGCAAGATATCAGATTGCATTTGCATAAGGAAATTGTTAGCAGCCGCGCCACCATCTACACGCAGATTTTCGATGGCAAATCCGGCATCATGTTGCATGGCTTTTATCACATCATAACTTTGATATGCAACTGCTTCGAGAGCGGCACGAGTAATGTGTGCGCGCGTTGTTCCACGGGTTATTCCGTAAATCATCCCTCGTGCATCCTGATCCCAGTGAGGTGCACCCAGACCCGTAAATGCCGGCACAAAAACAACACCATCGGCATCCGCTACCGAAAGTGCCAGTTTTTCACTGTGTGCTGCTGAATTAATGATATTTATTCCATCGCGAAGCCATTGGATGACCGCACCACCAACAAAAACACTACCTTCGAGTGCGTAGGTTGTTTTGTTGTTCAGCTGCCATGCTACAGTGGTGAGCATCCTGTTTTTTGAACTAACAGCTTTGTTTCCGGTGTTGAGCATGATAAAGCAGCCGGTTCCGTAAGTATTTTTTACCATTCCCTGATGGATACACATCTGTCCGAAAAGTGCAGCCTGCTGATCTCCTGCTACCCCGCTGATGGGGATTTTTGTTGAAAATATCAATCCGGAAGTATCGGCAAAATGTGTACTGTTGGCCTTTACCTCAGGTAACATTGATGCAGGAATTTTAAAAATCCGAAGCAGTTCCTGGTCCCATTGCAATGTATGGATATTAAAGAGCATGGTGCGTGAGGCGTTGGAAACATCGGTAAGGTGAGCCTTTCCGTTACTTAGATTCCACATAAGCCAACTATCCACGGTGCCAAAAGCCAGTTCTCCATTTTCAGCAGCTTTGCGTGCTCCTGCCACGTTGTCGAGAATCCATTTTACCTTAGTAGCCGAAAAGTAAGCATCAATTTCCAATCCTGTTTTTTCGGTTATCACACGTTGAAGCCCCTCATCTTTCAGCTGGTCGCAATAGGCCGAAGTGCGCCTGTCCTGCCACACAATAGCATTGTACACAGGTTTTCCTGTATTCCGGTTCCAAACAATGGTAGTTTCCCGCTGGTTGGTTATACCAATGGCAGCCACCATGTTATCGTGAATTTCCATTTGGGCAATTACTTCGGCTGCAACGCTGATTTGCGAGCTGTAAATTTCCATTGGGTCTTGTTCCACAAGTCCGGGACGAGGAAAAATCTGCCTGAACTCTTTCTGTGCCAAAGCTTTTATTTTCCCTGTCCTGTCATAAAGAATGGCACGAGAGCTGGTTGTCCCCTGATCCAATGCAAGAATGTATTTTTTTTCCATGGATGGTTTGTTAAAAAATAAAAGAATGTTTTATTCTAAAAGATAGCCTTTGGCAAGCGTCGTATAACTTTCTACCTGTTCACGTTGCCAGCGACGGCGGAAGCCCAGTTCTTCGGCAATAATTTTAGCTACTACAGGTGCAGCTTGCATACTTTTACGGGCGTCAAGCAACAAGAAACGGCTTCGACGGGCAAGGAAATCTTCCACTGTACGCGCCATCTCTTCACGTACAGCCCAAACCACTTCTGCTTTCGTATAGGGAAACCCTTCAACCAACACCTCTTCCATACTTTTGTCTTTCCGTGAAAGCGATTTGATTTTATCTCTGTCGGAGCCATAATAGTGCAATGGATCGCCTTCATCAAAACTTTTTACATAGCCATGAATGGGCATAGAGGCTGTAACCGAAGGTACTTCTTCAAGCCCGCCAATCAAAATGGCTTTTTCAATCACATCTTCACCCATTTTCCGGTAGGTTGTCCATTTGCCACCGGTAATGGTCAGTAATCCGGTGGCTGAGATGGTGATTTTGTGACTTCTCGATATCTCCTTGGTTTTTTCACCCTCTTCTTCCGGTGCTGCCAAAGGACGAAGGCCGGCAAACACACTCCTGACGTCCGACTTCTTAGGAGGATAAACCAGATATTCGCCGGCAGTATTCAGTATAAAATCAATTTCCTCAGGTAAAGCCCTCGGCTCCAGACTGATGTCGTCCATCAATGTGTCGGTAGTTCCCACAACCACTTTGTCGTGCCATGGAACAGCAAACAGCACGCGACCATCGGGTGTTTTGGGTATCATAATGGCAGCATCGCCCTGAAGGAATTTCCGGTCAAGAATAATGTGAACACCTTGGGAAGGGACAATGGTTCTCTTTGTTTCGGGATGATCCATTTGGATAATACTGTCGGCGAAAACTCCCGTTGCATTAACCACAGTTTTTCCTTTTATCTCATAAACTTCATCGTTCTCCGCATCTAAAATTCTAACGCCGTCAACAAACCCCATTGTGTCTTTCAGAATATCGGTAACAGGGCAATAGTTGAGTGCAGTTCCGCGGTTGTCTTCAAAGGTTTGTGCCAGACTTATGGCAAGGCGGGCATCATCAAATTGTCCATCGTAATAGATAACGCCACCTTTTAGTCCTTCTTTTTTCAGGTTGGGAATGGCTTTAATTACTGCCTCCGTATTGATTCTTTCCGAAGGTCCCAGCCCGAGTTTGCCGGACATCATATCATACACTTTCAACCCTACAGTATAAAAAGGGCCATCCCACCATTCATAAGTTGGAATGATAAATACCTGATTGCGTACCAGATGCGGAGCATTCTGTCGTAAGAGGCCACGTTCTTTTAACGCTTCGAGTACCAGTGAGATGTCGCCCTGAGCAAGATATCGCACACCACCGTGCACAAGTTTGGTACTCCTGCTGGAGGTGCCTTTGGCAAAATCGGCCTGCTCCAACAATAAAGTCTTGTATCCGCGAGTGGCTGCCTCCACGGCTGTTCCAAGTCCGGTAGCTCCTCCACCGATAACGATAACATCCCAAAGCGGCGTACTTTTCAACTTTTCTAAATTCAGATTTCTGTTCATAGTCCGGTATTTAACAAGAATAAGGAGTAAAAGTATAAAATTTCCGGTTAGCTGTATTTATCCTGAAGAAGATAAGAGCAATTATCTATTCCACAAAATCCGAAAATTTTACTTTTATCAGCTGCCGGATAATTGCAGAGACATCTGCTGCATTTTCCCATGTGAGAAAATGGCTTCCTCCCTGTATTACAAAATCAGCAGAAGAGCTATGAAGAGGCATGATACGATCAGCGGTACCGTGAATTTTGAAAAGGTTTTCCGGTCTTCTATCGTTTTTCCAGTGTACAATTTTAGTAATAGCCCATTGAACAAAATCCGGATCAGCATTAGAGATAATCTCATCAAAAAGTAGTTTTTGCATCGGTTTTTTCAAACTAAAAAGATAATCTTTTAGCCAACCGGGTTTGGTTAGCAAGGATTTTGAAATGAGATGGTGCAGATTTATCCTTCCTGCAAAACGATATAGCACAGGTAGCTCTTTGCTTGTGGCAGCACTGGAAATCAGAATACTGAGTGCGGGCCTGATAAATTTATTGATTTCGGATACCACCATACCGCCAAACGAGAGTCCAATAAGGATGTCACCATTTTTTATTTTATATTTTTCTGCCAAACGTCGGCAGTAGGTTGCCAACGGCTCATGCTTCAACGGTTTGAGCCAGGAAACATGAACCTGAAGTATCGAAATATTGAGTTTTAGATAAGCAAAGGCTCTTTCGTCGGCACCAAGGCCGGTAAAAAAGAAGATACGGGGCTGATTTATTTGGTCATTCATTATTTGTAAACTGAAAAAAGCTAAAATTCACTTTTCCGTATTTACGATGGCTGTGAAAGAAAGGCTGGCCGGAGAGGTCTGTTTCCAGGGGATGCTCTACAACAAGCCACCCGTCGTTATTAAGAAGATTATTCTCAAACACAAGCCGACAAATATCTGGGATATGAGGCATACGATAAGGCGGGTCGGCAAAGATAAAATCATATTTTCGGGAATCTTGTTTGAGAAAGCGAAAACTGTCAGCCTGACGAACTTGAAGATGCTCCATTTGGAAGCTTTGTGCAGCACTGCGAATCCATTCCACACAACTCCGGTTTTGGTCCACTGCCGTAACATCAATACATCCGCGTGAAATTAATTCAAATGAAATTGTACCGGTTCCGGAGAAGATATCCAATGCTATAACTCTCTGAAATTCCAACAGGTTGTTTAAAATATTGAATAAACTCTCACGTGCCCTGTCCGTAGTTGGTCGTACCGGCAGGTTTGCCGGAGGATTAATTTTCCGGCTTCTGTATTTTCCGACTATAATTCGCATTGCAACACATTAAAAAGCGTGTAGTATTTATGCCGTCTCAGATCATCGAGAAGGTAAGAATAAAAAAAGTTTTTATTCTCTTCTATAAATTCTATTTGCCTGATGTATTGATATATAAGATTATAATTTTCATCATCTTTGTCTATTTTGCCCAAAAGTATCAAACGGACTTCCTCCGGATTCAGTGAAAGCTGTTCCATGGCCGAGAGCAGGAAATAGGTAAAGTCCTCTTTGGTGTTGTAACGAAAGTTGTTTGCATAGAAAAGTCTGTTTTCTTTGAAATAAACCAAATCGAAACTTTCATTATGGACATCCAGAAACAGACTTTTCTCATCAAACCTGTTTTTAAAGTTTACGGTCAGGCTTTCGATGAGTGCGGAAGAGTAATGAACGATATGTGCATTGGGCCAAAATTCTTTCAACTTTTCGGCAAGTGGATTGGGCATGTAATACACATTGGCCGAACCGGTGTTTTTCAGCTCATCAAAAATTATCCGATGATTTTCCTGAAAAGGATGGTTAAACCCGAGGTAAAGATTTTTGTGTTCACTTTTGAAAAGAGGAAGAGGAATGAGTGTGTTGAAACTATTTTGTATCAGACAATAAAAATCCATATACGGAAAGGCAAACCAGGGAAACTCGTTGAGGATGAAATCAAAGACCGTGGGGAGATCGGCAAATGGTTTTTTTTCATCAAAAAGGTAATATTGAAATCCGACAAACTTATTTTTGTCAGGGTTGTAAATAGAAAAAGCAAGGCCATGCATGTTAATTTGCATGGCCATGATATACGAACGTGTATGAGACGTCTTGAAAGATTTGTCGAGATAACTGATATGTGGCTTAATACTATATGGCATAGGCCGGGTATTATTCCCAGTTGCCGTCAGTAGAAGGCTCGGTCATAGAGCCAACTTTCAGCCCGGTATATTTCTTAATCTCCTTTTGACTCGCAATCAGGTTGACAACAAGCTGATTATCCATCCCTTTCAGGAAAGTGGTAAAGGGCGCTTTTACTTCAAAGACGTGAACCTTGACACCTCCTTTTTTTATCTGCCCTGCCTTCAGCTGGAATTTCTTTCCACCGGAAAAAGGAATGATATTAATGTGGTGATAATCAACATTTGTTTGTCCTTTGAACAACGAGTCGGCAACTTTGACATAACCTACCGTATCATTTATGGTAAGCGTATAAGTGGTGTCGTTAGGGTCGGGAATCATTTTCACTACGGGAATCTGAGCACTATCCATGAAATGAATCAGTGTGTCAAACGAGCCGGTATATCTGTTGTTCAGCTGCTTGTATATGAACTCTGCCGATCGGATATCTTTAAGATACTGAACTACAACTTTTTCACGTGCTCTTTTCTCCTTGTTAAAGTTCACGGGTTGCATGATACTTGTGTAAGTGAAGAAGCCTAAAACTATTGCAAGGGCTATCAAGATAATTTGAAAGATTGTCTTTTTCATACGATAAAAATTTACGGGCAAATTTATAACTTTTTAAGATTGCAAAATGAAATATTAGTGCAAAGGAAATCATTTTTTTATTTAGACGCAATAAATAATTGTAAAATATTATAACTCAATATAATCAGGGATATCTTGAAGAAAATGATAACGGCGTTTTTCATAATCCATTTTGCAACAGTAATGCAAAAGTCCATTGCTAATGATGAGATAATCGGCATGAAGCGCCAGGTTATAAGTTGCAACCTGATCAAAAACGGTCTGATTCAGCTTTATTTCCGGCGCTTTAAACTCAATAAGAAGAACAGGTGTGCCGTCTTTATTATGGACAACCGCATCAAAACGTCTGGACATACCATTTATTATCAAACTTTTCTCCACACTCATCAGCGAAGCCGGATAATGTTTTTCATTACATAAAAAATGCAAAAAATGCTGACGTACCCACTCTTCGGGAGTCAAACGTACATATTTCTTCCGGAAAGTATCAAAGATATTATTTTCTTTAATCTTAACATCGTAGGCAGGCAGGTTGAGTTGCATTCCAGTAATTTTCATTATAAAGTTGTTTAAAATTAAATCGTGAAACTACGAGAAGCATCCTGACTTCATTGGACTTCAGCTATTTCTTATTTTATAGCTATGAAATAAAAACCGAGCTTCCCCACTAAAGCCAACCTGTTCCTCTCGAAAGTCCCATTTAATTTTAAACAGCTTCTATGCAAAAATAAATAAATTTTAGTGTCATCAGGGTTTTGTCCGCCACTGAAGCCGGACTACCCAACCCGAAGTTTGTCATTGCAGCGGTGAAAACACGGAAAGCAGAGGAACAGGCGGGACTTCAAATGTGCTTTAAATGCAAGCAACTCCGTGGAGAATAGCTAATTGTTCTACAGATAATCAAAGCAGCAGGAATATTTTAAACATGAATACTTAACCTGAATTCTCAAAGGTAAATCATAAAGACAGAATCACAAATTAATATTTAACCGTTTATCTGCCGGCTGCACAAAATGTCAGCATATTTCACAGGTTTTATAACTTTGCAATGGAAAACTTGAAAAGTTGCTATGCAGAAATATGACGAAAATGCATTTCCCGGTGAAGTGCTTGAAAAGGAGATAAAGTACCTCCGACTATTGGCTGACAGATTTAAAAATATCCCGGATGCAAGCACTGAAATTATTAACCTTGAGGCTATTATGAACCTCCCAAAAGGGACGGAACATTTTTTGAGTGATATCCACGGTGAATATGATACTTTCAGCCATGTGCTGGCAAATGCTTCGGGAGTAGTCCGAAAAAAGATTGAAGATGTTTTTGGAAAAACACTTCGAGAAAAAGATAAACGCTTTCTTGCCACACTAATATATTATCCCAAAGAGAAACTTGATCTTGTTTTAAAAGAAGAAGAAGATCCTGATGAATGGTTTGTTATTATCTTGCAACGGCTGATAAAAGTAGCTCGTGCTGCTGCTTCAAAATATACCCGCTCGAAAGTTCGCAAAGCTATGCCGGCTTCCTTTTCTTATATCATTGTGGAGCTTTTGAACGAAAGCGGTGAAGACAAAGAAGCTTATTTTGATGGTATTATCAACACCATTATTGAAATAAATCGTGCCGAATCTTTTATTGTGGCTATATGTAGGTTTATCCAGCATTTACTCATCGACCGGTTACATATCATCGGGGATATTTTTGACCGGGGACCATATGCCGAAAAGGTAATGGACAGGCTGGTGAACTATCATTCAGTGGATATTCAGTGGGGTAACCATGATATCCTGTGGATGGGGGCTGCATCAGGAAACTACGCCCTGATTGCCAATATGGTACGCATTTCACTGCGTTACCACAATTTGGCAACTCTCGAAGATGCTTATGGGATTAACTTACTTCCACTGGCAACATTTGCCATGAATACTTATGCAGGAGACACTTGTAAGCTTTTCGATTCCAGGTCTGAATCGGAAGGAAAAGATGGCGAAATTACCAGACAGATGCATAAAGCCATTGCCATCATCCAGTTTAAGCTGGAAGGACAGGTAGTAAAGCGAAACCCACATTACCACATGGAAGACCGGCTACTTCTTGATAAAATTGATTATGAGAAAGGAGTTATCCACATAAACGGGAAGACTTATTCATTGCTGGATAAGAATTTCCCAACTATTGATCCAGCAGATCCTTACACTCTTTCGTCTGAAGAGCAGGAGGTGATGGAAAAGTTGGGTAACAGCATCAAAAACAGTCAACGTCTGCAAAATCATATCGAGTTTCTGTTTTTACATGGAAGCATGTACCTCACTTTTAATGCCAACCTTTTGTATCACGGGTGTATTCCCATGAATGAAGATGGAAGTTTCGCCGGCTTTGAAATTGACGGTGTCGAATATTCGGGAAAAGCACTTTGTGATAATTTTGACCGCGTAGCACGAAAAGCTTATCATCATCGGTTTACACGGAATTATGAGGCAACTTCTGATTACCTTTGGTATTTGTGGTGCGGAGCACTGTCTCCTCTTTTTGGAAAAACCAAGATGGCCACCCTTGAGCGTTATTTCATTGCAGAAAAAGAGACGCACGAGGAGAACAGAAACCCATATTATAAACTGGTTTACGAAAGTGAAACATACTGCGATGCCATCCTGAAAGAATTTGGCCTTACCGGCAAAAACTCACATATCGTGAACGGCCATGTTCCCGTTAAAGTACGAAAAGGCGAAAGTCCTATCAAAGCCAATGGGAAATTGTTTGTGATTGATGGTGGTATGTCTCTTCCTTATCAGAAAGTTACAGGCGTTGCGGGTTATACACTTATTTATAACTCTTACGGATTGGTCCTCGTTGAACATGAGCATTTTGAATCAAAGCGTAAGGCTGTTGTGGAAGAAAAAGATATTATTTCAAAAAGGATTTTTATTGAAACGAAAGCAACCCGTAAAAGAGTGAAAAACACTGATATAGGGAAAGACCTGCTAACGCAAATAAACGATCTGAAGATGCTGCTGACTGCATACAGAAAAGGATTAATAAAAGAACGTTTTTAATAACACTGTTACATGTTAAGAGTGTTTAAATTTGGGGGAGCCTTGTTGAAAGATACCCGAGGTATGTCCAACATGGTTTCTATTGTTGAAGAATTTGCATGCGAACCGTTGGTGATTGTGGTTTCAGCCATTGGGAAAACCACCAATGCCCTTGAAAATTTATTGCATTTGTCGCGACAAAAACAGCCACAACTGTTGCAGGAAGCTTATTTTGCATTGAAGAACAAGCATGTACGGCTTATCCGAAGTCTAAAGCTGCAAGATGAAAGTATGTTGATGCATCAAATTGAAGAGGATTTTTACAATTTATGGCAGGCATTGGAAAAACTTCCCAAAGACCACTTTTTTGCTTATGATAGTGTAGTGAGTTTCGGAGAACTTTTTTCAGGACGTATTGCTGCTCACTGGTTGAAGGAAAAGCAGATTCCTGTTAAACTTGTGGATGCCAGGCAGGTGGTGATAACAGATGAAAATTTTACACGCGCCAACATAAATTGGCCTTATACCGAAAAAACCATTGAAGCTCGGGTAAAACCGGAATTACAGCGTGGCAACATTGTGCTAACACAGGGCTTTATCTCTGCCGGACACAAAGGCCACGCCACCACGTTAGGACGCGAAGGGTCTGATTTTTCGGCAGCCATTTTTGCGTATGCCTTACAGGCCAATGAGGTTTGCATCTGGAAAGATGTGCCGGGATTGATGAATTGTAATCCGCGTATTTTCAGCGATGCCATAAAACTTACCCACGTTTCTTATAATGAAGCCATCGAACTGGCATTTTACGGCGCTTCAGTGATTCATCCCAAAACGCTCCAACCGCTGCGCAAAAAGAATATCCCCCTGAAAGTGTGTGCGTTTTATGCTCCCGAAACACCTCCGACACTTATTGATGCCAACGAAGAGAATGACGCAGACATCCCGAAGATTATTTTAAAAGAAAACCAAACGTTGTTGAGTATCAGCTCCCGCGATTTGTCTTTCATGGCCGAAGAGAACCTGAAAACGGTCTTTAGCGCTTTCAGCAAACACAAACTGCACATTAACCTAATGCAGAACTCGGCTGTGAGTTTTTCGGTTTGTTTCGATGAAAACAGGGAAAAATTAGACGCAGTGATAAACAACCTGAAAGAGGAATTTATTTTAAAATACAACGTTGGACTACAACTGCTGACCATCCGGCACGACAACGGCCGTCTGCTGCGAAAACTTACTCAGGGAAAACAAATTTATCTCAGTCAGAAAAACCGTACAACACTCCAGGTTTTGATGCGTCAGACGGAACAATAGCGAAATTATTTCTCGAAAATTAATTTGAGCACTGGTTTATTCCTGTTCTTTGGTTAAGAAGTCGTTCACATACGCAGCTGCTGTTTTCCCTCCCTGAATGGCATGGACCACCAGGCTGGCTCCACGTTCCACATCTCCGGCAGCAAAAACTTTTTCAATAGAAGTTTGTTTATTTTCACTTACTTTTACATTTCCCCTCGCGTCATATTCTACTCCGAGACTATCCAGTAAACCCCGGTGAACAGGTTGGGTGAACCCCATGGCAAGCAATACCAGGTCGGCCCTCAGGCGTTTTGGCTTTCCTTTTTCATTCATTTTCCATTGTCCCGAGGCGTCTTTGGTCCATTCCAAATCAATTACTTCCACCTGTTTTACAACGCCGTTATCACCCAGAATTCTTTTGGTAAGCAGACTCCATTTCCGTTCGCAACCTTCCTGGTGAGAGCTTGTTGTCCGCAATACATTGGGCCAGTAGGGCCACGGATTATTCTCATCTCTTTTTTTCGGTGGCCTGGGAAGTATTTCTATCTGCGTTACGCTGGCTGCTTTCTGACGGATGGCTGTTCCTACACAGTCAGATCCGGTATCACCACCGCCAATAACCAATACGTGTTTTCCTCCGGCATCGATAATTTCCTCCGGCGGTATCTTTTCTCCTGCTACGCTACGGTTGCTCTGCATTAGAAAATCCATGGCAAAATGAACCCCCTTCAGGTTACGGCCTTCAACGGCGAGGTCGCGCGGCTGTTCGACACCGGGAGCAAGTACAATTGCATCATAATCTTTAAGTAATTCCTCCCCGGTAATATCCCTGCCAACCAATACATTGGTTTTAAAGGTAATCCCTTCTTCCTTAAAAAGTGACAGTCGCCGGTCGATGACTGTTTTATTCAATTTAAAATCAGGGATTCCATATCGCAACAGCCCACCGATGGCATCATTTTTCTCAAAAACCGTAACCTGGTGACCGGCACGATTCAACAGGTCTGCTGCCGATAAGCCTGCAGGACCGGAACCGATAACGGCCACTGTTTTTCCTGTTCTTGTCTGTGGTGGGTTGGGTTTGATAAAACCCAGGTCAAAAGCGCTTTCGACTGTGGCACATTCGTTTTAGCGGACGGTAACCGCTTCTTCATGAATGGCCAGCACACAGGATTTCTCACAGAGTGCCGGACACACCCTTCCGGTAATTTCGGGAAAGCTGTTGGTCGAATGCAGTATTCTATCAGCTTCTTCTACGTTTCCGTGATACAGGGAATCCTGCCACTCCGGAATTTTACTTCCTACCGGACAAGCCCATTGGCAAAAAGGCACACCGCAATCCATACACCGTGAGGCCTGTAATTTTCTGTCCTGGTTGTTGAGGGTCTGTTCCACTTCACCAAAATCATAAATTCTTTCCTTTACCGGCCGGTAGCCTCCTTCTTTTCTGCCAACAGTCATAAATCCTTTTGGATTTCCCATAACGCCTCTGTTTTTATGTTACTCAAATTCTTTTTTAGTTTTTATTCGAGATGCGACGGATCATCTTCCGTCAGTTTCAGCTTCCTCTCCAACACCCTGATTTTCAGTTCTTCAATAACTTTTCTGTATTCAAATGGAATCACCTTCACAAATTTTGGAAGATATTCGTTCCAGTTGGTTAGAATTTTTGCGGCAAGGTGGCTTTGGGTAAACAGCAGATGTTTATTGATAAGCTCTTGTAACTCATCCATATCTGTTTTATCCTCTACCTTTATCAAATCCACCAGCCCTTTATTACAATTGTAATCGAAATCTCCTGTTTCATCCAGTACGTAAGCAATTCCTCCGCTCATCCCGGCAGCGAAATTCCGTCCGGTCTTACCCAACACCACTACACGTCCTCCGGTCATATATTCACAACAATGATCTCCGGTTCCTTCCACCACCGCTATGGCCCCTGAATTTCTAACACAAAACCGTTCGCCGGCGATACCGCGAATATAAGTTTCGCCACGGGTAGCACCATAAAAAGTTGAGTTTCCGATAATAATATTATCTTCGGGTTTAAAAACAGAACCTTGCGGTGGCACCACAATAATTTTTCCTCCCGAAAGGCCTTTGCCTATATAATCGTTGGCATCGCCCTCCAAACGAAACGTAATACCCTTCACGAGAAAAGCACCAAAGCTTTGACCTGCCGTTCCGGCGAACGAAGCGTTTATGGTATCATTAGGGAGACCTTTTTCGCCATATCTCTTTGATATTTCTCCCGACAGCATGGCCCCTGTGGTGCGATCCGTATTAAAGATGGGATGAAACAGCCACACTTTCTCCTTCCCTTTAATGGCTTTGTTGGCCTCTTTTATCAATTTGAAGTCTAAATGTTCCTCTATAAGCCTGCCATTATTTGACAAGGTATTCCGCCTGACAATTTTTTCATTCTTTTTCGGCATAGCCAGTAAAGCGGAGAAATCAATATTTTTCATTTTCCAGCCAAACACTTCCCGGTCTTCTTCCAGTAAATCCGCTCGTCCGACAATATCATCAAATTTGGAGTAACCCATTTCGGCAAGTTGTTCGCGTACCTCTTCAGCTAAAAAGCGGAAAAAGTTTATCACATATTCCGGTTTCCCGATAGCACGTTTTCTAAGTTCTTTATCCTGTGTTGCAATACCCATGGGGCAGGTATTCATGTGGCATTTACGCATCATCACACAGCCCAGGACAATTAGTACTGATGTGGCAAAGCCAAATTCTTCGGCGCCCAAACAGGCCATTTTCACAATATCCTGTGCGTTTTTCAGCTGCCCGTCAACCTGTAATTTCACACGGCCCCGGAGTTTGTTCATCACCAGCGTCTGCTGGGTTTCTGCAATACCCAACTCAACAGGCAGGCCTACATGTTTTATGGAGCTTACCAGGCTGGCTCCTGTTCCGCCTTCGCCACCGGAAATAATGATTAGGTCGGCACGGGCCTTCGCCACACCGGCAGCAATAGTGCCTACACCTCCTTCGGAGACAAGTTTTACGGAAACTTTGGCTTTGGGATTGGTAACCTTTAAGTCGTAAATCAGCTGAGCCAAATCTTCGATAGAATAAATATCGTGATGAGGAGGTGGTGAGATCAAAGTAATACCGGGCGTTGACTTCCTTGTTTTTGCAATAATTTTATTTACCTTATAACCGGGCAACTGTCCACCCTCACCAGGTTTAGCCCCCTGGGCTATTTTTATCTGAAGTTCAACGGCATGGGTAAGGTAATTATTGGTAACGCCGAAACGTCCGGAGGCAATCTGTTTTACAGCACTTTGTTTCAGCGTGTCAAAACGCGCGGGGTCTTCTCCACCTTCGCCAGTGTTGCTTCTCCCGCCAATGGTATTCATGGCAATAGCTATAGCCTCATGCGTTTCTTTACTAATAGATCCGTACGACATGGCCCCGGTTACAAACCGTTTCATGATATTTTCAACGGGCTCAATCTGGTCAAGTGGTATTGGGTTTCGCTTCACCTTCAAACAGCCCCTGATAAAGGAAGGTTTCCGGTTATATTTGTTTACCAGAGTGCTGTATTCTTTGTATTTAGCATAGTTATTGGTTCTTGTTGCCCATTGTAACAGCCCTATGGTTTCCGGATTCCAGGCATGGTCTTCTCCGTCTTTTCGCCAGGAATATATTCCCGCATTACTAAAAAGAAACTTTTGTTTCGGGGCTTTATCCTGAAAAGCCTCCTTGTGGAACCGGCTGTATTCTTTGAAAATTTCTTCCATTCCGATCCCGCTAAGATGAGATGTCGTTCCTGTAAAATATTTTTCAGTAAGTTCGTGGCTAATGCCAATAGCTTCAAAAATCTGTGCGCCATGATAGCTGCGTATAGTGGATATTCCCATCTTGGAGAATATCTTTAATAATCCTTTCTTTACGGCCCGGATATAATTTTCACGGGCTGCATAGTATTCCATGTCTATTTTCCCTTCTTTTACCAACCGGTCGATGGCGGCAAAGGCAAGGTAGGGATTAACCACACTGGCGCCGAAGCTCAGGAGCAGGGCAAAATGATTCACTTCTCTTACTTCGCCTGTTTCAACAATTATTCCCACCTGCATCCTTTTTTTCTTTTGAATTAGATGGTGATGTACGGCAGCAACGGCTAACAGGGAAGGAAACGGAGCCATTTCGCTGTTTAGCGCTCTGTCGGACAGAATAATAAAGTTTTTCTTGTCATCCACAGCATCCTCAGCTGCTTTCAGCATCCCGTCAAAAGCTTTCTTAAAACCTTCCAGTCCCCGGTTTGCAGGAAAAAGCATTGGAATGGTTGCATGCGTGAACATTTCGTCTTTCAGGTCTTTTATTTTACCCAAATCGGTATTGATCAAAATCGGATCAAGAAACTTAATCAGCCGGCAGTGATCGGGACTTTCCGATAAAATATTGGAGTTAAGAGAGCCGATGTAATTGGTTAGCGACATTACGAGACCTTCGCGAATGGGGTCGATGGCAGGGGTGGTAACCTGAGCAAAAATTTGTTTGAAATAATTAAACAGGCGCTGGGGCTGTCGTGAAAAAATGGCCGTTGGCGTATCGTTTCCCATGGAGCCAATAGGCTCTACTCCGGTACCTGCCATAGTTTGTATCAGCCATTCCATCTCTTCTTTCGTATAGGAAAAGGCCCTGGCAAAGGTGTGAAAATCCTCTATGGCAGAAGGAACCCGCTTTTTCACTTTGATATCATTCATCATCAAACGGTTCTCTTTCAGCCACATGGAGTAAGGGTTACGGCGGCTAAGTTGGTCTTTCACCTCTTTATCGGGAATAATGGTTCCCAGTTGGGTATCCACCAACAGGATTTTGCCCGGACGGAGCCTTCCTTTTTCTATAATCTCTTCCGGGGCAAAATGTTGAACGCCCACCTCCGAAGCCATAATAATCAAATCGTTTTTAGTTATAACGTAACGCGAAGGCCTTAATCCGTTTCTGTCAAGTGTTCCACCTATGTACCGGCCATCGGAAAAAACCATGGCCGCCGGACCATCCCAGGGTTCCATAATGGTAGAGTGATATTCGTAAAAGGCCTTCAAACTTTCGGGAATGGGGTTTTTTTCATTGAATGATTCGGGAATCATCATACACATGGCGTGGTCGAGCGAGCGACCGGTCAAGTGCAGAAATTCCAGCACATTATCAAAAGAGGCAGAATCCGATTTCCCCTCTTCGATAACCGGCAAAATCTTCTCCAGATCTTCTCCAAAGACATCCGACTTCAACAAACCCTCACGGGCATGTGTCCACAGGCGATTTCCTTTAATGGTATTTATCTCTCCGTTGTGTGCCAGCAGACGAAACGGCTGAGCCAGCGCCCAGGTGGGGAAGGTGTTGGTACTAAAACGGGAATGCACCAGCGCAATGGCTGATTTAAACCGGGGATGTTGAAGGTCAGGATAATAAGCTCTAAGCTGATGGGGGGTAAACATCCCTTTGTAAATGATGGTTTTGGAAGAGAGGCTTAAGATATAGAAAACCTCTTGTTGGGACATCCCCAAAGCACTGACCCTTTTTTCGGTCAGCTTACGCACCATATAGAGTTTGCGTTCCAGCTCATCCTGTTCCAGCGTGGCTTTTATAAAAACCTGCTTTATCAACGGCTCGGTAGTTTTGGAAATGGTTCCCAGTACAGAGGAATCAACGGGCACATCACGAAAAGCTACCAAATCCAATCCTTCTTCTTTTATGGTATTGGCCAGGATTTCCAGACAGGTGTTGGCTTCTTTTTCAATTTTTGGTAAGAAGACCAAACCGGTTCCATATTCTCCTTTTTCGGAAACATCCACTTTCAATACCTCTTTGATAAATTCGTGCGGTATCTGCATTAAGATACCCGCTCCATCGCCACTGGCATCGTCGGCACCCCTTGCTCCACGGTGGTCCATGTTTTGCAGGACTTCAAATCCCTTTTCAACTATCACATGCGAAGGCACCCCTTTGATATGCGTTACAAAACCGATTCCGCAATTATCGTGCTCATTTTCCGGGTTATACATCCCTTCCTTTTGTGGAAATCCCATCACCATTGTTTAAATTTTTTTATTAGCATTTTATATTTCCGGTTTATGACATTCTCACCAAACATCGTGAGCTCAAAACCTTGTTTAGACGATAATGTTCCCATGAATGGCGAATGAAAAACAATCGAAATAATACCAAAAGTAATGAAATGAACCCGTTTTACTAAATTCAGCCCCATAACCTGCTCCTCAAAACAGAACATCTTTTCCTTGCATTTGGGTTAAGATTGATTTTTAATTTGTTTATTTACTGAACTTTATATAATATAGCTGTTAAAGAGAGCAATGGATAAACAGAAACAAGGGTTAAACATATAATTTTGTTAAAGTCAGGTTCTGCAAACGATTTTTATGGTGTGAATCTTCGCCTGATATTGAAAAGATTGAAGGAAATAATATTCTGTCAAACAATACCTGAAATTTTAGAAATCAGATTCTAAGTCAGGTAAGAGAAAGAGTTAATATTTCCCTTAATTCCGCAATAAATTAATCTGAAACTAAAATAGGGCAATTTCTGACGGAATTGGATTTTTTTTTGTTCAATTTCATCAAGAAAATCCGATATAGCACATTACGTTCAAATAATTGTTACTACTCAGCAGCAATTAAATCTTGATGAGCCAAGTGTGATAGCGTATCAAAAACATTTTGGGAATTCTTCAGGCTTGTGTCTATTACAGACCTGATGATGGCATAATGGTTGGCAAAATCAATTGTCTTGAAT
>JAJRQN010000128.1 GCA_024280235.1 Bacteroidota bacterium | reverse complement strand
TGATTATGACCCTCGACAAAAAACTCTGGCGCGGAAAAGCCGTTTGGCGGGAATCAAAAAAGGAAGGCCCCGAATACATCTATTTCAACAAGCTGCCCATGTGGCGTTACAATTCCTATTTCGGGCTGCACACCATCCACTACATGGATTTGGTGGAAACCACCGAAAAAGCATCGCTGCCCCTTGGAGGCATCGTTTTGTCAGCCCTGCTGACTAAATTGGCAAAAAGCGGAGCCAAAGATAATAACGGAGAGGAGGTTATGAACACATGGACGACAGACCTGCTGAACAAACTGGATACGCTGAAATTCCTGTCGTACGTTGCCGAAGATGGTTTCCCTGTCCTCATTCCTCTGTTACAGTGCCAGGCTGCCGGCGGCCGTAAAATTGTTTTTCACCCCGGTGCTTACGCCGACGAGCTGCTTTCCATAAAAGCAGACACCGAGGTGGCAATCTTTGGTCTGACGCTGGCCATGCAGGATATGCTGGTTCGCGGGAAATTCACGGGTTTTAAGAAATATCAGGCTATAAAGCTGGGCAGCGTGGAAGTTGACTGGGTTTACAACTCCATGCCTCCGCTTGTGGGACAGATTTATCCGCCGGTGGAGATGAAGACCGTAGAAATTTTTTAAAAAACGGTTAATAACAAATATTGTCTGTACCTGCCGCAACATTTGTCTATTTTTTATTTGTCTGCTTTTTCAACGGCTTCATTTTTAAACCCTGAAAAATTAGAACAACTATCGCCGGCAAAAATGCAAATTCATAAAAAGCATTGTAATTAGTGAGGTGATAGAAATGAAAAGATACGCAATGTTATAAAAAACGATAGTCTGGAATTGAGCACTGCCACCCAAAGTATGTAAACTGAAACTGAAACTTTCAATTTACATACTTTTTATTATATTTGCATCATGAAATTCATTGACAGACAGATATCCGCTAATGTTGAAAACTATCTCAATCATTTTCCTGCCGTAGCTATTTTTGGTCCAAGGCAATGTGGGAAATCTACTCTGGCCAAATTTATTATCAAAAACAGACCGGGAAGTTTGTACCTCGATCTTGAAGATCCGGATGATCTGGCCAAACTGGAGCAGCCCTCATTATTTTTTAAACAATACGAAGACAGGCTGGTTTGTCTGGATGAGATACAAAGAGTACCCGAATTGTTTTCTGTTTTGAGAAGTGTAATTGACAGGAGGGAACGAAACGGACAATTTCTTATTTTAGGATCCGCTTCACCCGATTTAATCAGGCAAAGCAGTGAAACACTTGCCGGACGTATTATTTATCAGGAACTGACACCCTTTTTAATTTCAGAGATTCATTTTATGCCGGATGAGAAACTCAATAATAGTTATTGGATACGCGGTGGGTTTCCCCGGAGTTATTTGTCTGATAATGATGCGATGAGTATTAGATGGAGAAAAAGTTTTATTCTGACTTTTTTGGAAAGGGACCTGTCGAATCTAGGTATTTTTTATCCGCCGGCCACGATGAAAAGATTATGGCAAATGCTTGCCCATATTCAGGGACAGGTAATCAACTATTCTCAATTAGGAAATGCTCTTGGCATAAGTCATACAATGGTAAAAAACTATCTCGAAGTCTTGCAACAAACTTTTATGATCCGTATTCTACGACCTTATCATGGAAACCTGAAAAAAAGGATAGTAAAATCACCTAAAATATATATCCGGGACACCGGCATCTTACATGCTTTACTGAATATTGAAAATTTTGATCTGTTATTTGGCCATCCTGTTGCAGGAGCTTCGTGGGAGACACTGGTTATCGAAAATATTTTAGGAAACATCGAAAGTTTTCAAGCAGGATTTTTCCGTACCTCCAACGGTAATGAAATAGACCTGATACTGACAAAAGGGGATAAAAAATATGCCATTGAATGTAAATTATCCTCAGCACCAAAACTTACGGCAGGTTTCTATCATGCTGTTGATGAGCTGAATATAACCCATGCCTGGGTAGCTGCCCCCGTTGACAGCCCCTATCCTGTAAAAGAAAATGTTACGGTAGCTCCGGTTGGTTACATCATCGAAGCATTAAAAAAATGAACGAATAGATTATTCCATACCCTGTTTCCAAAATAAATTTACCAGCCGGTGGAGATGAAGGCTGTGGAAGATTTTAATATCTGATAAGACATTATTTAACCTGTGCTTGTAAAGACCTATTCCTGTAGAGAGACACAATCCGTATCATACAGTATATGTATTATTTTTTATAAGACGAATATTGTATGATACAATATTTGTATTATCTTTGTCGGAAAACCGGAAATCATGACACAAATACAAGTAGGGAAACCCGTTAAAGGCAGCCAGCTGATTGGTAGGGAAAAGGAGGTATTAACTATCAGCAAACTGCTGTTACAAGGGCAAAGTGTTGTTCTTATCGCTCCGAGAAGATTTGGGAAAACCTCTTTAACACTTGAAATCTTAAACAGGTTAAAAAAACAGGATATTTATACTGCATACATAGATGTTTTTGTCACACCCGATTTGGAATCATTCTCCCGTAAAATTACCGAAGACGTTCTAAATAACCGGAAACTGGGGAAAGTTTTTAAAAAAATTACCGGAAATATTGTTGAAGTGTTCCGAAATATTGAATTAAAGCAAACTATTGAAAGCTTTGAGTTTATCCTGAAATACAGCTCACCCAATCCCAATGTTTGGGAACTGTTCTCCGATAGCCTTGATTTTATTAACAGTTACCCGAAGAAATATGACAGAAAAATTATTTGTGCGTTCGATGAGTTTGGTGACATTAAAAAGTTTGATGGTGATAAAATTGTCAAAATGGTAAGGTCAAAAATCCAGTTTCAGGATCATGCTGCTTTTATTTTCTCCGGAAGTTATGAATCGGTCATGGAAACTTTTTTTGTAAAACAAAATTCCCCGTTTTTCCGCTTTGCAAGAATTATTCATCTCGGCTACATCGGCAGGGATGAATTTAAAAATTATATATCCGCCACTTTGTCTGATAATGAAATATTATTCAACGAAAAATTTATTAATGAAATACTGGATTTTACCAAAGGGCATCCCTATTATACCCAGCTTGTCCTTCAACAAATTTTGCTAAACAAATCAACAGGATTAAATCAAAAAAATGTTTCTCTGTTTGATATTTTGCAACAACTTCTTATTGTTGAAAACAATTATCTCGAAAAACAATGGGAAGACATCAGCAAAAGCCGTGAGCTGGTCCAAACCTTGATTGCGGTGGTCAAATATGGAAAATCGTTGTATTCACATCTTGACACCAAAAAGATAAATCCGGGCAGAGCATTAAAAAAACTTACCGGGTCAGGTTTGTTATTCCGTGAAAACAAAGGCTATCATTTATCCGACCCGCTGTTTGAATTATGGGTAAAAGAAAAAATCATCAACAGTTAGACGAAGATCGCTTCTATTTCTGCCTGTAAACAGGCCACTGTTTCCATTTTCTTTCCTAATATTTTCGTAACTTTACTGCAAAAGAACCTCATTATTTCAATCCATGGAAAGAAAAATGCTAAACCTTACCTTAAAAAAGGAGCCTTTTGAAGAGATCAAAAGCGGAAAGAAAAGGACTGAATACCGGATTTTCAAACCTTATTGGATTAAACGGTTGATGAATGAGGACGGAAGTTTCAAAAAATTTGATTTAGTTTATTTTAGAAATGGTTATCATAAAAATGCCCCTACAATGTTGGTTGAGATAATTGAAATTCGGATAATTAAGGAAAGAAGAAGCTGGTTTTTCTCTCAAAAATATTTTGAAATTGAATTAGGGCAAATCGTCAACACAAACACATAAGATTCTATGGTAAAAGATACCAACAAAATATATGGTGCACCTTCGCTCATTCGGATTTGCAATCCGAATGTACCCGACAAACAGGATTTTTAATCCGGTTTAACCAATAATTGAAACAGGATACCTCGTTACCAATTAAATACAGATTGGAAAATCCTTCGGTGCAGTACTTCCGGATTCGTAATCCGAAAGAAACTGACCTTCTCTTCAAGCGTCTTCGCTTGAAGATTACAATAACTTCCATCCCACCTGTTTGAT
>JAJRQN010000127.1 GCA_024280235.1 Bacteroidota bacterium | reverse complement strand
TTTAATTTATTTTCCCTTTCTTTATCTGCTTTTTGATTCTCTTTTTCCGTTGCCATTTAATTATAGATTTAATGTTTTAACAATTTGTGCTGTGTGCTCTTTCGTTTTTACTTTATTGAAGACTTCTTCAATTTTCCCCTCCTCATCAATCACAAAGGTAGAGCGTATAAGCCCTTCGTATTCTCTGCCGTATAGTTTTTTCGGCCCCCATGCTCCATAAGCTTTTATTATCTTCTTCTCCGGATCGGACAACAGTGGAAAAGGCAGGCTGTTTTTGGAAATAAATTTCTGATGTGAGGCAACGCTGTCCGGACTTACTCCTATCACTGCAAAGCCTTTTGAAAGCCAGAAATCATAGTTATCCCTAAAGTTGCAGGCCTCGTTGGTACAGCCGGATGTATTGTCTTTGGGATAAAAGTAAAGAATCAGCTTTTTACCCTTGAAATCGGCTAACGAAACAGACTTATTATCTTGGTTAACAGCCTTGAAATCAGGTGCTAAGTCGCCTTTATTAAGTTTTGTCATGGATTTTTATTTTGGTAAACAAATATACGAATTATTCACAAGAGAGGGAATGGGGCTAAATAATATTTGGTTTTACTGCCATTTTAGCGGGCAAATTGTTATTGTAGTGCTATAGGAATTAATTTGGGGGAAGTCAGAAGACCGAAGACGGAAATTTTTTCCATTGTCATAATTGCGGTTTGGGCTATGCGTTGTTTGGGATTTTGAAGTTCCACATTTTCAGTTTACTACTAACTTTAATTACCCAGATAATTTTTCTATTTATCACTTTTGCCCGCATTACGTATAGCTTTTGTTGTAGCCAGTTCTATTTCTTCAATCGTTGGTAATTCCGATTTTATTTCTTTGGGTATAGCTTTGCTTAACTTATATTCAGCAATTCCAATTGGTTGAGACATTCCTCTTAATGCATACTCTGCTTCTATTTTATCTCGTTCTTTGCATAAAAGAATTCCTATTGTTGGGTTTTCATCTTCGGATTTCAAAACCTCGTCGATTGCCGATAAATAAAAATTCAATTTACCGGCGTATTCAGGTTTAAATCCGGTAGCTTTAAGTTCAATAACAATGTAACATCTTAATTTTGTGTGATAAAACAACAAATCTATGTAATAATCTTTCTCGCCTATTTCTAAATGATATTGTCTCCCGATAAAAGCAAACCCTTTTCCAAGCTCCAATAAGAACTGTGTTATGTGTTTGGTCAATTGTTCCTCGATACTTTTTTCGTCAGCATCTTTTTTTAACGTGAGAAAATCAAACAAGTATGGGTCTTTTAAGGTCTGGTTAGCTAAATCATATTTTGGTTTCGGCAGTGAGTTTGAAAAGTTTGTTATCGCTTTTCCTTGTCTTTCATACAAATTATTTTCTATTTGCATATCAAGTATATCACGCGACCAATTATTTTCAATCGTTTCTTTCAAATAAAATATCGCCTTTTCAACATTATCCGATTTGCTGAATATCTTAATGTTATGTCCCCAGGGAATTTGTGCAACAAGTTGTTGCACTTTTTCAAAATCGGTTTTATAAAACAGATAAAAACTCTTCATATAGTAGAGATTTCTTCGTGAAAATCCTTTCATTTCCGGGAACTCGTTTTTCAAATCGTTCGAAAGAGTTTCAACAACAGCATTTCCCCAGTCTTGTTTATTAAACAATTCTTTTCCAATCTCCCAATAGAGCTTTATCAATTCTGAATTTGCAGAAACTGCCGCTTTTATTTGAGCTTTCCCAATTTTAACTTTCAGCTCATTAAGCCATTCAATATATTCTTTATGTTGCTTCTCTAATTTCATACTTTCTCTTTTCAGCAAAGATAATCTTTATATCTTTTTTATTTTTCGTTTCTGTCGAATTGGCTACAACTATTATATATACTGAACACTGCATGCTGAGATACTATATTCAGGCATCAACAATATTTTAACACAGTATTTATCCGGACTTATAAAAATTGAATGATGTAAGAATCTAAACCCTCTAACCCTAAAACTTTCCAACTTTCTAATCTTCTAACCCTTCAACCCTTTGTCCCATTGCCCAAAATCCTTTAGTTTTGCGAAAAATTCAGGCCATTGAAAACAGAGACTTTTTTATCAAAATACCAAAAACAAATTGACGGTAGTACCCGTTTTCTTTTCTTTGCTCCGGGGCGTATTAACCTCATGGGCGATCATACCGATTATACCGGTGGTTATGTGCTCCCTGTTGCTATTTCCAAGGGGACTTACCTGTTTGTTCGTCTGCTCCCCGAAAGAGAAATCAGACTTATTTCCGAGAATCTCAACGAGCAGAAAACAATTCCGTTGGATGTACTTTCAAAGTCCAACGGTAACTGGACCGATTATCCGGTGGGTGTGCTTCTCGAATTAGAAGAAAAGGGATGGAAAAAGCAGGGGCTTGAATTAACTTATCTCGGCGATATTCCCATGAATGCGGGTTTGTCAAGTTCTGCTTCCATCGAAATGGTTACTGCTTTTGCCATAAACACAATTTTTAATTTAGGAATTTCTGCAAAAGATTTAGCGCTGTTATCACAAAAAGCAGAAAATGATTTTGTGGGTGTAAATTGTGGAATTATGGACCAATATGTCATAGCGTTGGCAAACTCCCACCATGCTCTGTTGATTGATTGTCATGCTATGGAACACCGGGAGATTTCCATTTCTTTTGAAGATTATCGGCTGGTTGCTGTGAACAGCAATGTGAAACACTCGTTGATAAACTCTGTTTACAACCAGCGCGTTGATGAATTGCGACAGGTAAAGGAAATTATCAATTCTTTTTTTGAAGTTCCTTATCTTGGAAGTCTTACCGGCGATGATTACGAATGGTTAGATAAGATGGTGGAAGACGCTGTGCTGAAGAAGCGGTTACGTCATGTTGTAAACGAAAATACGAGAACTCATCTGGCAGCTGAAATGATTGAGCAGTATAAAGTTACCTCTTTTGGTAAATTGATGTACGATTCGCATGATTCGTTGGCTTTTGATTTTGAGGTTAGCTGCAGGGAGTTGGACGCTCTTGTTAAAATAGCCTCTAAATCGGAA
>JAJRQN010000126.1 GCA_024280235.1 Bacteroidota bacterium | reverse complement strand
TTTTATTGCCATGTTATTTTAACTTTTTTGTTTTGCAACACTAAAATAGGTGATAAAATAACACGGTCAAATGCTGTGTAAATAACTTTTGCACAGCCATTTGACCTTTTTGTTAATAACTTACTTGCAGATTTAAGGTAAAACTTAAAATGACTTTTCCCTGTTGTTGAAGATGCAAAAAAGAAGGCAGGGAAATTAATCTTCATCAACAAACAAATCACCTGCAATGCCATCGGCAAACAACTTTCCCGCATCGGTCAGGACGTAAGTGTTGCCTTTTTGAATAATCCTGTTTTCTTTTAGATATTTTTGAATCGTTTGTAAAAAGTAGTTGGTGTATTTTTCGCCGAAACCATTACGGATATGCTCTGCATTGCAACCCCGGGAAGTTCGCAGCGATGTCATCACATACTCGTTATATTGTTGATTTTTGGTCAGTATTTCTTTCTCAAGTATCATATTATCAATGGTTTCAGATTCGATGTACAGCTTCATGTTTTTCACATTCCACTGACGCGAACGTCCGTTGAAAGAGTGTGCCGAAGGCCCCAGCCCGAGATAATGACCGCCAAGCCAGTAGGTTGAGTTGTGTTTGGAATAAAACCCGGGCAGCGCAAAATTGGAAATTTCATATTGTTCAAAACCATGTTGCCTGGTTTGCTCCAGTAAAATCTCAAAATGGCGCACGCCTTGATCTTCATCGGTATTCTTCAGTTTTTTCTTATCAATGAGTAGTCGCAAAGCTGTTTTTGGTTCTACTGTCAGTGAATAAGATGACAAGTGCGGAATATCGTAACTGAAAAACAGGGCAAGATTCTGTTTCCATTTTTCTTCAGTCAGGGTCGGGATGCCGTAAATCAAATCGATGGTCATGTTGTTAAAACCAACCTGCTTTGCCATTTCAATGGCTTTCCGGGCATGGTTTCCATCGTGAACGCGGTGTAAATAGCGTAAGTCGTCATCGAAAAAGCTCTGTACACCCATGCTTAAACGGTTAATGGCGGTGTCCGTTTTTAACGTTTTCAGGTAATCGGAAGAAAGGTCGTCCGGATTGGCTTCGAGGGTTATTTCTGCATGGTTGTCGATGTTAAAAAGCATTTCCATTTCGTGAAGGATCCGGTTTATTTCATCGGGATGCAGCAGCGAAGGTGTTCCGCCTCCGAAATAAATTGTCTCGATATGTTTATCGTGCAGATAATCTTTACGTAAACGCATCTCTCTGAGCAATGCATCCACAAAAACATCACGATATTTCAGCGAAGCCAGTGAGTAAAAATTACAGTAGTAACACTTTTGTTTGCAAAACGGAATGTGGAGATAGATACCCGGCATAAGCTTTCAATGCTTTTATTTTTTTAAGATTATCCGGAAAGTAGTTCCTTTGGATGATGAACTTTTCACATAAATTTTCCCTTTGTGATATTCCTGGATAATTCGTTTGGCCAACGACAATCCCAGCCCCCAACCTCGTTTTTTGCTGGTATATCCCGGGTTAAACACCGATTTTTGTACAGTGAGCGGAATTCCTTTCCCGTATCAATTACATCCACAACTACCTGTTTACCTTCTTCCTGCATGTCAATGGTGATATTTCCTTTTCCATTCATGGCGTCGATGGCGTTTTTGCAAAGATTTTCCAAAACCCAGCTGAACAGGGAGGCGTTAACCGGTAAAATAATTTCTTTTTCGCGGGGAAACAATATATTGTACTCCACTTTTCGTGGTGAACGCGGCTTGAGGTAAGTTACCGTATCATAAATGATTTTGGTAAGGTTGTCTTCTTCGAGGCTCGGAGAAGAGCCTATTTTAGAGAACCTTTCGGTGATGACTTCGAGCCGTTTCACGTCTTTCGTAATTTCTTCCGCCGCCTGTCTTGCATTACTTTCATCCATTCTGATAAGTTCCACCCATGCAAGAATGGATGAGAGTGGTGTCCCTATCTGATGGGCTGTCTCTTTTGCCATGCCTGCCCACACACGGTTTTGTTCTGATCTTCTTGAAGCGCTGAAAAGCAGATAGGCAATGAACAGGAAAAAGCTGATAACAAGAATCTGTGCTACCGGAAACCATTTCATTTTCGTTAGCAGGTTTGAATTTTTATAGAAAATGTAGGCTCTTCCTTGTTCGGGAAAGTTTATTTCAATCGGCTCGTTTTGGTTTTTCATCTCCTGAAGCATCTTGTTGGCATAAGTCGGATTGCTCATGCGAACATCATTCAGATTCCCAAACTGTAAAATATTGGTTTGGGTGCTATCGGTTACAATCACAGGAACATTGGAGGAGTTGGCCGTGATTTCTGACATAAAAACAGAAATATAATCGTTCAGCACATATTGTAATTGATTGAATACCAATGAGTTTTTGTAATATAATTTAGTTCCCGTGTGTGGAATTGTAATGGGTGAGTAGATGGAGAAGTCTTCTTTCAGCTTTCCTTTTAGGAAAAGGGTGCTGTCGGGTTCGGGGATCAGGTTTCTGTAAAAGATGATTTTACCTTTTTCGTTGGTTATGATGACCGGAATATTCTGATTGCGCTTGATAATGTTCAGGTAAAAAGTCATTTCATCCGAAGTATTGTTGTTGCGAAGCATACGTTTATAAACATCTGCAAGCAGCTCAACTTTTTGCCTCTCCGAATTTTTTAGTTGCCGGAAAAAGGCATCGGTATATTTCACGAGACGTAGTTTCCGGTGTACGGCATCAGCCCACAGGCGAACGTTGCGGCGCTCTGCCTGAGCAAATTTTGACACCAGCATATTTGTATAAAATAATGACGCAGCAATAATGAGAATACCCAAAACAGCAAGAATAATCTTCCAGCGTTTCTTTTTTGAATAAAGTTCCACGGTAAAAATTTAAATACCAAAAATACAAACTCTTATTGGGATACGAAAAATACCTTTATTTATTGCCTGACACTGGTTGGTTTCAAAATAAAAAAGGCGTAAACTATTGTACGCCTTTTTTCATATTGTAAGAGGTATTTAAAGTACAAGTACCCTGTCCAACATGTTCTGTACCAGATTTTTCATGCTGCTTTTGTAGTTTGCATTAAACTTGTCTGTAACACGGTTGGCAATTACGTCGCAAACCGTCATAGCTTCGTGGCCAAGCATGGCTGAGAGCGAATACAATGCTGAAGTTTCCATTTCGAAGTTGGTGATTTTTTGTCCGTGGAATTCAAATTCTCCTGCCCGTTCGATAATACTTTTATCATGAACTTTGAGTCTCAGCTCTCGTCCCTGCGGTGCGTAAAAACCCGGTGCGGTCAGTGTGATACCTTTGCGCCAGCCTTCGGATAGCTTTTCCATCAGATATCCGGAACCTTTAATACCATAAGGCCGGGGCAGCCTTTCATCCCAGTTCATGTAACTAATGAATGAGTCTGTCAACTCCTGCTGAAGCACATGGGGGCCATCTTCATAAAAATAAGCCAGGCCATCCAATCCCAAAGCATACTCGGAGACAATGTAAGACTGAACCACACCAATGTCGGCCTGAAGTGCACCTGTTGTACCAATGCGAATCAGGTTGAGTGAAGTTTTGTCTTTTTTGGGCTGTCTGGTTTCGAAATCGATGTTGAACAATGCATCCAGTTCGTTTACTACAATTTCTATATTGTCAGGCCCCATTCCGGTGGACAAAACAGTAAGGCGCTTGCCCTTGTAAGTTCCTGTAAAAGTGTTTATTTCGCGGTTTTGCCCGGCAAATTCAATGGTGTCGAAATATTCCGAAATCATTTTGGCACGACCCGGATCGCCAACCAGAAAAATAGTTTCGGCTACATCGCCCGGATTGAGTTTTACATGGTAAATACTTCCATCTGTATTTAGTACCAATTCTGCATTTTTTAATTCCATCTTCTTGTCTTTATCATTTACCTTTGCAAAGTTACAATTTTAAAACAAATGAAAGCAGAAATAATTAATATTGGAGATGAGCTGTTGATAGGACAGGTCGTCAACACCAACGCTTCGTGGATGGCAGCACAACTTAACAAATCGGGAATTTCCGTAGTGCAGACAACAACCATTGCCGATGATGACGAAGCCATTAAAAACACACTGGATCAGGCATTTAAAAGAGCCGAAATTGTTTTAATATCGGGTGGATTGGGGCCAACCAAAGATGATATTACAAAAAAGACACTTGCCGAATATTTTGATTCGAAACTTGTTTTTCACGAGCCTGCGTTTGAGCAGGTAAAAAAAATATTTGCAGCTCGTAGATTTTCGGTTTCGGAAGTTAACCGCCGGCAGGCTATGATTCCCGAAAAATGTAAACCGTTATTTAATAAAAACGGTACCGCTCCGGGAATGTGGTTCGAGCAGGATGGCAAAGTAGTTGTATCCATGCCCGGCGTTCCTTTTGAGATGAAAGCCATGATGGAAGAACAGGTGATTCCGGCCATTATCAGCCATTTTCAAATGGAGGCTATTGTGCATAAAACCGTTATGACTACCGGTATGCCCGAATCAATGCTGGCAGAAAAAATAGGGGATTGGGAGAATAACCTTCCATCTTATATCAAGCTTGCCTATCTGCCTCAACCCGGTATTGTCAGACTGAGGCTGTCGGGGAGAGGAGATGACCGGAAGAAGCTGGAAACGGAAATTCAAAAACAAATTGAAAAGCTTAAACTGCTTATCCCGGAGATTATTTTCGGCTACGATGATGTAAGTATTGAGGAGGTCATCGGACAACTGTTGCTGAAAAGTAAAAAAACCGTATCCACAGCCGAAAGTTGCACCGGAGGTTACATTGCCCATTTAATCACCGGTATTCCGGGAAGCTCGGGTTACTTTGAAGGCGCAGTAGTTTCTTACTCCAACCGTATCAAAACAGAATTACTTGGAGTACCAGCAGAAATGATAGAAAAGCATGGGGCTGTCAGCCGTGAAGTGGTAATATCTATGGCAGAGGGTGCCAGAGCAAAGTTGAAAACAGATTACAGCATTGCTGTTTCGGGTATTGCCGGGCCTGATGGCGGGACGGAAGAGAAGCCCGTGGGAACAGTATGGATTGCGTTGGCCGGTAACGGCGACACAAAAACCCAACTATTTCATTTTGGAGAACATCGTGGCAGGAATATCCGGCGTTCGGCACTGGCTGCACTCAACATGCTAAGGGTAGAACTGACAGAATAGCCGGTAATCGTTACTGATTCATCGCTTGTTTTTGTTATTTGGCGTTTTCGTTTTTCACCACATCGGTAAATTCGTGAATCAGTTCCGGATTTTCTTCAAAACGATTGCCGACAACCAGAATATCAGCACCTGCCTGTAAGCTTTCTTTTGCTGCCTGTGATGTCCGGATACCGCCGCCCACAAGCAAAGGAACACCAATGGAATCTTTTACAAAACGAATCATATCAGGAGGGATTGGCGATTTGGCACCACTTCCGGCATCCATAAAGATGAGGCGTAATCCCAACATCTCACCGGCCATAGCTGTACAGGCTGCAATGTCTTTTTTGTCGTTGGGAATGGGAAAAGAGTTGCTAATGTAACTCACCGAAGTTGGCTTTCCGCTATCAATCAGCATGTATCCTGTAGGCATGGTTTCAATTCCGCTCAGCTTTATATAAGGTGCTGCAATGACATGCATACCGATGAGCATATCAGGATTTCGTCCGGAAATAAGGGAAAGAAAAAGCCTGGCATCCGCATTGCGGCTTACCTGATATGTATTTCCGGGAAAGAGGATTACCGGAATATCACAGTTTTCTTTTAATGTCCGGATACAATGAAAAAGGCTGTCGCTGGTAAGCAAACTACCGCCAACAAAGAAAAAGTCAACACCTGCATTTTGTGCAATTCGTGCAATATTCTCATGCTGGTTGTCTGTCTGCTTGTCCGGATCGACAAGCACAGCCATCTGTTTTTGCGGTTTTTGAAGCAGGTCAATTATTTTCATATGCTGTTATTTCTCATGATAACAGCTCGTCCGGAGGGAAGGGCTGTTGTTCACAACAAAAATATGAAAAATGGGTAACACTGAAATTGATAATGTCATCAGTTATGAATATCCGGCTGGTTATCTTTCCTGACATTAAACTCCTCATCCCTAATCTTCATTTCCATTTATTATTATAACTTTTTAACCATCCATTAAAGTAGTCTCTTACTGATTTGCAGTTTTTTATATGTAATTTTCCTGCGATTGTTAATAATTGTTAATTAAAAACAGAAAATTTAATGTTTTCAGGAACAGGAAAGACCTACATTCGTCGTTAAATTTTTTTAATTTAAAACAATAAAGTTATGAAGTTAATTTTACGCTTTTCGTTACTCGTGCTAATGTCTATTAGCCTGAGTATTGCTGGTTACTCGCAGGGGGTAACCACAGCTGCATTAAAGGGGCAGGTTGTTGATCAAAATGGCAAACCCTTGTTTGCGGCCACTGTGTTGGCAATACATACGCCCACAGGGACACAATATGGTACCATCACCTCAGAGGATGGGCTGTTCTATATTCGGAATATGAAAATTGGCGGTCCTTACACTGTAAAGATTAGTTCTGTCGGGTATAAAACCGAAGAGGTCAAAGGTTTATATCTCGATCTAAACAAGACGGCTGATATCAAGGTGGTATTGACGGAAGCATCAGTCAACATTGGAGAGGTAGTTATTAAAGGAAGTACCAACAACACTATCAATGCTTCCAGAACCGGTGCTATGACAAATATTAGTCGTAAAGCCATTGAGGATATGCCAACTATTAAACGTAGTTTGAAAGACATTACACGGCTCACCCCCGAATCTGATGGTAACAGTTTCGGTGGCGCTAATGACCGTTACAACAGTTTCTCTTTGGATGGTTCGGTTTTTAACAATTCTTTTGGACTTGGCGATGCTACTCCCGGTGGACAGACGGATGCACAACCTGTTTCGCTTGATGCTATTGCTCAGGTACAGGTTTCTCTCGCCCCTTTCGATGTGCGTGAAGGTGGTTTTACAGGTGCCGGTGTTAATGCGGTTACTAAATCAGGAACAAACAAATTTAAAGGAAGTGTTTATTCTTTCTTTAGAAATAAAGGAATGGTGGGTTCAAAAGTGGGCGATATTTCTGTTCCCAATACCGATTTTAATACACAGCAATATGGTGTGAGTCTTGGTGGCCCTATTATTAAAAATAAATTATTTTTCTTCGTGAATGCCGAAGGTGAGAACCGTAGTGAGTTGGCTCATAGCTGGGTAGCATATAATGATCAAAATAAAGGCCAATCCAATGTTACAACTGTTTCTGAAGACAGCATCAAGATGGTACAGGAACGTTACAGAAATTATTGGGGATATGATCCCGGTGCCTATCAGGGTTACACACATCAAAAAAAGAATTATAAAATACTGGCCAAGATTGACTGGAATATTTCAAAAAACCACAATTTAACGGTTCGTTACAACATGCTGAATGCATGGATGGAAAAATTACCCCATCCGACAGCTGTCATTGGCAGAGGGCCGACAAGTTATCGCCTTCCTTTTGAGAACTCTTCTTACCGGATTTATAACAAAGTGCAGTCTGTTATAGCTGAATTAAACTCTATTTTTTCCAACAAAATAGGTAACAAAATCATTGCAGGATATACAGCCTATCGTGATTACCGTGTACCTTTTTCAAAACCGTTTCCCGTAGTGGACATCTTTAACCAAAACGGACAGCTTGCTATTACTGCCGGCTCTGAAATGTTTTCTACGCATAATGTGTTGAATCAGGATATTTATCAAATTTCTGATAACATGAGCTACTACGCTAACAAACATACCATTACAGGTGGTTTTGATTTTGAATATTTTAGTTTTGAAAACTCTTTTAACCTGTTTTACTATCCCTGGGATAAGTTCTACAGTGTTAAAAGTTTCCTTGCTAATGATTCCATCAATGGTGTTAATTTTAACAAACAGGTCAGAGATTCTCAGAAAAAACCGTATGCTCTTTCTTATTTGAAAGTAGGGCAGCTGGCAGTGTATGCTCAGGATGAATGGCATATTAGCGATCGTTTTACATTTACTTATGGTTTGCGTATTGATGTTCCTTTCTACTTCAATCAGATTCCTGTAACAACGGCTACCGATGTGGTGAAAAATTTTGATGGATGGGTTGATGAAAACGGAAATCCCACAAAAGTGGATGCCACAAAATGGCCAAAATCAAAAGTCCTTTGGTCGCCGAGGGTTGGCTTTAACTAGGATGTGAAAGGAGACAAAACTATCCAATTGCGCGGTGGATCCGGTATCTTTAGCGGGCGTATTCCCTTTGTGTGGTTAGGAAACCAATCGACAAATGCCGGAATTTATCCGGGCTATACCTATCAGGTAGATGCTACGGTTGATAATTTCCGCTGGCCACAGGTTTGGAAAAATGACCTTGCTGTTGACCTGGATTTAGGTAACAACTGGATGGTTACTGTGGAAACCATCTATACAAAAACTCTTGAATCCATTATCCATCACAACTACAACATGAAACCTCCTACAGGACAGCTGAGCGGGACGGGCGATACTCGTGCCATCTTTACCGGATTTAGCGAAAGGAATATCTATTCTTCCAGCCCCGGACATATCGGCTTCCTGGATGCCGGTACCATTGTGATGGGAAACTCAAATAAAGGAGAACAGTTTAACTTTACGGCAAAAGTTTCCAAATCGTGGAATTTCGGACTGCGTTTTATGGCAGCTTATACCTACCTCAGTGCCAAAGACATTACGTCACTAATATCTAAGATTGCTGCCAATGCTTTCCAGAGCAGACCGGTGATTGGAAATCCCAATCAGTCGCAGTATTCATGGTCTGGTTTTGGGCTGAAGCATCGTTTTATTTCCAGTGTTGCTTATCGTATTAATTACGGACATGCTTCTTCTACGTTCTCCTTCTTCTACGAAGCAGGTAAAGGTGGCCGCTATTCCTATATCTATGCCGGCGACTTAAATCAGGATGGTATTCGTAACAATGACCTGCTGTATGTTCCTGCTGATGAGAATGATATTCATTTTGGAACTGTTGATGCCAATGGAAACGGTGTTACTGCTCCGGATGCTGCTGCACAATGGGCCGCTTTGAATGCTTTTATCAGTCAGGATCCTTATTTGAGTACCCGACGTGGGAAATATGCCCAACGTAACGGTGCCATGCTGCCCTGGTACAGCCAACTCGACTTCCGGTTTTTACAGGACTTCTATGTAGGCCAAAAGAAAATTCATAAAATTCAGATTTCTCTTGACATATTAAACCTCGGAAACATGTTTAATTCTAAATGGGGTGTCCGTAAATTTGCCACTTCCGATAACCCTATTTCGGTAAATGGTGTGGACAAGAATGGAGTTCCCTATTTCAAATTTGATACAAATCTGAAAAATTCTTATGTGGACGATGTCTCTTTGCGCTCTAAATGGCAAATGCAGTTGGGGTTGAGATATTCTTTTAATTAAAGAAAAATATGATTTTACGAAAAGGGCTGGTTGCTTCGGCGAACAGCCCTTTTTTGTGCATCTCTTTTAAAAGGCTCGTAAGTCTGAGGAAAAGAAATTTCCACTAAAACCATGCCAGTCTAAAAATCTTTTTACATTTGTAATACCAAAAAAGAAATAATACTTTTTAACCATGTTAAGGCAACTCCTGCAACAGAAATTATTACAGAAGCTATCACCACAACAGATCTTGTTGATGAAATTGTTGCAGATACCCGCTAATGAACTGGAACAAAGAGTAAAATAAGAAATTGAAGAAAATCCTGCTCTTGAAACAGATGCCATAGATAATCACGAAGAAGAATACTCCCAACCTGAAAACAGCGATACAAATGAGACTTCCGAAATTCAGGAAGCCCGTGAGGAGAATCAGAATGATTTCGATATGGACGATTATTACAAAGGCGAGGACGAAATTCCTGAATACAAGCTGCAAACCAACAATTACAGCCGCGATAATGAACATAAAGAAATTCCTTTTTCCACAGGTATTAGTTTCCACGAGCTGTTGAAGCAACAACTCGGTATGCAATATCTCGATGATTATAAACTTCAAATAGGATATTATATTATTGGAAATATCGATGATTCCGGTTACCTGCAACGTTCTGTTGATTCCATTGTTGATGATTTGGCTTTCATGCAAAATATCGATGCGAAAAAAGAAGAAGTGGAAGAGGTGTTGTCTGTTATTCAGGAGTTTGACCCTCCCGGTGTGGGCGGTCGAAACCTGCAGGAGTGTCTGCTCATCCAACTAAAGCGGGAAATGAAGACAGAGACGGAGACAGATGAGGCACTTAATTTGGCTTACAAGATTATTAAACGCTATTTTAACGAGTTCACAAAAAAGCACTACGATAAGATTATGAAACGGGCCGACATTACCGAAGATCAGTTGAAGGCGGCCATAGATGTCGTCCTGACTTTGAATCCGAAACCCGGCAATTCTTTAGTGGAGACTTCCCGTAATAACCAGTATATTATTCCCGATTTCACTATCAACAACAACGGCGGAGAGCTGGAGTTGACACTGAACTCATGGAATACTCCCGAGCTAAGGGTGAGCCGGACTTACACTAATATGATGCAGGATTTGGCCAATGGAAAACGGGGAAAAGCTGAAAAAGAAGCTTTTAGCTTTATCAAAAAGAAAATGGATTCGGCGAAATGGTTTATCGAAGCGGTCAGGCAAAGGCAAAATACACTTTATATTACCATGAAAGCTATTATGGACTACCAGCGTGAATATTTTCTTACCGGAGACGAAACCAAGCTGCACCCTATGATTCTGAAAAATATTGCAGACATTGTGGGTATGGATATCTCCACCATTTCACGCGTGGCAAACAGTAAATATGTACAAACGCCGTTTGGAACTTTCCTTTTAAAAAGTTTTTTCAGCGAATCCATGCAGAAAGATGATGGTGAAGAGGTCTCCACACGTGAGGTGAAAACCATTCTGAGAGATTTGATCGAAGCGGAGAACAAAAACAAACCGCTTACCGATGAGCAACTTAGAAATGAGCTGAAAGAGAAAGGATATCCCATTGCCCGCCGTACGGTTGCCAAATACCGCGAACAACTTGGTATTCCTGTAGCAAGGTTACGCAAGGAACTAAAAGTGTAATCTTCAAAAATCGTTAAGTTATATTTGAAAAATATTTTGATGGAAAAAACATTAGCACGTGCACTCTCGGTTCTCTTTCATCCGTTACTAATTCCTACTTATTTTCTGTTGATTTTGTTTCGGCTTCCATTTTATCCGTTACTCGGTGTTTCGGTGAAAATCAAAATGATGGTGTTGCTGTTCATCTTTGTTTTGACCTTTGTACTGCCCATATTGGTAACCGCAGGTATGTGGATGCTCAAACTGACAGAGAGTCTGGAAATGCGTCGCCGACATGAACGCATTTTCCCCATGATTGCCATTGGCATCTTTTTTTATATTGCTTTTTATTCATTAAAGCTACTCGCTGTTTTTCAACCTGCAACTGTTTTTATGCTCGGATCGACAGTACTGGTGTTGCTGGGACTGTTTTTTAATTATTTTTATAAAATCAGTCAGCACATGATCGCATGGGGCGGACTTACCGGAGCTGTGATTGCTTTGGCATTTTCATTTCATATATCCCTCTATTTCTGGCTTTTCGGAGTGATACTAATATCTGGAATTACGGGTTATGCACGACTAAAAACAGCCTCCCATACACCATTTGAGATTTACAGCGGATATCTGCTTGGTGTGCTGGTTATGACAACGCTGTTTCTGAAACTTTGATACTGGTCCGGGGGAAGTATTTTTGGGATCCGGGCTTCTGTTAAAATGGCGTAAGGGTTATCCCCATTGACATGGGATGCAGTTGTGGCCCATGGTCTACTCTGAAAGCAGGCCCCAGTGCATAGGAGAAAAATAAATTAAACGATTTGTAACCTACACGCAAAGTAGGGCTGTATGAAAAGCCATTCAACTGTGTAATTCTTTTTCTTTTTATAACCTGTATAGGACCGGCTTTCACGGTATTTCCCACATATTTCTCTTTGCTGTCAATCAGGTAACCCAGCTTGAAGCCGAGACTGACTTTAAAACCGGATTTGGCTTTAAATCTTAATTCCAGTGGCACTTCGAGGTAAGTTAAAGATAATTTGGATCGTTTCATATATAAATCCGTAGCCAATGTGGTGTATTTAATGGTGTCGGCTTTAATGTTTTCGATAACTCCATTATTGCTATACATATTGTGGCTTCCGATTCCCAGGCCAATGCCAAAAGTAAGTTTTTTGCTTTCTCCAACTCCCATGTTGTATGTGATATATCCGTTGGCTGCCGGATGAATAGTGCGAATATCAACATTAGTTGGGGCGTTAACCCACATATCGGTAAAAACATCAAGACCTACGGTAACCTTTTTCATGGCGCTTTCGCTGAGCGATTGTGCTTTAATTTGCTGGAAAGATAAAAAGGTAAGAAGAAGAAAGATGCCTAATGTTATCCGTTTCATATTTTTTGTTTTTAAATTTTTACAAAGATATAACAAATCAGCCACGATTTTATTGCCTGATAAGGTTATCAAGCAGCTTTTTTACTTTATCAGATTCCCAGCGGGCAGCTCCTCTTTTTGTTAAAATTACTTTTCCCTGTTTGGAGATGATGAATGTGGTGGGAATACTTCGTGTTGAAAAGTCCTGCGGAACATATCGATAACGATAAAAGGGCATATCATCATAGTGATATTTTGCGGCAAATGTTTTTATTTTGGCCTGTGGTTCATCAGAAAGCAACAAAAAATTTACCTTGTTTTTGTACTGTTCGTAAAGTTTTTGAATGCCGGGAAGCTCTGCGCGGCAGGGCGGACACCATGTTGCCCAGAAATTTACAAATACCGGTTTGTCCATAAAGCCGGAAAAGACAACCATTTTGCCCGACATGTCTGTCATTTCCCACTTTTTGGTATTCTCCGACAGAGTGTATTGTTTATCAGCCGACAGGCCGGATGGGGCAAAAGATGTCAGCCGGATAAAGAATGAAGTAACTGTAACCCGCGTTGTGGGAATAATCAGGAGGAGGATAAGTCCCCAAAATAAAATATCCGTGGCAATTGCAAAAGGTTTTCGCTTTTTGTAATAGTTTTGAAAATAATGTTTGATTTTTTCAAACATAAATGTGCCCTCGTAAAATATAAAAAGCATTCTCAAAAGAGAATGCCTGTATTTGTATGATTAAAGATTATTTCAGCCGCGAACGCCGATCCAGCAACTCATCAATTTGTTCCGGCGTCAGGTCAGGATTTTTCAGTAATTTGTCAATTTCAGCAATTTCTATTTCCGGATTGGTCGGGTTTTGTTTAATTTCATGAATCACAGGTACATCTGTATCGGAAGTAATCATCCACTCTTCTTCGCCCAATTCTTCACGCAACTGTTTGATCAATGTTTCCACCATTTCCTGAATAGAATCGCCAAACTGCCCCTGCAGCTGGTAAGCAATCTGGTCTTTCATACTTTCGTAGTTGATGAAGAATACTTTAAACTGCTCGACCATCATCTTGTTGATGCCCGGAATATTCTCCATTTCAGCGTCTTGTTTTTCCATAAGCTTATTGAAAAGCCTGAAAAGTTCGTCTAGTTCCCGTTTAAATTTTTCGATATCTATAGTGCTGCAAAATTACGAATAAAATCAAAAGATGACAGAACTTTTTTAAAAGGAAAAAGTTTTCCAACAATCTCAAAGACGTGAACAACCATCTTTTTATTATACTTTTGCCTGAAAATATTTTTTTGAAAGTTTGAAAGAAAAATACAACCATTGACTTAAAATATTCTGTACCGTATTTTCTTTCCAATAAATTTACATCAGAATATGGCATGTGGGAATAGACAATAACCAAAAGCTAATTTTAATGAAGAGGTATAATATTATGAAACATAAAGTCAGTCCGGCTAATATTTTCAATACTGAACCAACTACATATTGGACAAAAAATAATACATCAATAATTGTTTTGGTTCAAATCTTTATCTTTTTAGTTATACCATTTAAAATTATCCTCGCTCAAACAATCCCGGAAGCAACTTATGCCGATATGCATTGGCGGTTGATTGGGCCTTTCCGCGCCGGCTGGGCAACCATGGCAGCGGGTGTCCCTGATAAACCAAACACTTTCTACTTTGGTGCGGCTGGCGGCGGAATCTGGAAAACGGATGATGCGGGCAGAACATGGCAACCTTTAATGCAACATCAGCAATCCTCTTCTATTGGTGCTCTTGCCATTGCACCTTCTAATTCCCAAATAATCTATGCGGGTACGGGACAGGTGGCCTTGCGCTATGATATCCTTGCCGGAAACGGCATATACAAAACCGAAGATGGAGGAAAAACATGGAAAAATGCGGGATTAAAAGAGAGCCGGCATATTGGCCGTATTTTGATAGATCCTGAAAATCCTGACCGTGTTTTAGTGGCTGCAATGGGCAATGCATTTGGCCCTAATTCCGAGCGTGGCGTTTTCCTAACCACCAACGGTGGAAAAACCTGGAAGCATGTTCTGTTTGTTAACGAGAATACCGGAGCTGTGGATCTTGCGTCTGATCCGGAAAATCCTTCGATAGTTTATGCTGCCCTGTGGCAGATGCGCCAGCATCCGTGGCTCGATTACTTTTTACCACAATCCGGTCCGGGATCTGGTATTTACAAAAGTGTTGATGGAGGTAACCATTGGAAAAAGCTTATTGGCAACGGTCTTCCAACAGGCAATCTCGGGCGGATTGGCCTTGGTGCTGCGCGCGGAAGTAATGGACAAATTGTGTATGCTTCCATTCAAGCAGGTAAAAATAATAGTGGTATGTACCGCACGGATAACGGAGGCAAAAGCTGGCAGCTTGTCAATCAGGATGCGTCACTGGCCGACTCCTATTTTAGCCGCATTACAGTTGACCCAAACCATCCGGACATTGTTTATGTTATGGATCGTTCCATCCAACGTTCAGACGATGGTGGCAAACATTTTTCGATATTTAAAGGTTCACCCGGCGGAGATGATTATCATTTCTTATGGATAAATCCTTCCGATCCTACACACATGATTACAGCGTCCGATCAAGGGGCAGTTGTAACGGTAAATGACGGCCAAAGCTGGTCAAGCTGGTACAACCAGCCTACCGGTCAATTCTATCATTTGGCGGTAGATAATCAGTTTCCTTATCGGATTTACAGCGGACAACAGGACAACGGCACCGTCGGAATTTTAAGCCGCGGACCTTATGGCGTGATCAGTGAGAGGGACTGGCATCCGGTAGGAGGAGCTGAGAGAGATTACGATATTCCGAAACCCGGGAATGCAAATTTGATTTTCGGAAGCGGTCTTGGCGGGTCAATTTCTCGTTTCAACGAAATTACCAGGCAGTCTGCCAACATTTCTCCGTGGCCTGTCTCAAGTTATGGTGCACGGCCTACAACTGTGCGCTACCGTTACACCTGGATTACACCACTGGTTTTTTCTCATATAAAACCTTATCCGTTGTATTTTGGTGCGCAATATCTTTTCCAGTCGCTTGACAACGGCGATCATTGGAAAATTATCAGCCCCGATCTGAGTGGGATAAAACCCGGAGCTGAGAAAGTAAATAATCCAGGTCAGGCTCAGGCTCGCTCAATTGGCTACGGAGTGATCTTCAGTATCGCTCCGTCACCTGTCGATCAAAAAGTAATTTGGGTCGGTACGGATGATGGTCTTATCCAACTTAGCACGGACGGAGGCGAACAGTGGCATAATGTTACACCTCCGACTGTTCCGCTTTGGGGAAGAATTAATGCTATTTCACCCTCTCCGTTTTCAATACATGCTGCGTATGTTTCCGTTGATTTGCACAGGCTTGGAAAATCAGCCCCCTTAATACTCAAGACAACTGACGACGGAAAGACATGGCAGACGATTATCAATGGACTTCCATCCGATGAATATCTAAATGTTGTCAAAGCGGATCCTGTTAAGAAAGGACTTCTTTATGCAAGCACAAACCGAAGTATTTATGTCTCATTTGATGATGGTGCTGAATGGCAGCCGCTTACATTAAATTTCCCCACTACAAGCGTACGCGATCTCGTTGTACACAACGGCGATCTTATTGCCGGAACACAGGGACGCGGGATTTGGATACTGGATGACCTTGAACCCTTACGTGAGATAACCCAAAAGATTTCGGAAGAACCGGTTTATCTTTTTAGTCCCGCACAAACCTGGCGCTTAAGGAATAATGAAAATCGCGATACGCCCTGGCCTCCTTCAACACCGTTGGGGCAAAATCCCCCGGCAGGGGCAATAATAGATTATTGGCTTAAAGATAATGCACAAGGCCCGGTTACTTTAACGATAAAAGATTCTGTAGGAAATATCGTGAAACAATTCTCAAGCAGCGAAAAGGTAATAGAATTGCCTGCTCACCGCTATTTTGAAAAAGGCTGGCTATCCAGAACCAAACATCTTTATAATACGGCAGGTATGCACCGGTTTGTATGGAATATTCGCTATCCGCGTCCGGCTGCCCTGCAATATCATTATTCTATTGCAGCAATATGGACAGATGGTACGCCTCTTCAACCCGAAGGGCCACTCGTATTGCCGGGTAGCTATACCGTTACCCTGCGTGTAAACGGGAAAGAATATACCCGCCCTTTGATTGTAAAATTAGATCCACGCGTTCGCGTAAGTCAGGATGATTTAGTAAAACAGCTTAAGTTCGCACGGCAAATAGACGTTCTGTTAAATAAATCGGTGTCAGTATATAAGCAGATCAACGAAATGTTAGAGAGAAAAGAAAATCTTTCTCCTGTAAGAGTTGATTCGCTTTTAACTTTATCTAGAAGCGGGCAGCCGAATTTTCCTACTGCAATTAATGCCTTATCCGGGTTGGTAATTTCAGTTCAACGTGCAGATGCAGCGCCTGTCCAGGGTCAAATGGAAGTATTTTCTTTTTATAAAAAACAGATTGACGGACTTCTGAGCAGGTGGTACAGGCTTAAAAAGAAATAATATTACAGTTGTTTGATAAAAACAGTACTAATCGGTATAAAAGTAAAATCCCTGTAAACGTTTCGCTTACAGGGATTTTCAATGTGTGGGCCCACCAGGACTTGAACCTGGGACCACCTGATTATGAGTCAGGTGCTCTAACCAACTGAGCTATAGGCCCTTTTTGTCTTTAGCGAAGTGGTTTTTCATAAGGAGGCAATATTAAAAACTACCTGATTATGAGTCTCCCGATAGCTATCGGGACTAACCACCTGAGCTAAGTGTCCGATCTTGCCTGTGGCAAGAATCCCTTCTTGAAAGAGGTTGCAAATTTACATATTCACGGCCAATTTCAAAAATTTTTTCCACTCCAATTTTTCCTTAAAAAATACCGTTAAAAAGAACGGGTATTAAAAAGCCTGCTGAAATTTCAGCAGGCTTTTTTTATATATGAGGAGTCCCTCTTATTTTAAATTTAATTTCTTCTTCACAAGTGGAGTAACATCATCCCCATTTGCATAAAAAAGAACAACGCCCTGAGAAACATCAAGAATATAATTGTATCCGTGTTCTTTACCTACGGCAGTAATAGCATTTTTGACTTTTGCTATAATAGGTTGAAACAATTCTTGTTGTTTTTTCTGAACGTCCTGATCAGCAGAAGCCTGAAAAGCCTGAATACGTTGTTGCAGATCAGAGATCTCTTTTTCTTTAGTCTGTCTGATTAGATCGGACATGGTTCCAACATTACTTTGGTAATCACGAACTTTGCTTTGGTATTCCTGTGCCATAGATTGCATCTGTTTTTGTAATCCGGCAGCATATTTTTTAACTTGTGCCTGAGCAGAGTCGGCTTCCGGCATTGTACTCATTAGCTTGTTGGAATTGATATAACCAATTTTTAAAGTAGTTTGGGCAAAACCAAATCCGGAAATGAAGAGAGCCACGGTTAAAAGTAAAAAACCTTTTTTGATTGTTTTCATTGCATGAATATTGTTATTAATAATAATTTAACTTCAAAAGTGAGCGGCAAATGTAAAAAATTTTCATCAACGATGATTATAAAATTCGTTAAATGAGAAAATAACTTAATTTTATTGTCATAAAAAGTCCGATTATCGTGATCCGGAGCTGTTAGTTTGCATAACTTTTCCCAATTCATCAAGTACGGCATCACTAATGTCATATTTCGGATTTCCGTACAGCAGGGTCGGGCTTCCCGCTTTATCAAAAACGAAAGCTATGTTTTCAGTAGTTGCTACGGTCTCAATGGCGTTGTAAACTTTTTCCTGAATAGGTTTTATCAATTCTTCTCGTTTTTTGAAAAGTTGGCCTCCGGGACCAAAATATTGTTTTTGCAATGCTTTTACTGCATTGTCTTTGTTTACAATTTCATCTTCTCTTTTCTTTTTCACATCGGCAGGTAACAATACGGCTTCCGCCTGATATTTTTTATACATCTCACTGACTTCTTTGTGTTTTTCAGCGATTTCTGCCTGCCATTTCTTGGATAAGCTGTTTAAAACATCTTGGGCATCCGTGTATTCAGGAACGTTTTTCAGGATGTACTGCGTATTTACAAAAGCACTTTTTTGTGCATGGGCCTGAGGCACGAAAGCAAGTAACAACAGTCCTGCCACAACCATTGAAATGAGTTGGATTTTTGTCTTTTTCATAGTGCAATGATTTTTATTATTGATGTAAACTACAATAAGCCTGCCAAAATTAATCAAGTGATCCATTCATAGAAAAAGCAAAATGGCTTCCGCTGGCGCCGGGGAGACCCGGAATTTTATCAAATCCGTAGCCCCAGTCAAGTCCGAGTAAACCAAACATAGGCAGATAAATCCGCGCGCCGATTCCGGCTGCACGTTTCAGGTTAAAGGGATCAAAGTCCTTTGTCCCGGCCCATGCGTTACCTGCCTCAAAGAAAGCCTCAATATAAATTGTTGAAGTTGGTGCCAGTGAGATGGGGTAGCGCAGTTCCAGTGTATAACGTGAATAAATGGTACCACCAAGGTTTTGGTTTCTATAGTAATCCGGTGTAATTGTCTCATTGCCATAGCCCCGCATGCCGATAACTTCGCGCCCATCATAGTTATTGTAGCCCGATAGTCCATCGCCTCCGAGATAAAATCTTTCAAAAGGTGTAACCCCTATATCGGAATTGTAAGCGCCGAGATATCCAAATCTCGCTTTGGTTACCAGTACCAATTTGGGCATCAACTCAAAATAGAGATAAGCTTTGAATTTCCATTTGTAATATTCAATCCATTTGTATTTTTCAGCATCCGGAAGATTTTGGTAATCTTTATTTGAAAAGAGCGAATAAGGTGGCGTTAATGTCAACGAGAGCGAAATGTCGGAACCGGATCGTGGGTAAATGGGAGCGTCAACAGAATTTCTTCCAAGGACAACGTTATAATTCAGATTGTTATAATTGCCGTTACCATCGCCAACGGAGAAGATAGCAGCGTAATTTTGCAATTGATACAGTTGAATATTCACTGCCTGATAAAGGGTGAAGTAGTCATCAGGCCACTTGAGACGTTTTCCCAGTCCAACGGTAATGGCGTGGCTGACAAATTTCTGGTTTCCGTTGGAAAGAGCTGTAGTATCATTCAGATCGGGAGTGATGGTGGTATTCGATCTTATGGAGTAGATAGAATAATAATAGGAGACGGTCAGGGCGTTAGGCTTTTTGCCACCCAGCCATGGTTCGGTGAAAGAAATTCCGGCACTCATATAACCGGCACCATAAGTTTGGAAACGAATGGAGAGTTTTTGCCCATCGCCCGAAGGAACGGGTCTCCATGCTTTCGGGTTAAAGAAGTTCCTCAGGGAGAAGTTGTTAAAGCTCAACCCAATAGTACCAATTATTCTCCCGTAGCCCCAGCCGCCCGAAAGTTCAATCTGGTCGGCAGAAGTTTCTTCCACATTGTAGTTTATATCCACAGTTCCGTTTGCCGGATTCGGCTTAATGTCCGGTTTGAGGTTTTGTGCATTAAAATATTTAAGGTTTGCCAATTCACGCACACTTCTGATGACATCCGAGCGGCTGAAAAGTTGCCCCGGTTTTGTACGAAGTTCACGAATAACCACATGGTCGTTGGTTTTGGTGTTTCCGCTTACCGTTACTTTATTAATACGCGCTTGTTTTCCCTCATGCACCCTGATTTGCAAATCGATGGAGTCGTTTCCCACATAAGTTTCTACCGGAGTAGCCGAGAAAAACAGATAACCGTTATTCATATACAAACTGCTTACATCGAAACCTTTATCGTTGTAATTCAGATTGGTTTCCAGCAACTTTTTGTTGTAAACATCGCCGGGTCTTATGGCGAGGACAGCGCTAAGAAATTTGGAGCTGTAGATGGTGTTTCCAACCCATGTAATTTTCCGGTAATAATATTTGTCGCCTTCCTTCAGATAAATATTTATTCCGATATCGGTTTTGTCAATTCTATAGATAGAGTCTTTTAGGATTTGTGCATCACGGTATCCGGCAGAATTATATTCGGCAATGATTTTGTTCAGGTCATCCTTAAATTTAGACTGAATGAACTTGGAGCTTTTAAAAATTTGCAGGCGATAGTTTTTTATTGCATAGCCCACAAGGTCATCTCTGAGCTTCTTAAAGCGGAAAGTAGCGGCATCGGCTACAACGTGTACCAACATAAGACCCATGGGATTCAGCGGGTTGAAATAACCTCTCTCACGGGTATCTTTCATGGCTTTTTTTACCTTGTCGTCCGAGAAAGCATGATTTCCATAAATATTGATAACCCCGATTTTAACTTTTTTATTTTTCTTTACATTGATGGTGAGATTAACAAACTCCTTACGGTTTTTTCGTGAACCGGCATTTTTCTGAGAGATGGTTACCTGTGCATTCAGATAGCCTTTGCCGCGATAGTAATTTTTGATAATGTTTTCGGTACGGTTAATCAAATGATTGCTTACAACATCGCCGCGGGTAAGGTTTATCTTGTCCTTCAGGTCGTCCTGTTCACTTTTTTGATACCGGTATAGTTAAATTCATTAAGTTGTGGTTTTTCCTGCAAATAGATATTGAGATATATGGTATCGTCTTTTATTTTGGTAGCAATAATGCTCACATTATCAAAAAGTCCCTGATTCCAAAGATTTCGGATAGCTGTGGTAATGGCATCTCCCGGAACTTTTATTCTTGCTCCTTCTTCCAAATCTGACAGCATGATAACTACTGATTTATCAAGGTAGTTTATTCCTGAAACGTTGATTCCTCCGATAACATATTTCTGAGGGTGGTCATAACTGATTTCGGATAGTAAATCTTTCTGTTTCGATTGAGCGTTTGCCAATAAGGGGACAAAAGTTAAACCAACTAAAGCCAATAAAAACCAATTCCATCCGTATTTAAACATCTTCATCCTGTTCTCCAAATTTTAATTGCTCTCTTGTTAAGCCAAATCTTCTTTCTCTCTTTTGATATTCAAGAATGGCTTTATAAAAATCTTGTTTACCAAAGTCAGGCCATAATTTCGGTGAAAAATACAACTCGGAATAAGCTATTTGCCACAAAAGGAAATTACTGATACGTTGTTCTCCACTTGTCCGGATAAGTAATTCCGGATCAGGTATTTGTGCTGTATTCATGTATTTTGAAACAGTGTTGCTATCCAAAGTCTCAGGATCTATCTTTCCGGAACTCCCATCGTTTATCATTTTTTTAATCGCTTCAACAATCTCCCATCGTCCGCTATAATTTAAAGCGAGTGTCAAAACCATCTTCCTGTTATTTCCTGTTTTCTCCATGGTGCTCAATAGCTTTGCTCTGTTCAGCGCCGGAAGGCCGTCAATATTTCCAATAGCATTGAGTCTGATGTCATTTTTATTCAGGGTGGGAATTTCTTTTTCAATGGTCTCAACGAACAAATGCATCAATGCATCCACTTCCTCTTGCGGCCGATTCCAGTTTTCAGTGGAGAAAGTATAAAGCGTGAGAAACCGAATGCCGATTTCAGCAGCAGCTTCCGCCACCGTACGTACAGCGTCCACTCCTTTGTGATGCCCAAAAGCACGGTCGTGTCCCTGCTTTCGTGCCCACCTGCCGTTGCCATCCATAATAATGGCTACATGAGACGGAAGTCTCTTAATATCTATACGTTTTAAAAAATCCATCTTCCTTACCACCGAAGGCCATCACATCCTTTATTGTTATTAAACTCTATTTTATACGTTACGCTGATATTGGCTATGCCAAACCAGTCTTTTGTGCCACTGTTTCCTTCCTGACCATCCAGCATATCTGTAAATGTCTTATGTATTCGCCACTCTGCTGAAAGGCCAAATTTTTTACTTAAACTGTATTTGAACCCTAATCCGAAAATTGCGGCAAAGTTATGACTTTTGACAGTAGTATCAATATCTTCTGTGTTGAATAAGAAAAAACCTGCTCCGGCAGTAATATAGGGCGTAAAATTATATCTTTTACTTCCGGTAGAGTATTTCATAAAGTTAAATTCGCCCATAGCTGATATATCATTAATTGTGGTAGTAAAATTCTGTAAGCCCTGAACTGCAGGTTTCGACTTTGTGGTATCACCGGCCACGTTGGCGTGGGTGTATGTGATCTTTGCAGTCCACCGGTCGCCAAAATTATATCTGACCACAGCTCCATATGCAGGCTTTGGCATCACAAACGGAGTGGCAGGAACAATGTCGCCGTTGTAATAAGAATATCCGCCGGAAAGACCTGCCTCCAATGTGTTCTGGGCACACGAAACCAACGGGAAAATCATTCCCGCCATAATGAGGAAAAATACCGGCTTACTGGATATGGGTAAAGATTTTGTCATTTGTATGCTTGTCCCTGATTTTGAGCGGCAAATTTATCAATTTCTAACAACTGCTGACAGTTTAATTCCGGCTGTCAACACCCCACAGCAATTTCTCGCGAATGGTAGAAAAAAAACTTTGCTCCGGCATCTGAACCAGATTGATTCTAAAACTACATTTTTTAATAATTATCTCTTCTTTTTTGTTGATATGATGCTGGCGCGAATCCAGCGATAGCAAATATTTTTCTTCTCTTCCTTCTATTTTAATACGTATTTCACTGTTATCCTGAATAACGATGGGACGTACGGTTAAATTGTGTGAAGCGATGGGCGCAATGACAAAATTCTCCGATCCCGGTGTTAATATCGGGCCGCCCACACTCATAGAGTAAGCCGTAGAGCCGGTGGGTGTGGCAATTATCAGCCCGTCACCCCAATAAGTATTCAAAAAAAGACCATTCACATAAACGTGGATGGTAACCAGTGATGTGTCGTTGTTGCGGTAAATGGTTAAATCGTTTAACGCAAAGTTAAGTTTTCCAAAAAGGTTCTCCGGCTTTTCCAGTTTCAGGAGCGTCCTCTGGTCAAGGCTGTAATTGCCTGCATAGATGTAATCAATAGCTTTTTTCATCTCAAGTCTTGATACGCTTGAAAGAAAGCCGAGTCTTCCTAGATTAATACCGAGAATGGGAACCCCGAGGTCGTGAACGTAAGGAATGGCGTCCAGGAGGGTCCCATCACCACCGATAGAAAATAAAAAATCCAGATTTTCAATGTCCTTCGACTCAATGAATACTCCGGGCTTTTCGGCAAAATTAATTTGGCCTTTTATCAGGTCAAAATAGCTTTTGTACACACAAACCTGTGCCCCTTTTTTATGCAACTCGTCAAATAGTTGCTGAATATAAGGAGCTTGTTTCGGATCAAATTGCTTACCAAAAATGACAATTTTCATGCAGAATGGTCTTGTTTAGATGCAAATGTAGTTTAAAAAACAATATTTTAGCGCAAGTTTGTTAAGTCCGGTTTGGGCAAAATGTCGGTAGAAAAGTTTTTAAACTTCTGTGATGTCGGTATTGCAGGCTTTTGGAGATGTCAGGAGAGAAAATCGAAAAGGATTTTGGAAGCGTTTTTTTAACTTTTTTTTGCTTTTGCCTCCGTTGTTGTTGAAAGATTAACCCATGAAGAAGTTGTTTTTTCTTGTAATTGCTGTTTTTTTCGTTCAATTTTTGGATGGGCAACAAGTGCGTGTTGACAGCCTCTGCCGGCAGGCCTACGGCGAGATATTGTCGCTTCGCTTTGTGCCGGCCAGAAAAATGTTAAATGCTGAGAAACTGCTTTATCCGGACAATGTGTATGTGGACTATCTCGAAAATTATATTGACTTTCTGCGTGTGTTTATTGGCGAAAATCCGAAAGTGTTCGATGCTTTGTCCGACCATTTCAATATGTACTATGACCGGATAGACAACCTGTCCGATACCAGCCGCTATAAAAATCTGTTACTTGCAAACATGAACGTGCAGCGCGCTTTATCCCGGCTTAAATTCGGACAATATTTCACTGCTGCCCTCGAAATAAACCGTGCTTATCGTATGTTGACGGAGAACATGGAGCAATTTCCGGATTTTGTTCCCAACTATATCACTATGGGCGTTTTGCATGTGATGATTGGCCTGGTTCCTGACAAATATGGCTGGATGCTAAAAATCATTTCCATGAAAGGAAGTGTGGAGCAGGGGAAAGCAGAAATTTACCGGGCGCTTGATAACACTTACAAAAATTCGCCGTATGCTTATTTGCACAATGAAGCCCTGTTTTACCTCGGATTTATTGAGCTTAATCTCTCCCCCGGGCGAAAGGCGATGGACAAGTTATTGACTTATCTCGACCGTACGGACAATAGAAATTTACTAATGGGTTTCCTGAAAACAGATATTCATATCCATTACGGGCAAAACGAGATGGCATTAAAACAACTAAATGCTCTTCCTCAGGGTTCGGATTACTTTCCTTTTTACTATCTGCATTATTTAAAAGGAGAGTGTTTTTTGAGAAAACTCGATGCTGATTCGGCAACAGCCTCCTTTCGCTTTTTCCTAAATCATTTCGAGGGGATGAATTATGTTAAAGATGCATGGCGCAAGCGTGCATGGGCTGTCTTATTGCAAAATAAACCGAAAGAGTATCAGCAGTTTATGGATTCTGTGAAAGTTTACGGGACCGCTGAGGTGGGTGCTGACAAAGAGGCGTTGAAAGAGGCGGGTTCGGGCACTTTTCCGAACATAAACCTTCTTCGTGCACGCTTGCTCTTTGATGGCGGTTACTATGCCCGTGCCAAAACTATTCTTGATACTATGAACACTCTCCGCCTGACTGAAAACGGGCGAACAGAACGCGTTTATCGTTATGCCCGCATTGCTCACAGACAGAATAAAATTGCTGATGCGAAAAATGAGTACCGTCGGACGATTACTATGGGAGAATTCTCTCCACGTTATTTTGCTGCTAATGCCGCACTAAAACTTGGTGAAATTTACGAAACGGAAGACAGCCTGACGTTGGCAAAGCGTTTTTATGAAGAGTGTCTCAGCCTGAATTTTGTAGAATACAGAAACAGTATTCGTGGCAAAGCCAAAGAAGCTCTCTCAAGAATTCAGGAATAATGGATTGCTATAACCTGTAACCAAAACTAAGGACGATGGAGTTATTGTTATAAGTGTTTCTCACAGGATTTACCACAATGTCTTTTGTCCCGTATAAATAATAATCTTTATTCATTTTGGAATAGACATAAGCCAGATCGATGGTCAGATTATTAAAGTGAAAGCCTAATCCTCCCGAATAGGACTGACGCATACCATCGTTTAGGTTGCGGGCATACGGACTTCCGTAAACTGCATAACCGGCCCGGATATCCATGATGCCCAAACGCCATTCGGTTCCTACCCGAATGTTATTTACCGAGTGGAAATAATTTTGAATGTTAGTATTCTCAGTATTATAATTGTAATCGTTTGCCTTGAATTTTGCTTTTGTATAGTTAACGTATTCGTATTCAAAGGAAACACTTCCCTTATTTCCAATAAGAAGACCTGCATCGGCAAGGAATTTCATGGGCGTGGTCATCTTATACTGGTAACTTCCGGTTGGAGAGGAAATGTTAGCGGGACTTGTCCATTCCAGACTGGCAAATGTGGTGGTGTACCAAGTATCGCGCATATTGGGATACCAGATGGGCGAGTGATAAGCTACGCCCACACGCAGCCATTTTACAGGTTGGACAATAAGGCCGACTTTGATGTTTACACCTGTCCCTTTTGTTTGCAGAGTCTGGTCAAATTCCCAGCTTTTAAAATAGGGAATTGTATCCGCAGCATCATATTCGGAATAATACGAGTTGCTATAATAGCGAAGCGCATCAATACCTACGGTGGCGCCTATGTAAAGAACATTATTGTAATTGGCGGAGAAAGAGAAATACCATTCATTTATCGAACCTCTTGTTTGCAATTGCTCGCGTTGGAATGTCCCTCCGTAAGGAACGGGGCTGTAATACCAGTCCTGATAACCCGGTATAGTGTCAATAAGATAAAGTTGCCAGGCCGGATTCAGATCAAACGAATAGTTGTTGTTTTTGTCATTTTCAATATCCGCATAATTGGTTCCATCTGCATTTTCGAGATAGACATCTAATCTTGAGTTTTTGGAATTGGCTCCCTGCATATCCAAATTTGAGTTGAAATTGTTGAGTCGGTTCATGCCAAAAGAAAATTGCATAAATTTCCAGCCTTTTCCACTTTCAGGCCCCAGCTTGATGGCACTGACATACCCGAAATTGCTGAGGTTAAAGATGGTTCGGCTGTCTGATGACAGGGTTGAGTTATATTCGGAGCTTGTGTTTCGGAAATTTAACTCAGGGCTAATGGAATAATAATCTGTTCTGAAAAGCCCCATTCCTGCCGGGTTGGTAGCGGCTGTGGAGAAATCGGCACCAAGTGCACCAAAAGCTCCTCCCATTGCCATACTCCGAGCTGTGCTTTCATAAAAATTTTGGGAATAACGCAGGGCATCATCTGCCGTTTGGGCAGAAACTGAAAAGGTGAATAATACAAAGGCTGTTATGATAAGTATCTTTTTCATAATAATAATCTTTTAAAATCCTAAAATAAAAGGTGTTAACGTCTGATTCCGCCGCCACCTGAACTTCTCCTGATTCCGCCGCCACCTGATCCTGATGAAGAGCCTGTCCTGACTCTCACAGGAGCTGAGAAGCTACGTGTCGGAGCGCGGAAACTTCCAGATGATTTTGAACGCGAAGAATTTCTATAAGCCGGTGTGCGGAAACTGTTGGGCGAAGAGAAAGAACGCGTAGGTGTGTTGTAAACCTTCACGCCGGAGTGTCCGCTATAGCCACGGTAAACCGAGTTTCGCGAGCCTGCCGGACGGGGACGGTAAATGTTCTGTCTACGCACGATTTGTGGCTGCGGACGAACGGTTCTTGAACCTGTTCTCCTGTATTCAGGATTTGAAGTGCGGCGTACCGGCGAACGGTAAAACTCCTTGCTGCTACGCATAGAACGTGATTCCAAACTTTGGTATTGTTTTGGTTTCTGAAACCTGAGTTTCATACTTTCTTCACGCTGGTAAGCTGGCGGTCTGCGGTAGCCTTCCACCCTCTGGTTTCTTGATTCCGAAACGCCAAATCTTGTACTTCTGCTACCATTAGGATTGCTTCGTACAACACTTCCCGTCGGTTTGTTCAGTTTTCCCTGCGTATGATTCTCTTCAAGACGCTTTTTGGCAAGTTCAGGGTTAAAACGCATGGAGCCTGCCGGACGACTGTTGTTGCCATTGGGCTTTATCATTTTGCCATTACGACCTTCAGGGTTCACCGGAACTCTTTTGTGAGAAACTGTACTGGCTGCATGACCGGCCGATTTCACATTCGGACTGTAAATCCCGGAACTACCGGCAACGGTGCCGCGGGATACGGAAGAACCGCCTCCCCGATTTATTCTTGGCTGATAAATACCTGCTCTGTATCCGTAATCAGGATAACCGGGGTAGTAAGGAGGATAATAACCGGGGTAATAACCGGGGTAATAAGGCGGATAATAACCCCAACCAGGATAACCCCAA